>LNEO01000116.1 GCA_001465015.1 Deltaproteobacteria bacterium Ga0077539 | reverse complement strand
ATCCAGCGCATTCGAGGCAAGTGATGAATGATGAGAGCTCGCTGCCGCGCCGCCGCTCGCTGCCGCGCCCCGGCTGTCGTATGGCAGGAGATGCACCCATCCTCGATGACCCTTCGGTTGCCGCGTTTGCTTCGGCCTCTGCGGCGCCTTCGGCGAGCGCGATCGTCGTTCGGTCTCTCGTGTCGCGGCCCGGCGGCAGTGACCCGCGCGTGAGCGCTCGACGGTCTCCCTGCGAGCTGCTCAGCGTTCAGCGGTTGGCGTGCGTTCAGCCACGTCGGCAGCACCATGCGCCAACGGCCCGCGGCGGGGGACTACGGTGACTCACGCTGCAGGTGCGCGACGGCCATGCAATGCCTGACAGCATCGCGTTTCCGTTGCATCATCCCGACGCCTTCGCCGTCTCTGGCAGAGACGCTCTTCGCGACCACCACGAAGCCGCTCACTTCAACCGCAACGGACAAGGTAGCAGTAGCACCCGTGGGACCGCCGAACCAACGCTGGAAGCGCGCCGCCACGATCTGTGCGTTGTCGTTGCTGGCGCCGATCGTACTGTACGTTTCGATGTCGATCGACGGGGCGTGGCCAGTGATCTTTGTGGCGCTCGTCCCGTGGTTGTTGCTCGTGCTGACGACGCAGCGGATGGCGCCGATGATCGGGTATCTCGCGCTTTTTCCTGGCTTTTATGCGATGCATCGCGAGGTCGGCAACGTGTTTGCGGCGTACCCTGCGCTGTGTTTGGTGCCGTTTGTTCCGGCGATCGTGGGTGGCGGATATGCCTTGCGCGTGCTGGCGAAGCGCACGGCGCTCCCGCTGACGCTGATGGTCGGATTGCTGTGGTCTGCGGGAGAGCTGGTGCGAAACACGCAGATCGTTCCGGGGTGGCATCGGCTCGCGACGGCGCTGCACGCGCAGCTGTGGGCCCTGCAAGTGTGTGATCTCTTCGGAATGGCCGCCCTGTCCTTCGCCATCGCTTGCTCGAGCGGCGCTGTCGCAGCGTTGATCCTGCGCCGCTATTGGCCCGACAGTCGCCCGCGTCACGCCTCCGCGCGCAGCGAGCTCCTTGCCGTGACGGCGGTTTGGATCGTCGTCGCGAGCTATGGCGCGTACCGCTTGCACGAGGGCAAACGCACCATCATCCAGGGCCCAAGAGTGATGGTCGTGCAGAGCGATGACTTCAACGACAGGGAGGTTTTTCCCACGCAGTCATCGGGGATCCGCGGTCTGTTCGCGACCACTTCGAGCGCTCTGCGAAGCGCGGCTCCCAGCGAGCGGCCAGCGTTGATCGCATGGCCTGAGTCCGTGCTCGACGGCACTATTTCACCGGAGTTCACCGAGGTCCCAGCGACCGACGCGATGGCGCAGCGGCTGCTCAGGGCCGAGCAGATTTCGCACGATTCTGCGACAGATCGATCGCGCATCGCGCTGGCGCAAACGCAGGGTCGCGCGCAGCGACAGGCCGTCACGAGCATGGTGCGATCGTTCGGAGTTCCGTTGATCGTGGGAGGCGGCGCATCGACGGTCCGTCGAGGGCAATGGCAACGGATGAACTCTGCCTTTTTGATCGAGCCTGGGCAGGACGTCCCGACTGCGCGACACGACAAAATGACGCTGTTCTTTGGGTACGAATGGCTCCCTTGGAGTGAGTCATCCGTGGGCGCGTTGCGCGCGGCGCACCAGTGGTTGCTCCGCGCTCACAACGCCCAACCCCAATGGCCACCGTGGATCGCTGCCGGAGACTCCCCCACGCTCTTCTCCGTCGAGGGAGCGCGCTTCGCGGTCCCCATTTGCTTCGAGACCGAGTGGCCCGATTTCGCGTTCTACCCGTCGATCAGCGGAGAGAACAAACCGGACTTCTGGCTGCAAATCGCCAATGATTGGTGGGGCAACCACTCCGATGACGTCCTGCGTTCGGTTCGGTTCAACATCTTTCGCGCGGTCGAAGCGCGCGTGACCGTCGCGCGCTCGGGCAACGGAGGCTTCACGGGATTCGTCGCGCCCACGGGAGAGGTGTACGGCGTCGTGGGGGGCCCGCGAATGGCGCGAATGCCCGGCGTCGGTCGCCCAGAGTTGCCATGGATCGCTCGGTACAAAGCGCTGAACGAAGAGCTGCAGGAGCGGCTTTCGACACAAGCGCAGCGAGCGAACAACACCGTCGCGACGCAACAACAAATCGATTCGCTCAGCGAGCAGCTGCGCTCGCTTCGTCGGCAGATTCGACAGTTGCTCCTACGGTCGCGCACGACCGGGGCGAGCATCGAGCACGTTCGAATCGATCGAAGGCGGTCTCCGTACGCACGGATGAAGGGCGCATCGGACACCGTGCTGCAAGCGGGGTTTTGGTTGGCGCTCCTGGCGGCGTGGCGGCTCGAACGACGTTCTCGGTCGAAGCCATCAGACTCGAAGGACTCACGCCAGACAGACGACCCCCAAGGAGTGTGATTGCGATCGTGCGGAGGGAGCGGCGAGCGAGACACGCGGGCGAGCCCGAGTCGCGTTGCTGCTACCCACTCGACGCCTGACTCTCCCTTTCAGCTCCGGCGCGCCGATGGGATTCGAACGCAAAAACGCAGGGAAAACGCGTGCCAGACGCTCCTCTGCACGAGCTGCAATCACTGGCTTCGCCGTGGACGCGTGCAGCGAAGGCAGCTAACGTGAGAGACATGCACCAACGGACGCGTTCACTGTTTTCGCGACACAAACACACGATGGTCGCAACGATTGGCTGTGCGCTCATGGTCGCTTCGAGCGGCTGCGCCAAAGCCAAACCACCGACACCCTTCGGACCACGCGCCAACCGCACGCCCCTGGCACCCGTGACGAGTCCTTCGCCGGCAGCGCGTGCGGTCGCCTTCGACGGTCTCGATCCCGTGTGGATCCAGCGCACGTGGATCGCGAACATGTACGACGGTAAGTTCTGCCTGGTGCGCAATCGCGTCGCGGGCGCCACCGGTCCGACGACGCTGGCCAATTCACGGCCGATGTACATTCGCTTGGGCAATCGCTCGGGCAGCCAGGGCCCCGACGCAGACCGCGACGGCGTCAGCGACGTCGCCGAACGCCGCGTGGGAACGGACCCCAACAACGCCGACACCGACGGCGACACGATCCCAGATGGCTTCGAGTTTTTTGGCTCGGGCACCAATCCGCTGAGCGCCGACAGCAACGGCAACGGGACGCCAGACAACGTCGAGTTCAACCTGGACGACCCCAACGAATACGCCGACAGCGACGGCGATCAGCTGCTCAACGGGCAAGAGCGCGTGTACACCAACAGCAACCCAGCGAGCATCAACTCGGACGGCGACATGGCGAGCGACGACACCGAATTCTTGCTCGGCACCAACATCATGATGGCCGACGCGGACAGCGACGGTGACGGCGAGCCGGACGCGTTCGAGAGCGCCAACGGGACGGACCCTATGAACGCAGGCTCCGAGCTCACCGACAGCGATGGGGATGGGCTGCCCAACTTCTTGGATCCCGACGACCTCGAGACGGCCCGTGTGCTCCGCGATCGACCGAACGACGCCGTTCCCGCGGGTGGGGTCGAGGCCTTCGGCAACCCAGGCACCATGGGCTAGCGCGGGTGTGATGGCCGCACGGCAGAGGCGCGTGATGGCCATCGCTCAGACTCGTGACGTCGGTGCCCGCTCTGTCCTGTGGGTTGCTCGTGCCCGCCGCGGGTCGCGCGCCGCCCCGAGGCATCTCTGACCGATGGCGATCAACCCCAGACATGCCCGACTGATTGCCAAGGCGCCCGTTGTCACTGCGCTCATGGTCGCCGCGCTGTGTGCGGCGTTTTGGCTCGATGACAGCACCCGCGAGCGCACGGGAATCGGTCCCGACCCTCTGCCCGCGCGCTGGGTGTTCGATGGGATTCATCCCAAAGCAATCCAGTTTATCAGCTATGTGTTTATCCACGGCAATCGCTCGCATCTCGAGAGCAATTGCCTGGCCCTGCTCGTCGCGATGACGCTGTGCGAGTGGCGTCTCGGTCCAGCGCGGCTCGTCGCGTCCTTTGCGCTCAGCGCCGTCGCGACCGCCGCGGGCTTTCACCTCGTCGATTCACGGGATTTGTATGGAGCCTCGGGCGTCGCGGCGTCGATGGTCGTGATGGCGGCCGTTCTCTGGGTGACGCATCGAGAGGTCCGCTGGTGGTGGCGCGTCGCGCCGATGATGCTCGCCATCGGGTACTTCGGCTTTACTGAGATATTGCCGGCGATCGAGGGGCATCTCAACCGCGGTTGGCGCGCACACGCGTCGGGTGCTGTCACGGGCCTGACGGTGGGAGCGCTCTTTGCTTTTCGGTCCGTGAACCGCACGGACGAAAAGGGCAAAGCAAAGGCTCCGTGAGTCTTCGTCGTCCCAATCTCGACTCGGCGCTGGCACCCTTCGGGCGTTGCGATGTCAGCGTTGTGAGAGAGCACAGCGCTGACCGCGTCGACGATCGCGGCGATCGCCAGGGCTCGCGCGAGCTCGTCGTCGCCGAAGACGCGCGAGGATGCGCGCCATTCCCCGCATCCCGCGCTCACCGGTAGCCCGCGCGCCGCCGCTTCGAGCGCGGCGCACACCGCGCCGTGATGCTCCTTCTCATTACCCATATTTGTGGTCTGCGGTGTGCGGGGCTGTGGAGAACGCGATCGGCGCACTCCTACGCATGCAACAAGTGCATGCGCATGAGCGCCGTGCGCGGCGGGGCGTCACGGGCCAGAGCGCCCGGACGCCGCAGAAAGGCTCACCAAGCCCATCG
>LNEO01000115.1 GCA_001465015.1 Deltaproteobacteria bacterium Ga0077539 | reverse complement strand
CGCGCGGCAGCGCGGGTGGGGGCTTCAGCACTGCGCCCACTGTCGTTTCACTCGCTCGCGCGCGGCAGCGCGGGTGGGGGCTTCAGCACTGCGCCCATCGTCGTTCTCCTCGCTGGGGCCGCACCGCGGCTCGGTGACAACCGTCGTTTCGTCTCTCGATTCTCAGCCCAAACGCTCTGTTTCAGCGGACGAGTCCTCGAGGACGCTCGGCAGCCTCATTGTGAATCGTTGAGTTATTGAGGCCCGTCCCCAGCTCTCGGATCGCGTCGAGGCCCTGTGCGCGGCGCGCTACGGCGCGATCACGATGCGACCGACCTGTTCGAACGCGCCGCTCGCGGACCACTCGGTGTACACGCGCAGCGGGCTCGCGACGGCGTCGATGCGCGCTTCGGCGGGCAGCCCGTCGATCGCTGACGGACTGAGCGCGCGGCCCTGCGACACGATCGCGCGCTGAGCGACGGCGCTCTGCAGCGCTGCGACGGCGAACTGCGAGCAAAACATGTTGCCGTACGAGGGAGGCCCGCCTTCGCGCTCGAAGCTCGTCGCGAACTCGAGCGCGCTCGTGCGCGCCCCCGCGCCCCACGCCGCGTCGCGCACGAACACCTCCATCGGAACCCGATAGGTCATTCGCCCGGTCGCCCATCGCCGAGCGACCGCGACGACCGCGCTCGCGACCTGCGGATCGCGATGACGAAGCACCCGCCAGGTCGTTCGGAGGCGGTAGGGCGCGAACAAGCTCCACGTGTTGACCTTCGCGTCGTCGAGCCCGGTACCGAAGGCCTCGGCGGTCCGTCCGTCGCCGAGGTAGATGGCCATGTGCACGGCGTTGGGGTTGCCCGAGGCCAACGCGCGCGCGAAGCGCCCCTCTTCGACGCGAAAGAGGTCTCTCACCGCCTGCGCCGTGAGGTTGATCGCGTCGGACGTGCCCTGCGCCACCGATTGTCCCCCGTGGATCAGCGCGTTGATGACCTGCCCGTCCACCGGGTCCGACGGATCTGCGTATCGAAACAAGAAGTCCCCCGGCCTCAGGGTCGACTGCACGTTGGCGGCGGATACGGGGACGTGCGGCAGCGAGTCGACCGGCGACGTTCGGTGCGCGAAGCAGCCTGCGCTGAAGGCCAGCAGTAAGCTCGACACGAGGTGGCGCATGGCGCTTGGACGCTCGATCTTGGCCACGCGTTGCGCGAGCGCTGCGAAATCCCTCGCCGTCGATGGGGCCGCGGTCGGGATGCGCGCGTCGCTCGGCTCGTTCGACGCGCGCTGCCGCCAGCTGCGCAGGAGGCTTCATTTGGATCTCCTAAGCGCCCAGCGATATCGTCCGGCGGTATGCATCACGCACCCGGCCTCGTTGCGATGCTCGAGCAGTTTCGCGCTGAGATCGACCGCGACCTCGCCCAATCGAATCGTCAACGCGCTCAGGCCTACGCTCACCTCGCCGCGTCCACGATGACCTCGCACGGAGGCCAGGGCACAGCGGATCAGGTCAACGCCCTGATGGTGTTCGGCGAGCAATATTACCGGTGGAAGTTCTTTCTCGAGGGCGTCGAGTACTGGAAGGGCCTGTTTCAGCTCATCCGTCGATTCGTCCCCGTCGACCATGACTACGCCCGGCGCGCGCTCACGATCGCCGGAGCCTTCTCGCTGCTCGGCGGAACGATGGAGCTCGACAAGCCCGTCACGCAATCCACCCTCGCGATGCTCGCGGCGAACTTCGGCGAAGCCCATCCGCTCACCCAAGACTGCCGCGACAAGATCATCGCCGCGCGAGGAGCGACCGGATGGTCCACGGCGGGCGCCGATCCCGGCCCCTTCGCGCAGACCAGCGGACCGCGAGCGCCGGAGCACCTGGTCGACATGACGCCGTCGCCCAAGCGCCAGGAGACCGCGATGAAGCTCTCGCCCAAAGAAGAGCTCTCGCTCTGGATCACCCTCGCGTTTCTCGCGATCGCCCTCGCCGACGGGACTGTGTCGGACGCCGAACACCTCGTGTGGAAGCGCGCGATCCAGCGCGCCAACCTCCCGGACCTCTGGGACCGCTTCACGACCAAGGGGCTCAGAGACCTGCTCGATCAGGGCATGCTTCAAGCGCTCTCGAACAATTTCGCTGCGCTCGACCGCGGCACGAAGATCACCCTCGGCCGAGTGCTCAAGGAGATCGTGTTCGCCGACGGTCATGCAGACCCGCGCGAAATCGACGAGGTTCGAAAGATCTGCGGCTGGATCGGTCTGTCGATCACTGACATTCCGTGACAGATCCGTGACGAACGCGCGCAGGTTCGGTACTGTCTCCCTCGCCCTCGGGCGGAGCTCCGCATGAACCTTCGTCGCGCTCTCTTTGTCCTGCCCAATCTGTTCACGCTCTCGAGCATCTTCTGCGGCTTCGAGGCGATCCGGCGGCTGTCCGAAGCGGCGCCTCCGTCGGTGCGCCCGCAGCCGTACTACGAAGCCGCGCTCTTGCTCGTGTTCGCGATGTTCTTCGACACGATCGACGGCCGCGTCGCGAGGCTCACTCGCACGCAGAGCGCGTTCGGCGTGCAGATCGACTCGCTCGCCGACGTCGTGTCGTTCGGCGTCGCGCCGGCGATCTTGCTGTACCGCTGGGCGCTCGCGGACCTCGGCAAGTGGGGCTCGTTCGTGAGCTTCGTGTTTCTCGCGTGCGGCGCGATTCGACTAGCGCGATTCAACGTGCTGGCGACCAACCCCAAGGGCGCCCCCTCCAAGCCCGGCAAGTACATCGTGGGTCTGCCCATTCCCGGCGCCGCGGGAGTGATCCTCGCGCTGATCATCGCGAACCACTCGGTGCGCGGAAACCTCTTCGCCAACAAGGCGCTGATGGCCTCGGTCTCGCTGGGGCTGAGCGCGCTCATGGTGAGCACGGTCAAGTTTCGCTCGTTCAAGGACCTGCGCCTCAACGTGCGCACGGCGGTGCTCTTGTCGCTCGGGCTCGGGAGCACAGCGATCGTGGCGGCGAAGTTCGGCCCTGCGTTCGCGCTGCCCTACGTGCTCGGGGTGTACATCGCGATCGCGGTGGTCGAGAGCATCGTGACCTTTCCGCGGCGCAGGGCCGAGCGAAGGGCCGAGCGGCTTCGTCGCGAGCGCGACGGAGAGCCGAGCGAGCCGAGCCAGGAGTAACAGGGGGGGACAGGCCCCGAACGCTCTGCGCTGCGCTAGTTGCAGCGAGCGTTCTCGGGGCAGCCGTCGGCGCCGCGGAGGGGTGACTGCTTGCAGCTCGTCCCCGCGCCGAAGCTGTTTCCGAGCGCCGCAGCGCCGTAGTCGATCGCCGCGCCTTGAAAGGTGCGAACGATCGCCGCGGCGTTCTCGGGCAGACCGCTGAACGTGACGTGCGAGATGTTCTCCGCGGGCAGCGGCGCCGCGACGTAGAGCGCGCCGTCGTTCTCGTTTTCGTTCCACGCGCACGCCGAGTCGTCGCCCGAGTCTCCTCCGGCGAACGCGATGTTGACCCACGCGAACTTCGTCCGCGCTCGCAGCGCGCGCTCGCCCACGAACAGGCCCTCCCACGCGCCCGCGTTCGGCTCCGTCGAAGACGCCGTAAACGTGATGCGCTCTTGTTCGGTGCCCTCGGCGACGAGCGCGCCTTCGGCGTCCATGCCCACAGCGAGGCTCGAATTCGAGCCGAACGCGATGGTCGTGCCTGGCGCCAGCTGCAACACCGGCGAGCGAGGGCCTTCGACGCGAAGATCCACGTCGTCCGCGATGCGATAGCGAACCCCTGGATTGCGCCAGGTCCCGCTCTCGGTCACGGGCTGATTGTTCTCGATGTAGATCTCGTTGACCTCGTTGCCTCCGTACGCGCCCTGCGGCAGCGTTCGAACCGAGTTGGCGTTCTCAAAGAAGACCGCCCCGGCGTGCGCGTTTCCTCCGACCACCGTGTCGCGCACCGTCAGATCGACGGACGTGCTCGAGAACGTGCCCTGATCCCAGAACGCCACGCCGAAGCCGGCGCAGTTTCGAGTGAGCACGTGCTGCAAGTCCGTCCCCGCGAGCCGCGAGCGGATGCAGCCAGGCTCGCTGTTCGACGACGACTTGCCGCCGTGTTCGACGGTCACGAACGCGAGGCGCGAGCTCGCGCGCGCGCGCTCTTCGAACACGATCGCCTCCCAGTCACCGGGCTGCGGCTCGTTCTTGTTGCTGCCGAAGCGAATCGGGTGCTGCGCGTCGCCCACCGCGATGATCGCCCCGCCGTTGTCGACGACCATTCGACGTCCGTCGCCGATCAGCACCGTGGCGCACGGCGCGACCGTGACCGTAACGTTCTCGTGAATCACCGCACCGTCCGGAAACCGATGCGGTGATCCCTCGAGCGTCCACGTCTCGTTCGTCGTGATCTGCTCGTTGTGCACCGTGCCGGGCCCGAGCGCGCTGTTCGGCTGCTGCGCAGGGCAGCCCGTCGCCGGCGTCGGAGGGACCGACTGCACCGAGCTCTGCCCCTGATTCTGCCCCGAGATTCCCGGACCGGCCGGCGTGGCCGGAGTCCCTTGCGCGGCGCCCGGGTCGGAGCCTGGGTTCGTCGATGGATTGCCCTCGGTGCCGCTGCGGCGGCGGCGACACGCGCTCAGCTCCACCAGCAACAGACACGCGATCAACATGCGATGTGCGACCACTCGGTGTTCTCCTCTTGGCGCAGACACTACCTCGCTGGTCATCGCGCGACGAGCGCAGCTTGCGCCGCCGTGGCGCAAGGCGTGCGCCCGCGCAGGTCGTGATCGAGCGGGGAGGGCTTGAAACCAAACCGTCCAGACGGTATAGTTTGGCTCAATCCTATGGGACGTCCGAGCAAGAGAGAGGCGCTCCTTCGAGCAGCGGCTGCGATCGTTCGTCGCGACGGGGCGGACGCGCTCACCCTCGACGCGGTCGCCGAAGAGTCCGGCGTGAGCAAGGGCGGGCTGCTCTATCACTTCGACTCGAAGGAGGCGCTCGTGAAGGGCCTCGTCGAGGCGATGGTCGACGGGTTCGACGCGAGTCTGGCGAGCGACGACGCGAGCGCGGGAGCGTTTTCGCGAGCGTATCTGCAGGCGACCGCGCACACCGACGAAGAGAGCCTCGCGCTCAGCTCGGCGCTCTTGGCCGCGGCGGCGATCGCGCCCGACTCCGTCGAGCCTCTGCGCGAGCGCTACCGACAGTGGAACAAGCGCTTGCGCGACGACGGCATCGACGAGGTCGTCGCGATGATCGTCAGGCTCGCCGCCGACGGGCTGTGGCTCGCGGACCTGCTGGGGCTCGAACCGCCAAAGCCCAAGCTCCGACGCAAGATCGTCGAGCGGCTCGCGGCGATGGCGCGCGAGCGCGAGGCGGCGAGCGAATGAGCCCCGCGCGTCCTTCGCCCGCGAGGCGCGTCGCGCGAGCGGTCGCGTGGGCGGCGATGATCGCGTCGTTTCCCGTGTGGTTTGCGGCGTTTCTGGTCGTTCCGTTTCTGCCGTTGTCTGCCGCGCAGAAGGCGGGCGTCGCGGCGGCGTGCATCGCCGCGGGCGAGGCGCTCTTCTGGAGCGCGGGCTTCGTGCTCGGCGCCGAGGTCGTCGCGAAATTTCGCGCGCCCAACGTCCGCACCGGCGCGAGCTTTCGCGGCAAGCGCGTGGCGGTCATCGGCGCCACCGGAGGGCTCGGCGAAGCGGTCGCGAGAGCCGTGCACCGCGAGGGCGGAGCGCTGGTGTTGCTCGCGCGCGACGCGAGCAGATTGCGTCCGTTGGCCGACGAGCTCGGCGCGCAGAGCATCGTCGCCGACCTGTCTCCCGAGTCGCTGCGAAGCGCGGCGAGCGAGATCGCTGCGGTTGATCACGTCGTGTGCGCGACGGGGGTCGACGTTCGTCGCTCGCTCGACGCGCACAGCGACGACGACGTCCGGCGGCAGATCGACGTGGCGCTGAGCGGCCCCGTGCACGTCGCGCGATCGTTTCTCGGCAAGCTCGAGCCGGGAGGCACCATCGCCCTGTTCGGCGGCTTCGCCGACGGAACGCTCGCTCTTCCCTACTATTCGGTCGACGTCGCCGCCCGCGCCGGCCTCGCCGGCTTCTGCGAAGCGGTCAACCTCGAGCTCGCTGTCGAGGGACGCGACGAGCGTCTCTGCTACGTGTGCCCGCTTCCGGCAGACACCGCGGCAGAGCGCCCCTTCAAGGACCTCTGGTCTTCGATGGGAACAACCATGGTGTCGCCGCAGGCCGTGGCGGACTTCGTGCTCGGGGCGCTGCTCTCGAAGAAGACCGTCGCAGTGATGGGCTTCACGACGCGCGCGCTGGTCCGCTTGCGCGCGATCGCTCCGTCGTTGGTCACGCTCTTCGTCGTGCGGAGCCTCGGCCCGAAGCTCCGTCGAGCGTTCGGCGCGCGCTGATTTCGCTGGCCACAGTGCCGCCGCCTCGCGCCCGGTGATCACGTCGCGTCGCGACGACCGAAGTACTCGCTGAGGGCGTCGATGAAGCCGCGGGTGCGTCGAGGCACGAACCGGCCGGGCGGATAGAAGATGTGCATGTCGAGGTACGCGCCGAGGATCCAGCGATCGAGCACGGTGACGACGCGTCCGTCGCTGACCTCCTTGTCGAAGAAGTACGGAACGGACCACGCCACGCCCTGGTGCCGCATGAGCGCGGCGTAGATCATGGCGTTGGAGTTGCTCGTGAGGTTGCCTCGGGTGCTGACCGAGACGGCCGAGCCGCTGTCTGGATCGATGAAGTACCAGCGACGTCGCGGGTAGGAGAGGCAGTTGTGCCGCTCGAGGTCGCGTGGGTGATCGATGGCTCCGCGGCGCGAGAGGTACTCGGGGGTCGTGAAGATCGCGCCGTGAAACTCCAGGAGCTTTCGATGCACGCACGCCGTGTCCGGAAAGCGTTCGTGCGGCGCCCGCGCTGCGACGAGCAGGTCGAAATCGGTGTTGAGGTGCTCGAGCGGCTCGCCGACGATCGACACGTCGAGCTGCACGTCGGGGTAGCGCTCGAGGAAGGTCGGGATCACGTCGTGGTGAAAGCCCGAGCTCGCGAAGAAGCTCGGCATGATGACCCGCAGCCGACCGTGCGCGGCGGTCACCGCGCTCTTGGCGCGATCCTCTGCTTCGCTCACGATCGAAGGGACGTCTCTGACGCTCTCGTACAAGAGCCGCCCCGCGTCCGTGAGCGACACCTTGCGGGTCGTGCGAGCGATGAGCTGCGCCTGCAGTCGCTGCTCGAGCGACTGGATCCGCTTGGTGATCTGCGAAGGCGCGAGGCCGAGCGCGCGCGCTGCGCTCGAGAAGCTGCCGCGCTCGACGACAGAGATAAACGCGACGTGCTCTTCGAGTTGACCCTTCACGAAGCGTGAGAATACCCGGCCCCAGAGATTATTTCGAAAGCAGAAACAATGTATTTCGCCGGTGTTTCTTGCGGCGAACAAGGTTGACTCGTACTTGCTCGGCCATGCGTTTCACCGTTGTTGTATGCGCGATGCTCATTGGTTGCGGTCCCATGGGCGTCGCTTCGACGGGCGACGGCGGAGGGGACAGCGACGCGGCGACGTCGCAGGACGCCTCGAGCGGGCAGTTCGCCGCGCGCAAGCTCCGTCAGCTCTTGATCGGGCGCTTCGACACGGCCGCGCAAGCGACGCGCGACATGCGGTACTTCGACGTGACGCTCGCGGTGTGTCCCGTGACGGTTCGCGCCCTCGGCACGGCGCTGTACGTCGAGCAGGCGTTGCGGGGACGCGCTCCGTATCGACAGCGCGTGTACGTGCTGACCTCGGGCGCGGACCCGGCGGTCGAGGCCGCGAGCAAGGTGTACGAGCTCAGCGATCCCGCCGGAGCGGTCGGGCTCTGCGATCGCGCGGACGTGCAGGAGTTCGCGGTCGAAGACCTCGTCGAGCGCGAGGGATGCACGGTGAACATGCGCTGGGGTGGGGAGTCATTTCGCGGCGCAACGACGGGGCGCACGTGCCTCTCGACGCTCATGGGCGCGAGCTACGCGACCACCGAGATCACCCTGGGCGAGACGACGTTGGACAGCTGGGATCGCGGCTACAACGCCGAGGGCCGTCAGGTGTGGGGCGCCACCGCGGGGGCCTATCGATTCGAGCGACGGTCCGCGCTCGTCGCCTTGGAGTAACGCGCTTCGATCGAGAGGACTGTGATGGCAATGGCAAGGATGGATCTTCGTGGACGGACCGGAGCGTGGTTGGCGGCGGCGTGGTTGGCCGCGTGCTCACCACCCGGTCCTGGAGCGGACGTGGTGAGCGATCAACCCACGGCCGACAGCCGTGTGACGGATGCGGCTTCGATGGACACAGCCATCGCTCCAGACGCGTCGGACGCCAGCGCGACGATGGACGCCACGGATGTGTCGATCCCGCCCACGGATGGGTCCGTACCCGACGCAACAGTCATCGACGTCGCCGTGCTCGACGCTGTGGACGTCGTAACGTCGGATCGAACTACGTCGGACGCTGCGGACGTCGCGCCGGTCGACGGCGGCGTGGCGCTCGCCGCGCTGACGAGCGAGATCGCGAGCAGCGTGTGCAGCGCGCTGTTTCGTTGCTGTCCGACGGCGCGAGACTTGAACACGTACTTCGGGCCGTACGTGGGCTCGACGCGGCTCGAGTCGCTGCGATCGCGGCTTCCGCCCAACGTGTCGATGGCGAGCTTCGACGAGGCCGCGTGTCGAGCGGTGCTGCGAGACGCGTTTGCGATCACGCCTTGGGCCGACTGGGTGAGCGCGGCCAACGCCGGGCGCGTGACGTACGACAGCGCCGCCGCGGCGCGTTGCGCGAGCGCGCTTCGCACGGCGACCTGCGGAAAGCCTGCGTGGGACGCCCTCGTCGACCCTCGCTGCTTCGGGTTCACGCCGGGTACGGGCGATGTGCAGCGGAGCTTCTTTCGTCGCACACAGACGAGCGGCGCGTGCTCGTTCGTGCGAGACGGCGCGGGCGGCGTCTTCTTCGGGACGTGCGATCCGACGCAGTCTTTTTGCTGCTACGAGAGCGGCGGTCGCTGCACGGTCGTGCCGGGCGGGATGCTCCCCGGGGCGATGGGGACGTGCCGCGCGGCGGGCGCTGTGGGTGAGAGCTGCGCGATCGTTCCTGCGCTGCGCGTGTGCCGCACGGGGCTCGAGTGTGATGTCTCGAATCGATGTGTCGCCGAGCGAACGGGCCCCCTCGCCAGCGGCGCCACTTGTTGGAACGCGTCCGACGGCCTCCTCGGCGTTTGCCCCACGGGCGAGTTCTGCAACCTGCTCGGCTCGGCTCGCTGCGAAGCGCGACGCACGGATGGCGCGGCGTGTTCGGGTGGCGATCAGTGCCGCAGCGACTTTTGTCAGTGCCCGTCGACCGGCTGCACGATGAGCGCAGAAGGCGGCTTCGTCGAAGTCGGTCGCTGTTCGACCTGGGGTCTGTGCGTCGGAATGTGATCGGACACACGACCCGAGGTCGAGGCCACGCTTAGTGCGCCACCAGGTCCGTCGGTGACGAGCGGCCGCACAGGTACAGCAACATGACTTGTTGGTCCTGCTCCGCGTTGCTGAGATTGCGTCGCCCCTCGTTGCGCTGGCGCTCGACGCACGCTTCCGAGCGCGCCGCGCGCGTTGCGAGCTGCTCCGAAGGCAGGTCTTGCAGCGTCTCGAAGGCTGCGAATCGAAGCGTCGCAGACTCTGCTCGCAACAGCGGTCGCGTGATCGCGACGCCTTCGCTCTGCCAGGTCGCTCCGGACTGCGTTCGATGCGCGAGGTACCACTGGCCCCATCGCCGAACGACCTCGGTCCAGTGCTCTTTTTCGTCCTCGAGGCTGTCCTTCCAAATCGGGCCGATGTCGCGACGGGCGAGCCGGCGCACGCCGTCGAACGCGTGCTTCACAGCGTAGCCGTCGTAGCCAAAAAAGAGATTCTGCGGGATCTGCATCGCGAGATACCGAAGCAGATACGGCATCGCCTGCGTGTCCCCGTAGCTCGCGAGCGTGAGGGCCGCCCGATTCGCGGCGGTGCCCTTGAAGTTCGTCCCGCACGGCGAGCGCGTTCGTGATCCAGGTTCGAGCTCGAGCTGCGCGAATTGTGTCATTTCGAGGCCGAGCGCGTGCATCGCCGCGGGGCCTCCACGGGCGAGCTCTGCGAACCACGCAGTACATCGCCGGCTTGGCCGATGGGCGATCCGAAACACGCCGTCGTGGCAGTCCGTCGTACGCCGCGCGATCGCTCGATACCGAGCGACGTCCGAGGCGAGCTCCGGCGGCACCATCGGGAGCCTCGGCGAGGAGAGCGGAGCGCATCGTTCGGGAGCCAACGGATCGGACGAGCGAACCGGCTCGGGGATCGGCTCGCGTTCGCTCTCGGGGATCCAACCGGCCGCCACTCGGTCGCTCGCGCTCACGAAAGGCTCTGGCGCTGCGATCGACGACGAATCGACGATCGATCCGTCGGCCCCGGTCGCCGCTGCGTCGAGCGGCGCGATGTGCGGACCCTCCGCTGCGCTGTCCCGCGCTTCGCGGATCGGCTGCACGACGGGATCGCGCCCACCGCGGCACGCCGCGAGCGTCAGGGACACCGCGAGGCACCGCGCCGACAGCGAGATCCTGCTCGAGGACACGGCGCGAACATAGCGCACATTGTTTCGAGGCACGACGAGTCGAGCGCCCCGTGGGTCTCGGCCCGCGCCGCGCGGACGGCGGCTTCGCCCGCTCTCTCGCACCCCTCACGCTCACGGGATTCACTCGCGCGGTCGTGTACCTCTAGAGCGCCATGCGGAGCTCGCTCGTCGTCCTCGTCGCTTGCATCGTCGCCTGTCGCTCGACCGTGCGGACCATCGACGCCCGCCCGCCGCTGCGCGCCGCGCCGGACGCCTCGGTCGACCGCACACGACACACAGAATCAACTCCGCCGATCACCTCGAGCGACGCGCTTCCCACCATCGATCGCGCCTCGATCACCGCGTGCGGAGCGCTCGTTCGACGCGGAGTCGGGCCGCTCGGGTCAGTGTCGAGCCTGTATGTCTGGGGCCTTCGCTTCGTGGGAGAGTGGCAGCCCGAGCTCTGGCTGGGCCCGTTTCCGCCGTGGCCCGGCGCGGGTGAGGGACACGCGCGCGAGGACCTTCTGTATCGCGAAGAAGAGCCGCCTCGCGTGTGCGCCACGGGACGCTTCTACACGCAGTACCCGCTCGCGTCCGGAGATCCTCCGCACGCCAACCGCTTCGCGGGCAAGTGGCTCTTCGTGACGTCCATCGCCCGCGAACCCATGAGCCCGAGCACAGAGCCCGCGATCACGACGCCCGAGCGCTGGAGAACGCGATGGCAGCTCGAGGCGAACCTCATCGCGCAGCTCGGCGATCGCACGCTCGTGCGCACCGATCGAACGTCGGACGAGGTCACCTTCGCGCTTCACCAGACGAGCACAGGGCAGAGGCTCTCGACGATCCCTTGGCTCTCGACCGCGCTTCCCCATGGACAGCGCACGTATCGAAACCGCTTCACGTTTGGGGGCCGCTTCGTCTCGGTGCTGCAAGGCGAGCCCGCGACTCGCACCGCGGTGTTCGAGCTCGAGACCGGCCGAGAGCGGCTGAGCGTCCCGCGCCCCGATGCGCTGCGCCTCGCCGAGCTCGCCGGCGGCGACGTCGTCGCGATGGTCGCGGCTCTCGGGTCGCTTCGCGCGTTGGACGCAGCGACGGGCGCGACGCGGTGGCGCTCGGCGACGAGCCACCGCAACGTGTCGATCGTCTCGACGAGCCCGACGGCGTTGCTCTCGTTCGAGTCCCCGTCGAGCGAATCCGAGCGCGAAGGAACGCTCGTCTGGCGCGACGCTCGCACCGGGCGCGTTCGATGGAGCGCGCCGTTTCGCGAGCGATCCTACGAGCCGATCCTCGTCGCGTGGTCCGCCGACGCTGCCTGGATCGCGCAGGGCTCGACGCTTTTGGTGGCGTCCGAGCGGGGCGAACGCGCGCGCTGGACGGTCGACCAGCGAATCACGGACCTTCGCGTGGCCGCGGACACAGCCATCGTGTCCACGCTCGATCATCGTCTGCTGGCGTTCTCCGAGGGGCTGGGGCGCGCCCGGTGGGACCGCGCCATCGACGCTCACTGCGTCGACGGCGGTGATCGCTCGGTGTTTGCGCTCATCGCCGACACGCTGTGGCGCGAGGTCGACCCGAGGACGGGAGAGACGCTGTACGAGCTCGGCGGAGGCCACTGCCAAGAGCAGTTCTCCGTGCTCCCGCTGCAGGGCGACCCCCAGACCGCGCTCTTCACGTGGCCGTCGAGGATCGAGCTCCGCGAGCGATCGGACGCGCTCGTCGCGCGGCGGCCGCTTCGCATCACCGGGCGCGTCACGCTCGATGCGCGCGCGGTGCCCGACGTCCGCGTGCGGCTCGGGGCGCTCTCGACGCAGACCGACGCGAGCGGACGATTCGCGTTCGAGCTGATCGCAGAGGGAGAATTCTCGATTGGCGTCGATGACGAGCTCGATCACCTCGCGCCGGGCCGCTGCATCCGACAGAGGTCCGATCCGGGGTACGTCCTCCACGGGCGCGAGGGAGGGACGCGCGACATTCACCTCGAGCTCTTGACGCACGAACCCAACCCCATGACGAGATGCTCGCCGATGTAGAGGGCAGCGTGGCCTCGACGAAGAGACACTTCGACGATCGAGGGCAACGTCGTGACCGGATCGATCACCGGGCGTTCGACGGACCTCGGATCGCCGTGTCGTTCACTGGGAATACCCGCTCGCGCAGGCAGCGTTTCCGGTACGCCAGCGATGATCGAGTTTTCGGGAAAGACCCTCGCCCTCGCTGACGATGGTGTGGCCCGCGACGATCGAGTTCGCTCCGATGCCGCGGGGCGCGGCCCCCACCCGCGCTGCCGTGCGCGAGCGAGTGAAACGGCAGTGGGCGCAGTGCTGAAGCCCCCACCCGCGCTGCCGCGCGCGAGAGTGAAACGGCAGTGGGCGCAGTGCTGAAGCCCCCACCCGCGCTGCCGCGCGCCCCGCCCCCGCCTGGAACGGCAGGGGCGGCGGCTTCGCATTGCGAATGCGTAGGA
>LNEO01000114.1 GCA_001465015.1 Deltaproteobacteria bacterium Ga0077539 | reverse complement strand
ACCCTGTCATCGCGGGCGCAAGAGGACGAGTCCCAGGAAATCGAGAGGTCGCGCCTTCTGTTCGAACAGCGGCAGCGTCCAGGAGAGATCCGCAGCCGCGAGCGGCTCGAGGGTCGTAATGACGAGGCTCAGGCTGGGGCGCCGAGGTGGATCGTGATCGAGCAGCGCGTGCACACATGCTGCGAGATCGAGCGGAATGCCGGGCACCGCAACGGAGAGCGAAGGAGGCATGCCTCTGCGCAGCTCCTCCAGCGTCTTCCACGCCGTGTCACGGACGTAGAGCGGCTGACCCGTGAGTAGCTCGTGCAGGATGACGCCCAGCGCAAAACGTGCACGAGCCTCGAGGGAGACGACGTGGTCGATGCACGGCCATCGTCCATGGGTCGTGTTGGATGACCCCCTTGACCGGCGGGGGTCGCAGCACCCCGTCGAGCGCGGGATCGAGCACCCATACGCCATCGGCGGCCAGACCCACCGACTTTGGGTGGAGCGACGCTGCTCCGGATGCCTCGAACGCCCGGCAGAGATCGACCGCAAACCGAGCGACGGTCGGCCAGGGCCATGGTGTGCGCACACGGTAGAGCGCGTGGTACAGCCTCATCGTCGGCGCGACCGAGAAGAGAAGACAGGACGGTCCCACAGCCGGCCCGAGCCGAGGGGCGTCGCGGTAGCTCCATGGCCCTTCCCACTCACGCGCCGTCCGAAACCGGGAGATCACCTCCGGGCCGAGCACCCCACGTGCGCGTGTCCTCACGCGGCGCAGCGTCGCCCATGTCTCGTGCGCCATCTCGACGTCCTCGACGTGTGAGGCGAGCTCCTCCTCGATCAGCGCGAACATCGGCCCTTCGGCGGTGCGCACGTCGAACGCCGAGAGCAGGGGTGGCATGCCACTGACGCGCGCCAACAGCTCGACGGTACCGCCTTCATCGAGCACGAGCTTCGCGCCGGGAGTGAGCGCCACGATGCGAGAATCACATTCCGATGGTTCGGACGTCGAGCGTTTCTGACCGTCGTCCGTACGAACCGTACCCCGGATGGTGAGAGGAGCTCGCTCGTTACTCCCGCGCGTATGGGGCCACGACATGAACGTGCTGACGGACACCCGCCTCGCGAACACGATCACGCAGGACATGCTCGGACGGCTGGATCTACTCCATGGTGCGCGGCGACACCGGCGCCCCGAGCGGCGGAGAGCGCGTGGTGGCGAGCGACGCGGCGCTGGTGCTCGCAGCTCCGTGAGAGCACGACTCACTCGCGTTGACCGAGCGCGAGTGTCCTCTGCTCACTCGACTCGATCGCGTCTGGTGTCTCGCCATCGGCGCCCACGTCGCCGTCCTCTGTTGCACGCGCAGCGCGGCAGGACTCCGCCTTCCGTGCGGAAGGTAACATTGCCGACAGCCGGGCCTGCGGGCAGGATAACTGCCATGTCGGCCCGAACCACGGATCCGTTCCCTGCCGTCGAGCGTCGGCTACGTGCGCTCGGCGGAGAGCGCGTTCGTCTGGCGCGCCTGCGCCGACGAATCACGGCGACCCTGCTCGCCGAGCGAGCCGGCATGTCGCGACCGACGCTTCGCGCGATCGAGCGTGGTGATCCGGGCGTCACCCTCGGCTCGATCGCGAACGTACTCCACAGTCTGGGCCTCGACGCGGACCTCGATCTCGTCGCAGCGGAGGATAGGACATCCAACGGCGGTCGGTCGAGCACGCGTGAGCCGACGGCGACCCGATCGCCCGTTGCCCCGTCTGCGCCCTTAGGCCCTTTGGAGCCGTCGACGAACAAGCTGATCAATCGGCTGGCGACTTTTGTCTCGGCTTGATGGAGTAGTTCCACTCTCCGTGAAAGGCGTCCTTCTCGAGAGCGAGTCGGCGCATATCTTCTTTCGTCACGCGTTGGCCGGTGAGGTACTCGCGGTCGTCTGCGATGGCGCGCACCTTCAATCCAGTCCGCGTGGTGACGTTGCCGATGAGCGAGACGACGGTCTCCAGCGTGGAGAGCGGTCGTCCGCGCCAGTTCATCGAGAGGAAGCTGAAGAGGCGATGCTCGATCTTGTTCCACTTGCTCGTCCCAGGCGGAAAGTGGCTCCCGTGGATCGTCAGCCCCGAGCGGTCGGCAAACGCTTGCAGCTCCTGCTTCCACAGCCGGTTGCGCGATCCGTTGCTGCCGCCGCCGTCCGCCGTGATGTACAGCTCCGTTGCCTCGGGGTAGCGGCTCTTTCCCATGCGGTTCCACCACTCGCGAATCGTGTTCACCGCGAATTCCGCCGTGTCGTGCGTGATCCCCACGCTCACCCAGCCCTCGTTGCGCGTCACGTCGTACACCCCGTACGGAATCGCCTTGAACAGCGCGTCGCTCGGAAAGTCGTAGACGCTCACCGGCGTGAGTTGCCCCTCCGGTTGCCACTCGCGTCCGCCGTTCTTGAATTCACCCACCAGCTCCTTCTTCTTGCAGTCCACCGAGATCACCGGCTGCTCTGCAGCCTGCATGGCCTGCGTCGTCTTGGCGATGTACTCGAACTGCTCGTCGCGATCGGGGTGATCACCGCCCTCCAGCATCTTCCTCGGCGCCTGCAGGCTGTATCCCTGCGCCGCGAGCAGCGACGCGACGCTGTCGTGCCCGATGGAAAATCCCTGTTCGTTCAGCGCTTCGGCCAACGTTCGCAGGCTCTTGGCCGACCAGCGCAGCGGCGACTCGGGGTCTCCGCGCGTGGCCGGCGAGACGAGTTTCTCGAGCGCATCGAGCAAGCCTGTCTGCGTCTCGGTCAAAGACTTTCTCCCCGCGCCCGCGCGACGAAGCTGTCCGTTCGCGATCCGCTCGAGCTGCTCGGCGTCGTCCAAGTCTCTCATCCCGCCCATCACCGTGGTGCGCGACAAGCCCGTCGCCCGCACGACCGCTGCGACGCCACCGCGCCCAAGCGCCTTCGCCTCCGCTCCTGCCCACAGCCGCGCCGTCGCTTCGTTCATCGACGGCCGGAGCCATGCGTACTTTGCTCTCAGCGCGGCCTCGACCTCATCCATCTCTGACTGTAGTTTACAGATTCCATGATTCTCAAATAATAGCTAGTTTATTTTTCGACAGCTCCAAAGGGTTCTCCAGGTGCTCACCCCCAAGCGGCGGGACCCCAGGCCCGGTCGGCGCGACTTGCTTCGGCGCGCGCAGGACGCCGAGCAGCGCGCAGATCACTGTATCTGAGCGCGCCGCAGGTTCTCCGGGTGATTTATCGAATGCCAAACGCCTGGACGCGGTCGGTGCCGACGAAGACCGTTCCGTGGGCGATGGTGGGGGAGTTGTATTTGCCGCCCACGAAGAGGTCCATCGGCTGACTGCGATAGAGCAGCCGCAGCGTTCGCGCATCGAACGCGTACAGCACCGGACGCGCGGCGGCCGCTCCGACCAGCCACGCGCTGCGCCGCTGGTTCGGATCGGTGACCCATACGATGGCGTCGCTTCCGTCGCGAGCGCTCGTGACGACGGCTGATCCGGGGTTCCACAAGCGGGTCTCGCGCTCGACGCCGTCGATCGAGAGGTACGCCGGCTGTGTCGGGCCGTTGGTCACGACGCGAAGCCGATACAACCCCGGAGCGACGCTGCTCGAGTCGGCCTCGGCGGCCTTCGTCGCGCCCGTCGCGAAGAGAAACGTCGCTCCGTCAGGGCTCCGATAGCTGGTCAACGTCGAGTGCATCCGCGCGAAGTCCACCATCGCTCGCATCGTGGTCCACGGACCAAACACGTGCAGCGGCCCGCGCGAGCCGAAGTGCGGCTGAACGCCTGGCGGAAGCAGCGATCCGTCTTCGTCGGGCCTTCGATCGCAGCGCGGACGGCGATCGGAAGCGCCCGCGAGCCTGTCGCGATCGACGAGGTACACCGTGCCCTGCTTGCCTCCAAACGCGGTCAGGCGCGGCGTCGAGGTCAGCGCTGGATCGAGGTCCAACAGCGTCGGTGAGCTCGCCGCCAGATCCATGTCGTACAGGTCGAGCTCGCAGTAGTTGAACGGGTTGTACGAGCCTCGCAGCTCGAGCGACGGGGACCATCGCAGCAGCGAACTGCCCCACCAACCGGGACGAGGCCCGGCGTTCTCGGTGCCGTTTCCGGTCGTCGCGTACACGAGGCCGTCGGCGTCGATCGCCGGCCCGCCAGGCCCCCACACGCCGCCTCGCCCGTCGGCCGCGCCCGAGGCCGAGGTCGCGAAGGCCCCTCGGATCCGAGCGTTTTGCGTATCGACGGCGACGGTCCAGCCTGTCGCCGACCAGTTCGCCGACGAGAAGCCGAAGTACACCGTGCTTCCGTCGGGAGATAGGTTGAGCGCGGCGCGTTGGGTGGTTCCGTCGGCGGCTGCCAGCATCGCAGGCGGGTTGTGATTGAGCGGGTTGAGCGTCGCGTTGTTGATGGCGACCGGCCAACGCGGCAGCACGCGGCCGTTGCGAACGTCGATCGCGAAGATCTGCCAGCCGTGCTCCACGTCGAGCGCCGTGACGTAGAGCGCCGGAGGATCGGCGTTCATGTCGATCACCGGCGTGCTCAGCGACCCGATCGGAATGCCCCCATCGAGTCCGATCCCGCGCTCGAATCCCGGAGGAATCCTCGGCGTTCCGAGCCGACGCCGCCACACGATCCGCCCCGGTTCGACTCGCGGACCGTCGCACGCGTTGGCCGTGGCGTTGACGGCGTAGACCCAGCTGTTGGTCGTGGCCACAAAAACAAGATCGAGCCGCCGCCCCGCGAGCATTCCGTCGTCGACCCTGACGTCGTCGATGTAGAGTGGCGACCCAAAGATGTGCGGCGGGATCACGGTTCCGTTGATCGTGACGCTGTCGAGCTGCGGAGAGTCCCAGACGTGCTGCAATCGCCCCGCGCTCAGTCGCGCTGGCGTCAGCTCGGTCTCGTCTTTGAGCCATCCCGTCCGCGCGCGATCGCCGTGAAAGGTCCACCGTCGAATCGGGGGCTCGGCGCGCGACCGGCACTGCGGCTCGACGCGATCTTCTCGGGACGAATCGATGATCGCGGAGTCGACCGAGGCCGTGACGTCCGCGGCCGCTCGAGCGTCGGTGACCGCTTCGACGTCGGTGACGTCCGGCGTGGCCGGCGGTTGATTGCGCCCCGGACAGCCGCTGATGCACAGCGCGACGGAGCCGAACAACCCAAGCGAGAGACGAAAGGAAGTCATGCAGTAAGGGTAGAATTAGAATCGCACTTCGCGGCGCGTGCGACTACGCCCCCGCCGACGTGACGCGGGCTGTTCTCAGTTCGGGACTGTGGTCTGTGCGATGCTCGGCGCGTGACGAAGCGACGCGCTGACAGCGGATTGGCAACAGCGAAGGCCCCGAAGCGCGCGGCGCGCGCAGCGGTGCCGAAGCGAGGGCCGCGCGACGAGGCCGAGCGGGATCCAGCGCTCGGGATGGCCGTCGAGACGCCGACATCTGTCGCACGGCTGCGGGTCGTGATCGAGTCGAGCGCCGAGCTGGCGGGGATCCGCGTGCGCTTCGCGCGTGGTCGGATCGCGATCGAGGGCGTCCGCGAAGAGCAGCTCGTCACGCTGGCGCCGGCGATCATGCTTGCGGTGTCGGGCGTGCGGCGCTCGGCGAAGTGAGCGGTTGTTCTGCGCGCCGCGCTCGGCACTCGGTCCCGTTGCCGCCTCGCTTCGGGCGCGGTCGATCGCAGTTCGCCCGACTGAGAGCACTGCAATCGCTCGATCGAGACATATTCTGTCGCACTCACGCGCGTGCAGCTCCGCAGGCCCAACCGCGGCGCGATCGCGCGATCGTGCGATTCGCACCCGATTTGTGTGCTCGAATCGCTCGCTGTGAGCTCGTCGCCGGCTTTACGAACGGCCGTCGATGGGGCACAACGGGTAAGTGAGTCGAGGCTGAACGGATGCTCCGTATCGGTGGCCTCGGACACGGACGAACAGAAGCGAAGGCAGCCATGGACGAACAGAGGAAGAAGGCACTCGACCTCGCGGTGCTCGGGATCGAGAAGCAATTCGGCAAGGGCGCAGTCATGCGCATGGAGGGAGAGAAGTCCGAGAAGATCGAGCTCGGCATCGTTCCGTCCGGGTCGCTCTCGCTCGACATCGCGCTCGGCCTCGGCGGCTATCCCCGCGGACGCATCGTCGAGATCTACGGCCCGGAGTCTTCGGGTAAGACCACGCTCACGCTGCACGGCATCGCCGAGGCGCAGAAGCTCGGCGGCGTCGCGGCCTTCATCGACGCAGAGCACGCGCTCGACGTGACCTACGCCAAGAGGCTCGGCGTCAACATGGAAGAGCTCCTGGTGTCGCAGCCGGACAACGGAGAGCAGGCGCTCGAGATCGCGGACATGCTCGTGCGGTCCAACGCTGTGGACATCGTGGTGATCGACTCGGTGGCGGCGCTCGTTCCCAAGGCCGAGATCGAGGGAGAGATGGGCGATCAGCTCCCGGGCTTGCAGGCGCGCTTGATGAGCCAGGCGCTGCGCAAGCTCACCGCGAGCGTGCACAAGTCCAACACGCTGCTGGTCTTCATCAACCAGATCCGCATGAAGATCGGCGTGATGTTCGGCAACCCCGAGACCACGACCGGCGGCAACGCGCTCAAGTTCTACGCGTCGATGCGCTTGGACATCCGCCGCACGGGACAGATCAAGGACGGCGAGAAGGTCATCGGCAACCGCACCCGCGTGAAGGTCGTGAAGAACAAGCTCGCCCCGCCCTTCCGCGAGGTCGAGTTCGACATCTTGTATGGCTTCGGAATCTCTCGCACAGGCGACGCCCTCGACCTCGGCGCCGAGGCTGGCGCCATCGAGAAGTCGGGCTCGTGGTTCAGCTACAAGGGCGAGCGCATCGGCCAGGGCCGCGAGCAAGCCAAAGCCTGGCTCGAAGAGCACCCCGAGGTGCTCAGCAAGATCGAGAGCGAAGTGCTCGTGAAAAACGGCATGAAGCCCCGCGTCGCCATGGCCAGCGACAAGCCCGAGAAGGGCGCCAAAGCCGACAAGGCCGACAAGGCCGACAAGGGCGACAAGCCCGAGAAGGCCAGCGCGGCCGACGGCAAGGACAAAGGCGACGACGCTCGCGAAGCCCCGGCCAAGAAGGACCGCGGCGGCGCCAAGGCGCAGGCGTAGCCCCGCGCGGGGACTCTTCCCCTGTGAGGGGGCTTGGAGGTAGTGGGGGGGGCGTGAGTCGAGCAGAGCGAGCCGGGAGCCAAGGAGCCCGGCAACAGCGCACAGTGGCCGGGAGCCAAGGGGCCCGGCAACAGCGCACAGTGGCCGGGAGCCAAGGGGCCCGGCAACAGCGCGCAGCGGCCGGGAGCCAAGGGGCCCGGCAACAGCGCGCAGCGGCCGGGAGCCAAGGGGCCCGGCAACAACGCACCTACGGTGCGGAGCGCAGCGGGCTCGCGCCCGCAGCTACTCGTGGCACAGCGAAAGACGCTTCGTGTGCTCGCCGCATGTCCAAGGAAGCGACTCGATCCTCTACACGATTCGCCGGCGAATTCGCAGCTGACTTGCCTTCAAACGGAGCCGAGGATCGATGACTCCATCGCGGACCGCGGGCGAGTCGATCGGCTCGACTCCCTGTGCCACGAGTAGCTGCGGGCGCGAGCCCGCTGCGCTCCGCGACGAAGTCGCGCTGTTGCCGGGCCCCTTGGCTCCCGGCCGCTGCGCGCTGTTGCCGGGCCCCTTGGCTCCCGGCCGATGCGCGCTGTTGCCGGCCCCTTGGCTCCCGGGGCGGCCAATCGCGACTCGAGCGCTTGGTCTCTCAGCGAAACTGCGATGATAGGAGACGCTCGGCGATGGCGGGCGCCGCGCTCGTCGCGCTCGTCGCGCTCTCGATTTCGTGTGATCGATCGACGACACACACAATCAACGCTCGACCCGCGGCCGCGCCGTGTCCGAGCTCGCTCGTCGCGGTGCTGCCAGCGGACGCGCGCGATCGGCTCGTGCTGCGCGTGCAGCGCATCTTCGCCAACCCGCGGATGGCCGCGCTCGTGCGCGCGTACGTCGACGACGCTGGCGAGCGAGCCATGATGCTCCGCGCCGAACGGTACGGCTACGACGCGCGCGCGCTCGACCGCGCGGCGATCGCGTGGACCGTCCGCGGAAGCACGCTCTTTGTGGGCGCGGGCTCGTTCGACGGGCGGGTCATCGCCGAGCGGCTGTACGACAGGCTCGTCGGACCGAGGCAACGCACGACAGATCCGACGCGCGACGCGCGGGTGACCGGCGAGCTCGGCGCAGGACCCGTGGCGCTGCTCGTGCGGCCCGCGTGCAGCGTGGTCGCGTACGTCGAGGGGCGCGAGGGCGCGTTGGTCGACCGGGTGCGCTCGCGCGCGCTCGCGAGCGCGACGGA
This sequence comes from Deltaproteobacteria bacterium Ga0077539, assembly GCA_001465015.1. Lineage (GTDB taxonomy): Bacteria > Myxococcota_A > Polyangia > Polyangiales. The sequence continues at coordinate 14,434 of LNEO01000114.1, read as the reverse complement.
CCCCGAGCCCGCGGTGTGGTGGAGGACGGTGCGGACGCTCGATCCGGGCGTGGTTCCGCAAGGGGCTGCGCTGATGACACACGTGCGCGCGGTCGAAGTGCGCGCAGAGCCCCAGGAGCGCGGCCTCGAGGTCGAAGTGTTGCTCGAAGGATCGCTGCCCGAGGACGCCGAGCCGACGCTTCGTCGCGTCGCGCGCGAGCTGGCCGAGACGCCGCTCGGCGAGCTCTCGGGCGCCGTGCAGTGGAGCAGCCCGCAGCGACTCACCGTGCGTCGCGACGAGTCGCGCGGGGTGCGGTTGAGCACGGTCGTTCCCTGGGGCGCGCTCGAGGCGCTCGCGAGCGCGCTGGCGGGCCGGATCTGAGCTGGGGAGACGATGTAGTCAACCGCGATTTATCAGTGAAAATAGCCGCTACATACATGTGAGGCCGCCGACGGTTTTGACGGGGGCGGCCGTGCGTGATATTCCGTTACCTTGCTGTGGCGAGCTACGTTGCGCGTTTGCCGCGAGCGAAACAGACCGCACCCGACACAACTTCGTGTCGAACGGTGGTTTCGATCGATGAATGGGGGGAGCGAGGCACGGGCACGTCGCGGCTGCTCTTCGAGCATTGGGCGTGGCCCAGAGGATTTTCACTGACGTTTGTTTCGTCTCAGTGATTCTTCGGGCACATTGAAGGTTCGGTCTCGATGCTCGTCTTGAACCTGCATCGATCATCGGAGGTGATCGCGAGATGGAAGCGAACTCGTTCAAGGTCGGCGACAAAGCAGTGCACCCCGCGCATGGCGTCGGGGAGGTCACCGGCATCGAGGCCCGTGAGATCGCGGGATCGAAGGCGCATTTCTACGTGCTGAAGATCCTGGAGACCGGCATGAAGGTGATGGTCCCCGTGACCGCGCCGGAGTCTGTCGGGCTGCGGGCGATCATGTCCAAACGTGAAGCAGAAAAGGTGATGGATGTCTTTCGCGTGCACGAGCGATCGGTGGGCAACGGCCCGTGGAATCGCCGTCAGCGCGCATACAACGAGATGATCAAGTCGGGCTCGCCCTACGAGGTCGCCAAGGTGCTGCGCGACCTGTACTCGATCAAGTTCAAGAACGAGAAGGACCTGTCCTACGGCGAGCGCCGGCTCATGGAGCAAGCGCGCGGCCTGCTCTTCAAAGAGATCGCCCTCGCGAAGAAGGTCACCGAGACCGCGATCGAAGAGGAGATCGCCACGATCTTGTCCCCCGCTCAGCCAGCGCCCGTCGCGAACTGAGCTTTGATCGCAGAGGGGTAGACTTCGCGGGGGGTGGAGGGGCGGAGCGTCGATCGTCGATCGCGGCCTTCGGGAGGGCTGCGTTCGCGGCGCGCCGTTGGTCCGCTCCTCTGCGGCCCGTCGCCCTGGCCTTGTCGGCGTTGGGGTCACCGAGCGAAAAAAATCTTCGCGGGCTCGCAACGCCTGGGGGGGCTTCCGGATAGGGCCCCGCGCCGCGACGAAGGGCCACCTCTGGTCCGACGGCGAGCGCGATGGAGCGAGAAGGGCACATGAGAGACGGCAAGGAGTGGGCGCGCGAGGTCGAGCGCGCCGTGCAGGCGGCAGAGCGCGAGATCGCCGAGCAGAACGCGGCGTTCGCCGAGGAGATCGCGGAGTGGGGCACCGACGAGATGGCCGCGCAGTTCACGGCGGTGGCCAAGGCGTCGCCCGGTAGCGAGCGCAAGCGCGAGGCGCTTCCGGTCGGAATGTTTCTGCGCGGTTGATTGTGTGTGCCGGACGCGCGTGGTGCGTCGCTCCGGCGAACGAGTGAGTCGAAGAGAGAAAGACAAGGAGAGTGCGTCATGGGTAGTTCATCGTCTTCTGGAGCGAGCATGCGACCCACACAGCCTAGTGGGCCGACTCCTGGTGGAGTCCCTGTGCCGGTCCCCGATCCTGGGCGGAGGGAGATGGAGCTCAACGCGCAGTGGGCAGCGGAGATGGGGCGGGCCATCGGCGGCGCCCGCGCGATGCTCGAGAGCGGCATGGAGAACCTCGGCGACGACGAGCTGATGATGCTCGTCGGCCAGTACACGAGGCAGATCGACATCGAGATCCGCCAGCACATGACCGGCATGCGAACGCGCGCCAACCAGTCGCGCAACTACAACGCCGCCATTGCAGAGATGAATCGTCAGGTGAGCAACGCTGGCAACGAACGAGGCAACACGAAGCTCGACTTGGAGGCAGACGTGAAGATCATCAACGAGCGCGGCGAAGAGCAGACCGTGAAGCTCGGCGCGTTGATGAACTCCTTGGGGATCAAGCTGCCTACGAACCCGAAGCTCAGCGTCGAGACGGTCGAGGCCATCAAGACGGCGGTCAATACGAACGTCGAGAACATTCGCGCGCAGAACGAGCAGGGCCAGCTCGAGCTTCAGCAGATCATGTCTCGCCGCAGCCAGATGCTGCAGATCACGTCGAACATCTTCGCGTCTCGCAACGAGACCAAGAAGTCCATCACGCAGAACATCCGCGGCTAACCGCAGGTAAGAATACAAGCACACACAATTCGAGGTGGGTCATGAACAAGACGGGGCTACACAAGGCGGTCGAGGCCTTGATCGACGGGTCGGCGTGTCCGGCGGACGCGCTGGGGATTCCCAAGCGGATTTTGGACGGCATGTACACGCTCGCGGTCGACGCGCTCGGCCGAGGGCGAGCGAAGGACGCCGAGGCGCTGTTTCAGCGCTGCGTGCAGCTCGATCCGAGGCGGACAGAGTTCTGGCTCGGGTTGGCGTCGGCCAAGAAGGCCAACGGCGCGCTCGAAGAGGCCGGCGAGGTCTTTCAGCTCGCGGCGATGTTCGGAACTGATTCGAGCGCCATGGCCTACGCGGCTGCGTGCTTCGCCGAGGCGGGCAAGCACGAGCGCGCGTTGATCCTGGCCGAGCACGTTCGCACGACGATGGACGACACCAGCGCGCTCGAGCCCTGGCTGCTCGTGGCCGAGAGCTCGATGGGAGGTGCGCGATGACCGCGCCCGTGGGACAGGTCCGGCGCACGACGGGCGTCGAGTTCGACGCCGTTCACGCGCACGGCGAGGTGAGCGAGGGAGCGCCAGACGTCGCGCTTCCGACGATCGAGGGAGCGGCGAGCGAAGCCGAGGTTCGCGCGGCGCTCGGGCAGATCAGCGCGCGTCTCGCGTCGGTCGCTCCGGAGTTGAGCGATCCCGAGACAGCCATCATGGCCGTCGCGTCGATGCTCGAGAGCTGCGGGGTCGAGAGCAACCGCACGCAAGCGGAAGGCGCTCGCTCGGTGCGGCAAACGCATCTTCAGAAGCAAGCGGAGGCCGCGAAGAAGGCCGCCGAGAACGAGAAGACCGCGGCGTTCTGGGGCATGTTCGCGAAGATCGCCTCGTACGTCGCCGCCGCGGTGGGCGCTGTGGTGGCCATCGCGTCTTGCGTGGTGACCGGTCCGGGAGGCGTCGCGGGAGCAGCGGCGATCATCGCCGCGGTGGCTTCGGGCGTCGGGCTGATCGGTCAGGGGACCGCGGACGTCCTTCGCGAAGTCGTGCGCAACAATCCCGGTCTGGCCAGCGGGGTCGGCGGCGGGTTCGCGATCGCAGCGAGCGTGCTCGGCGTGATCGCGTCGGCGCTGTCGCTGGCCTCCAATCCGCTCAACGCGCTGAACGTCGGGCTCAACATCGGCGGGATCGTCGGGCAGGTCGTGGGCGGCGTTCAGCAGTCGCTGCAGCTCGCGCAGGTCGAGCTGCCTCCGTGGCTCTCGATGTCGATGCTCGCGCTGGGCGCGGCGGGAGCAGGCCTCGGAGCGGCGGGCGTCGCGAGCGCGGCGCGCGCGGCGGGCGGCGCGACCCGGACGGCGGTCGACGCGGGCGGCCAGGCCGCGCGAACGGCGGTGACCGTCGGGCGTGTCACGCAAGGCGCGGCGCAGGTCACCGCAGGCGCGAGCGAGGTCGTGAGCGCAGGGCACTCGTACGGCGCGAGCAACGATCGAATCGAAGCGCGAACGCACGGACAGGGCGCGCGTCGCGCGATGGAGGTCATCTCCGAGCTCGTCGACGATCTCAGGGAGCTCGCGCAGTCGATCAGCCGTCAGCGGGGTCGGGCGCTGGACATTGGTCAGCAGCGGTCGGAGTCGAATTCGAGTCTCGTCCGCAACATGGTGAGGGCCTGAGGCGATAGCGCGCGACCCGATCGGAGCGTCGACGCTTCGATGGGCGGTGCTCGACACAGTGAAGGGAGTTTCGTCATGAGTGGAGTCAACGGAGTCGGTTCGGGGTCGCGCCAGGTGGTGTTCAGCGATCCGATGATGGAGGTTCAGGCGCTGGCGATCGAGGACGCGCAGCACGATCGCTCGGCGGCGAAAGAAGAGCGACGCGCGGCGCAATCCGAGCGAGATTCGCACTTCGATCGCTCGATCAACGAGGAGCGCGCCGCGGCCGTCGCGAGGCTGGTCGGCGGCGTCGTCGGCGCGGGAGCGAAGATCGCGCAGGGCGCGTCCACGGTGGCGAGCGCCGCGCACTCGCACCAGGCGGGAACGGCGAAGGCCGAGCGCGAGCACAGCGTCGCGGCGCGCTCGGAGCAATCGTCCGCCGCCGCGGACAGCGGACAGCGGTTGACCAGCGCTCAGCACCACACGAACGCGCACACGATCGAGCGAGAACGGACGCTGGCGACGAGCGCGGCGCAGCACGAGCGGGCCTCGAACGACGCGCGCGCCGTCGGTGAGTTTGCGGGAGGGGTCGGACAGGTCGGGTCGACCGGGGCGGAGTTCGTCGCGGACTCGCACCGGATCGCGGGCAAGCACGCAGAGCGCGAGGCGGATCGCGCTCGTGAGCGCGCAGAGGACGCTCGCGAGCGAGCCCAGGGCTCGGGAGAGCTCGCGGGCAGGATGCTCGGTCGGGTCGAAGAGCTCGCGCGCGCGCAGCGGCAGGCAGAGGATCAGCGCATCGCCAACATTCGCGGATGAGCCAAAGCGGGTTGGCGGTTGCGCGGAGGGCGGGCCCGCGCGAAGGTCTCGCGCACTGTGACGGACACGCGCGACGATCGAGCGAAGAATGAACGGGAGAGTGCTGGCGGCGAGAGCGAGCGTTCTGAGCGAGTGGCAGGGGAGGCGTGGCTGGACGCGGTGAAGTTCGACGAGCGGGGGCTCGTGGTGGTCATCGCGCTCGACGTGCTGACCGGAGAGCCGAGGATGGTCGCGTGGGCCAACCGCGAGGCGCTCGAGCGCACGGCGAGCACGGGCGAGGCGCATTTCTACTCGCGCTCACGCGGGGCGCTGTGGCGAAAGGGTGAGTCGAGCGGCAACGTGCTCGCGGTCCGATCGCTGCTGCTCGACTGCGACGGCGACGCGGTGTGCGCGATGGTCGAGCCGGTCGGACCGAGCTGCCACACGGGCGCTCCGAGCTGCTTCTTTCGCGCGCGCGTCGACGGAGCGTGGCGCGAAGGCGCGCGGCCGCTCGCGATGATGGAGCGGCTCGAAGCGGCGCTCGAAGCGCGCTCGAAGGGAGAGGGAGCGCGCTCGTACACGCGGTCTTTGTTGGAGGCGGGCGCGGCGAAGATCGGCGCGAAGCTCCGCGAAGAGGCGGCAGAGCTCGCTGCGGCGATCGAGTCAGAGAGCGACGAGCGCGTCGCGAGCGAGGCCGCGGACGTGATCTATCACCTGTGCGTCGGGCTCTTGTCGCGGCGGGTTTCGTGGCGCGCGGTGCTGCTCGAGCTCGCGCGGCGCTTCGGGACGAGCGGGATCGACGAGAAAGAGCGCCGTTCTTCGCCCGTGGGTTGAATCCGTGTGCGCGGTCTGCGCGCGATCTCGCGAGCGGCGCCCCCTCTTACGTCCCGCGGTTCACATCATCGCGCTGCAGACGCCGACGTTGGTCGGCAGTCCGCCAACGCGCCCGCACATCATCCCGGCGGGGCACATGGCGTAGGTGCCCATGGCCATGCCGGTGGGGTCGCAGAGGCGGCGGCAGGTGCTCATCATCATGGTGCCGACGCAGATGTGCCCGACGGGGCAATCATTGCGGAACATGCAGCTCGCGCCGGGCATCGCGCCCATCCGCGGCGTGCTGCACTGGGTCGTGCCGTCCATGCTGATCGGGTAGCAGTTGTCGCCAGCGGTGGGGCAGTTCTGACGGTGCACGTCGCAGTTGTCCGGGAGGCTGCAGGCGAACAAGCCGGAGTTGGTGACGTTGATGTCGCACGTGGCGCCGGCGCGACCGCCGGGCATTGCGCGGCAGGTCGAGTTGTCGCCGGAGCCGCAGCACCAGCGGGCGCACTTGTCACCGATGCAGCCGAGTCCTTCGGCGCAGTCGTTGGCGCTCATGCAGGTCGCCCCGAACGCCCCGCGTCCTGCGGCGACGCAGGCCGATCGACGGGCCATGGGGTCCATGATCACGCACATCATCCCGGCCATGCAGCCGGTGTTGGTGACGGGATCGCAGGGCGAGTACGCGCTGCCGCACGCTCCGCCGCCGCCGTCTGTCGGCGTGACGCCGGTGTCTGCTGGTCCCGAACCGTCTGTTGGCGTGACGCCCGTGTCTGCGACGGTGACATCAGAAGCGTCACTGGGACGGACGTCCTGAGGATTGGTCATTTCGGGGCCGCACGCGACGAGCGCGCACATGATTGCGACGGACGAACAAGCGCGAAGCATGATGGACATGGCGAACGATAGCTCCTGAAGGTGATTGCGCGTCGCGACGGACGGATCCGCCGAACTCCCGATTCATTCTAGCGCAAAAAGCGGCGGCGCGCTCAATTCGCAGGGGCGTCGGCGCGAGGGCGATCGTCGGTTCCGCGCGAGGAGCCTGCGGCGAGGGCGCGAGCGCGCTCGAGCGACGCCTTGACGAAGTGGACGAAGAGCGGGTGCGGGGACATCGGGCGGCTCTTGAGCTCGGGGTGAAACTGGCAGCCGACGAAGTACGGGTGCCCGGGGAGCTCGATCATTTCGACGAGGCGCTTGTCCGGCGAAGTGCCCGAGAAGCGAAGTCCCTTCGCGGCGAGCTGCTCGCGGAGGTCGTTGTTGACCTCGTAGCGATGGCGGTGGCGCTCGGAGATCTCCGTCGCGCCGTAGATCGTCGAGGCGAGCGAGCCCTGATCGAGGCGGCAGGGGTATGCGCCGAGGCGCATCGTCGCGCCCTTGTCGCGGACCTGCCGCTGCTCGGGCATCAGGTCGATCACTGGAAAACGCGAACTCGCGTCGAACTCTGCGCTGTTGGCGCCTTCCATCGAGGCGACGTTGCGTGCGTACTCGACGACGGCGAGCTGCATTCCGAGGCAGATGCCGAAGAAGGGAACGCCGTGCTCGCGGGCGTAGCCGATGGCCTTGATCTTTCCCTCGACGCCGCGCTCGCCGAAGCCGCCAGGGACGAGGATTCCATCGGCGCCCGACAGTCGTTGCTCGAGCTCTTGCGCGGAGGCCTTCTCGAGCTGCTCGCTGTCGACGTAGTCGAGCTCGACGCGGCAATCATTGGCGAGACCGCCATGAATGATCGCCTCGTGAAGGCTCTTGTACGAGTCGCGGAGGTGCACGTACTTGCCGACGACCGCGATCTTGGCGGTGCCCTTGGTCGGCCGGGTGAAGCGCTCGTGAACGCGCTGCCACCCGCTGAGGTCTGGGGCGCGCGACCAGATGTTGAGCAGCTCGCACACCTTCTCGTCGATGCCTTCGGCGTTGAGGAGGATGGGCAGCTCGTAGATGTTGCTCGCGTCGACGGCGGCGACCACCTGATCGACGGGCACGTTGGAGAACATCGAGATCTTCTCTTTGATCGAGCGAGAGAGCGGGCGATCTGTGCGGCACACGAGGATGTCCGGCTGCACGCCGATCTCGCGCATCTCTTTGACCGAGTGCTGCGTGGGCTTGGTCTTGAGCTCTCCTGCCGCGCCGATCCAGGGAACGAGCGTGACGTGCATGCTGACGGCGTTGTTGGCGCCCGCTTCGAGCTTGAGCTGTCGGATCGCTTCGAGAAAGGGGAGGGACTCGATGTCACCGACCGTTCCGCCGATTTCGATGATGGCGACGTCGGCGTTTTGCGTCGCTTCGATCACGCGCGATTTGATCTCGTCGGTGATGTGCGGGATCACCTGCACGGTGGCGCCGAGGTACTCGCCGCGGCGCTCTTTGGAGATCACGGCTTGATAGATCTTGCCGGTGGTCACGTTGGATCCGCGGGACATACGCGCGGAGGTGAAGCGCTCGTAGTGCCCGAGGTCGAGGTCGGTCTCAGCGCCGTCGTCGGTGACGTAGACCTCGCCGTGCTGGTACGGGCTCATCGTCCCGGGGTCGACGTTGATGTACGGGTCGAGCTTCATGAACGTCACACGAAGGCCGCGAGCCTCGAGCAACGCGCCGAGCGACGCAGACGCGAGTCCCTTGCCGATCGACGAGACGACTCCACCCGTGGTGAAGATATATTTGGTGCGCTTCGCGGCCATGATCGCTGCTCCTGCCTGACGGTGAAGCACAACGGAAGGGGAGATGCTCGTCGCGCGTGCGCGACGCGCGACGTCCGTGTGCGCTCGGGAGCGGGTCTACTACGGACGCGCGCCCGGAGCACAATTCCGTGCATGGTCGGTGTTGTCAACGTCGCGCCGAAGCGAACAATGTGCGCGGGATACAACGGCTCCGCCTGCGGTGGGCGACGCGCGCGTTGAGTGAATCACTCGCCGAGCGCGCTGGTCACTCGACCGTGACGGTCTTTGCGAGGTTGCGCGGCTGATCGACGTCGGTCCCGCGCTGATCGGCCACGTGATAGGACAAGAGCTGCAGCGGAATCGTCGTCACGAGCGGAGAAAACTCTGGCTCCGTGCGGGGAACAGTGATGGTCCACTGCGCGAGCCCCGCCGCCGTCTGCGGATCGTTGACGATCGCGAGCACACGACCGTCGCGCGCGCGCACTTCTTGCACATTTGAAAGCATCTTTTCGAGCGACGGGTCCTCGGGCAACAAGCACACGACGGGCATCGATCGATCGACGAGCGCGAGGGGACCGTGCTTCATCTCGCCGCCAGCGTAGCCCTCGGCGTGGACGTAGGAGATCTCTTTGAGCTTGAGGGCTCCTTCGAGCGCGACGGGGCACGAGACGCCGCGACCGAGAAACAGCGCGTTTTGCGAGGCCACGAGGTCGCGCGAGATCAGCTGTACGGCGGCGTCTTGCTCGAGCGCGGCCCGCATCTTCTCGGGGACGCGGATCAGGTCTTCGAGCAGCTGCTTCGCGCGGGCCTCGCTGAGCGCGCCGCGGGCGCGGCCGACGTGGACAGAGACGAGGGCCATCGCCGCGAGCTGCGCGGTGAAGCACTTGGTGCTGGCGACGCCGATCTCCGGTCCTGCGTGCGTGTAGAGCACTCCGTCTGCGGCGCGGGCGATGGCGCTGCCCTGCACGTTGACGACGGCCAGGACGCGCGCGCCTTGGCGCTTCGCTTCTTTGAGCGCAGCGAGCGTGTCGGCGGTCTCGCCGGACTGCGAGACGGCGATGACCAGGTCACCCGGGGCGATGACGGGCTCGCGGTAGCGAAACTCACTCGCGAGGTCGACGACGGCGGGGACGCGCGCGAGCTGCTCGATGAGGTAGCGGCCGTACATCGCGGCGTGAAAGCTCGTTCCGCAAGCGAGGAGGACGACGCGTTGGATCGCGCGGGCCTCGCTCTCGGAGATGCCGATTTCGTCGGCGATGCACGAGCCGGTCTCGAGCTCGACGCGGCCTCGAAGGGTGTCCTCGATGGCGCGCGGCTGCTCGTGGATCTCCTTGAGCATGAAGTGCTTGTATCCGCCGCGCTCTGCCTGAACGAGCGACCACCGGATGGTCGTCGGCTCGCGGCTGACGGGCTCGCCGGCGACCGTCTCGAGCTTCGCGCCCGACTGCGTGAGCGTCGCGATCTCTCCGTCTTCGAGGAAGATCACCTCGCGCGTGTGCGCCAGAATCGCAGGAACATCGCTCGCCGCGAGCACCGCGCCGTCCGCGAGCGCCAGCACGAGGGGCGATGCGTGCTTGGCCACGACGATGGTGTTGGGCTCGTCCTTGGCGAGCACGGCGATCGCGTAGGCTCCGCGGAGCTCGCGCAAGGCGTCGCGGACCGCTTCGACGAGCACGAGTCCGCGGCCCATCGCCATATCGACCAGGTGCGCGACGATCTCGGTGTCGGTGTCCGACGTGAACACGCGGCCGAGCGCGGTGAGCTTGCTCTTGAGCTCGACGTGGTTCTCGATGATTCCGTTGTGCACGACGGCGACGCGGCCGGAGACGTGCGGGTGCGCGTTGCGCTCGGAGGGCGGGCCGTGCGTCGCCCAGCGGGTGTGTCCGATGCCGACCGTTCCTGCGACGGGCTCGCGGTCGAGCAGGTCTTGCAGGGTGCTGAGCTTGCCGGCCGCTCGCCGGACGGTGATCTCTTTGCCGTTGTGAACGGCGACGCCGGCGCTGTCGTACCCGCGGTATTCGAGCTTGCGGAGGCCGTCGATCAAGAGCTGCGCACAGGGGCGCGCGCCGACGTACGCGATGATGCCGCACATAGTAAGTCGAGAGTCCTTTCGTAGCGCGCATGGCAGACGGGCCGCCGATGCGTCGATGGAGGGGTTGGTAGCACGGCGGTCCGAGAAGATTCGACGCTCACCTGCCGGCCGCTGTCCGAGCGGTCCCGGTCCGGGGGCGAACGGCTCAGCCGCCGTGCTCGGCGAGCCACGCGGGCCAGCGCGGGTCTGCGCGAACGGCCTCGAGAAACTCGCTGTCCGTCGCGGTCTCGAGCCACTCGTCGCTGAGCTCGACCGCGCGGGTGAGGCACTGAAACGCGCCGTCGATGTCTCCTCGCTGTCCGAGGATCTCGGCCTTGGTCGCGTGCGCGATCCCTTCGAGGACGTTGCGCGCGAGCGCGGCCTCGACGTCGGCGAGGGCCTGGTCGAGGTTTCCGCAGGACAGCTCGAGAAACGCGCGGTTGTTGATGGCCATCGCGTCGCTCGGGTCGATCTCACCGGCGCGGGTGTAGGCCGCGCGGGCGCGGTCGAGCTCTCCGAGGGGCTCGAGCGAAAATCCGAGGTCGATGAGCGCGGCGGCGTTGTCGGGCTCGCGTCCGAGGATGCTCTCGCAGAGCTCGACGGCGACGGCGTGGCGCTCCTTGTCTTGAAGCTCGTGGATGATGTTGCGGAGCTGGTGCGTTGGCGGATCCCCGTACGCGAGCGCGTCACGGACCGCGCGAATCGCATCATCGATCGCGCCCGAGGCGAGGTGGTCGATCGCCTCGACCATGCGAGCGTTGCAGAGGGCAGAGTCTTCTCCGCCGGGGCCGTCGAAGGTCTCGGGCATGACGGGCGTGCATACCGCGCCGCGACGCGCCGGGAAAGCCCCGGTCACCGAGCGACTTCGCCGCTCAAAATCCCGGGCGTTCTCCGCCGTCGGGCGCGATCACGGGCTGCAATCGACCGTCGAGGCCGAACTCTGCGCGCCGCGCTTCGTCGCCGGGCCCGTTGAGTTGCCAGTACGGCATGCGCGTCGAGCGCAGGATTCTCCCGCGGCCACCGTCGCTCGATTGCCAGGCGACGATGCGCTTGTCGCCGGCCTTCTCGACGTCGAACCGCTTGCTGAACGCGCCAGCTTCGAGTTGAAAACGTGTGACGTTTGCGTCGAGCTCTCTGCGGGTGATCCGCGCGGGCTCGGCGACGAGCGGCTGGTGCGACCTTCGGTTGCGCCAGAGGGCGGGGACCAGCGACCCCTCCCAGTCGCGGCCGTTGTTGAAGGGCCCGTCGAGCTCGCGCAATTGCACGAGGAGCGCGTCTTCGTAGAGGCAGTTGTCGGGGCACTCGACGCGGTCGTCGGTGTCGCCTTCGCTGGCGAAATAGCTCATTCCTCGGAGGGCGAAGGCGCGCTCGTCTGGCCAGACGCCCAGATAGACGTGGCCGCACCACTCCTGGGCGCTGAGCGCGATCTTGGCAGGCGAGAACCGCTCGGCGCGGATCGCGTCGGTGGGGCAGAACGTGCTCGTCATCACCGAGTAGGGGTAGACGCCGGTGAGAAACTTCTCGCTGACGTTGACCTTGAGCACGTCCATTCGGTCGTCGCCCTGCGCGCTGTCGTCCTTGATCAACGTGCGTCGCGAGAAGGGCTCTGTGACGTAGATCATCGCGACCTCGGCCGAGCGAAGGTGCCCGTAGCGAGGGGTGATCACGTCGTAGCCGATGAGCTCGGCCTTTCCGTCGCCCCATTGCTGCCAGAATCGGCTCGACGCGCCGGCGCGGGGGCGGCCCCATCGAGGGAGCGATCGAGTACCGCCGCTGCTCGACGAGGGCAGCTGCGAGGGGCGCGCGTCGACGGTGGACCTCGATCCGCCGGGCGTGCACCGGGCGAGCGCGGCCGCCGCGGCGGTGGCAGAGAGAGCGGTGAACGCGCTAAGGGCCGATCGACGGTCGAGCGTAGATTTCACAGTGGTGTCCTGGTGTACGCCGCTCGTAGACGCGTGGCTACGAAGAGCCTCGCCCGCGGATCACCAGCCGATTTCGCGATCGCCGCGGTAGTCGAGAAAAGCTCCAGAGCGAGGCATGGTCATCGCGTCGATGGTCGTGATGATCCCCGAGGCAGACTCTTGGACGTCGGTGGGCGCGGCCTCTCCGCCCATGTCGGTCTTGACCCAGCCGGGGTTGATGACGGCGCTCAAGATTCCCTCGCGTTCGAACTCGAGGGCCAGGCACTTGCTGGCCATGTTGAGCGCGGCCTTGGACATTCGATACGCGTACCAGCCGCCGCTCGTGTTTTCTCCGATCGAACCCATGCCCGACGTGATGTGTGCGACGCGCGGCGCCGCGCTCTTTCGGAGGTTCTTTCGCAGCGCGCGAGTGACTAGCACGGGGCCGACGGCGTTGGTCGCGTAGACCTCGAGCGCCTCGTCCATGGCGAGCGACTCGAGCGCGCCGCGGTTGCCCGCGATGGCGGCGTTGTTGATCAGGATGTCCACGACGTCGTCTCCGATCGCGCTCGCGAACGCCTCGATCGAGCGGGGGTCCTTGACGTCGAGCGAGCGGACGGTGAGGCGTCCCGCGTGCGCTCGCGAGAGCGTCGCGAGTGATTCTGCGCTGGCGTCGCGCGCGGTCGCGGTGACGCGATCGCCGCGTGTGAGGTACTGCAGCGCGAGCTCGAGGCCGATGCCTCGGTTGGCTCCGGTGACGACGACGTGCTTCATGCGCGCGAGGGTATCGCACGCGCGGAAAGGATCAGAGCCGCGTTCCGGAGGCTTCGATGTCCATGCGCGCGTTGCCGACTCCGCCGAGGGCGATGGAGAAGGCGGCGCTCATGCGGAGGCGGGGGCCTTCGAGCGAGAGGGTTCCGCTGCGGACGGTGAGGGTTCCAGTGGTGCCCATGGCAATCGTGCACGACGAGCCGGCGACGAGGGTCGCGGTCGAGCCTCGACGGGTGGCAGCGACCAGGCACTCGGGGCCCGAGCCGGTGTCGGACAAGATCGTTACGGCCATCGACGAGCCCGTTCCGTCCGCGATCCGAAGGCGAACGTTGGTCGGCGCGGTCATGGGCATCATGACAGGTCCGCCGTCGCTCTCGACGGACTGTGTAGCGGTGCCCGAGAGGGACCAGGTTCCCGCGAAGGGCCCTGCGCCGGGGTCGGGCTGAGCGCCGACGATGAGCGGCGAGCTCGAGCCACAAGCGCCGAGGAACGAGCCTGCCAAGAGCAGCCCTGCGTACATAGCGTCGCGTCGACGAAAGGTCATGGCGGGGGACGGTAACTCAATCTTCGAGCCGTAGCGGGATAGTGAACGGCCGTGAGCGAACGACCTCCATTCATCGTGTCGACCCGCGACGTTCCTGAGAAGACGCATGTCTACCCGCAGAGCGACGAGAAGATGGGCCCGACGCGCCGCATCGGGCACGCCGCTGGCCTGCTGCGAATCGGCGTGAACATTCAGCGACTTCCGCCAGGGACGCGCTCGTCGTGGCCGCACGCCGAAGAGGACGAAGAAGAGTTCGTGTATGTGCTCGAAGGCGAGGTCGACGCCTGGATCGACGGACACTTGCATCGCATGGTGGCCGGGGATCTGGCAGCGTTTCCTGCGGGGACGGGGATCAGTCACTGTTTTCTCAACAACGGCGATCGCGAGGCCGTGCTGCTCGTGGGAGGCGACGCCGCGCGACCCGCGAGCCGCATCACGTATCCGCTGAATCCATCGCGTCGTGACGACATGCCTGCGACGGGCTGGTGGCACGACGCGCCGGTGCGCGAGCTGGGACCGCACAATGGGCTTCCCGAGCGCGGCGGATCGGGCGGGGACGGTCCTCAATAACTCAAGTATTGGAGCGCGGTGCGGGAGCGTGGTGCGGGAGCGTGGTGCGGGGAGGACCGGCGACCCGGGCGGGGACGGTCCTCAATAACTCAACAGGGAACCGGATTTCGGTTCAAAAATGCACATCCGCAGGAAAATCAGTAGCGGCGTCAACACCCAAGCGGCACCACGCTCGCCTCACGGCCAGAGGT
>LNEO01000113.1 GCA_001465015.1 Deltaproteobacteria bacterium Ga0077539 | reverse complement strand
GTTCATCCCGTAGTCCGCGGCGCCGGGGGCGCCTCCCGCGAGGGGCGTGTACTGCGAGAGCCCGAACGGATGCGAGTGCGCGGACTGAACGACGCTCGAGGCCAGGAGCAAAGAGGCCATCGCGCTCCATCCGAGCCACGCTGGGCGAACGCGATCGTTGAGGACCTTCTCGAGCGAGCGCGAGACGACCTCGAAGCCCGCGCCCGCGAAGAGCGCGAGAAACGGGTACGCCGTGAACCAGTGCTTGGTGCCGCCGAAGATGGGCGTGTTGGGCTTCAACCAGAGAGCGAGGATCGCGTAGCCCGCGCCGAAGAAGAGCACGTCGGTGCCCAAGGGGTCGTCGGTCTCGCGCGGCTTGTGAAATTCGTGCGCACTTTTCAAAGGCCCCACCGGCGGGATGATCCACGCCGCGAGAAGAAGCCCACGAAGAAGAGCACCAGCGTCACCGCGGGCACGGTGAACGCGATCATCGCGTACGGATACGACCGGGGAAAAGGCGGGCGAAAGTAGTTATGCCCGAAGAACTCCATGTTGTAGAACGGGTGGTTCCAGTGAAAGCCGAGGTACTCGCCGAGGCGCCCTGGTCTCCCGCCCTCGCCCATCAAGAAGTCGAACCACATCCACGGCCAGAGCGCGATGAACGTCGCGATTCCGAGCGTGAGCATCGAGAGCACCGCGATCGGCGCGCTGATCCCGCCCTTCTTCGAGCTCTCGCCGACGTGCCGTCCGCGCACGACGAACCAGTGGATCAAGAACACCACCGGGAGCATGAAGCAGTTGAACTTCACGTTGAGGGCGAAGCCCCACGCGACGCCGGTAAGCAGCCCCCAGCCGAGCGCATGGTTGTTCGTCTCGTCGATCGAGCGCCAGTAGCAGTAGACGACGAGCGTCCACCAGAAGGTCACCGGCACGTCGAAGCAGTCGAGGTGCGAGTGATAGAAGATCCTCGGGATGAACGCGAAGGACAGCGCCGCGACGAGCCCCGCGCGCCGCGAGTACGCGCGCGTGCCCATGATGTAGATCAGCCACAGCGACAGCCCGCCCATCACCATGCCCGGAAACCGCATCGCGGTCCCTGCTTCGGCGAAGACCTTGTGCTTGACGAAGAGGTACTTCCACGACAGCGCGAAGAGGCTCTTCATGAGCGCCGGGTGCTCGTGGTTGACCTGCCAGAACGCGTCCACGTTGGCGCGCTGCACGGCCTCGCGCCAGTTGGTCGCCAAGAGGTCGAACCATCGCGCGTACGAGCGCGCCGCGTCGAAGTAGAACCCTTCGTCTCGCGCATATCCGAGGTTGCGCGTGGTCTTGACGAGCAACAGCACGTAGAGCGCGCACAGGGCGAACCCGAGCACGTGATCGAGCCAGTACGGCGACGCCTTCTCGCGCCAGTCCCAGCGATCGAACAGCCCCTTCGCCGCGGGCGCGGCGGTCTTGGCAGGGGCGCTCTTCTCTGCGCTCGCCGTCGATTCTTCGCTCGCAGCGGACGCTTCGGCGCCGCTCTTCTCAGCGGTCTCTTTGGTCTCCGCGTCGCTCATCGCGCGTCTCCCGTGAAGCAATAGTGCGCAGCGCGCGCGGCGGGCATGGTCGCCTCGAAGGTCACTTGCTGCGTCGTTCCTCGAAAGGCGCGGGTGTCGAAGCGAAAGTTCTTCCACCCCTCGCCGTCGTGGTGAACGTCGCGACCGACCTCGCGATCGCCGACGCGAACGGTGATCGTGATGTCCGCGCCGACTTCACCGCGGTCGCCGCCGCGCTCAGCCTGATACGCGATGCCGTGATACCCGTAGATCGTGTCGCCCATGGTCACGCTGGGAAACACCGTTCGCATCGGCACATCGACGACCGGGTGCGACCAGATGCATCGCCTTCCTCGGTGTCCGAGGTCCTCGATGTAGATGCGCGAGACGTGGTTCCAGCCCTCGCCGCATTGGAAGCGATCGGGGCCAGCGAGCGGCCCCTGGTGGAGCCCTCCGCCGGTCACGGGCATTCCTTGCGTCAACGGGCAGGGCCGAGGATTGCCCTGCTCGACGCGAAACACCTGCGCTTCGTGCAGGTGATCGTAGAAGTCGTACAGCGGTCGAGCCTGCGACGGGTTGCGCAAGACGCGCACGTCGACGGCGCCGAAGCGCTGCGAGCGCTCGACGCTCCAGCCGCGAAAATCCGGGTGTTCGCCGCCGCGAATCGTCGCTACGAACGCCCGCGCATAGGTCGTCGCGTCGGCGCGCGCCGCGTCGCGAACGGGGATGAGATCGCCGAGGTGCCAGCGCGCGAGCGGGTCTGTCCACAACGGCGCCGACGCGACGAGGTCACCGGTCCGTCGCTCGCGAGCGATCCAGTCGCGCGCCGAACGCCAGTCGGTCTCTTTGGGCGCCGACCGGACGATCATCGCGTGAGCGACGAGCTCCCACAGCGCCACGAGCGGGACCAACGCAAACGCGTACTTCCCGTATTTCGCCAGCGCGCTTTGCGGTGCGCCGCGTGCTTCCTTGTCATCGGTCATCGAGAGCGGGGCGAAGATATACCGACCTGCTGGGGATTCGCTCTCCCATTGCGCCCTCGCGCTGTTTGCCGGCAGGACGCCTCGCCGTCGCTGCGGGGTCTGGGACGCGACGAAGCGCATCGACCGCGTGCGGAGCATTCGCTACCGTCTAGGCGATGCACGCTTCGAATCGCTTCGCGCCTCCCCGGGCGCTCGTCACGGTTTTCAGCGCGACCATCGCGCTCGCCGGGTGCCCCGCCCCCTCTGGATTCGACGCGGGAACGGAAGAGCTCCCACCGCCGGCAGACCGGGTCCTAGACACCCAACGGCCCGATCGCGTCGCCTTCGACGACACCGGCGACGCGATCGTGACGCCGACAGACACCGGCGTCGAGATGGACGCCGCGCGGGACGGCTCGGTCGACGGAGACAGCGGATCGCCGCCCTTCGACGCGCCCAACGACACGACTGCGATGATGAGCCTCGACGTCCTGGCTCCCGATGTGTTCCTGCCGCCACAGACGTGCTCGTGGGTCAGCCCGCCGGTCGTGTTCGGAGCGATGGGATCAGGCTCGCGCGCCGTGAATGTTCGCTCGGATTTTACGGGGTTTTCTGCGAGCGCAGCGATCCTGCGCGACGGCGCAGACAACGTGTGGGTCCAGCGCGTCAACCGCGACGGAGCCCCGACGCTCGTCGGCAACGCGACCGGAGCCGCCGCGGGATCGATGGTGCGCGGCGGCTCGTTCGTGCGCGAGTCGATGTTCTTTCTCCTCGCGTGGTCGCAGGGCGCCGCAGGAAGCGAGCAGACGTTCGTCCAACGCACGCAAGATAACTTCGCGCCCGTCGCGGGCAGTCGAGTGCAGCTCTCGACCACCGGGAGCAACCGCGCGCCGCTCATCGGCGAGCTGCGCCGCGGTCACCTCGTCGCGTGGGAGACGACGAGCGCCGGACGCTCGAGCGTGTCGGTCGCGTCCGTCGACCTCGGAACGCCAGGAACCATCGCGACGCCCACCGCGACCGCGGACGTTCGCGCGTTCGACCTCGTGACCTCTCCCGCGGCCGACGTCTACGCGCTCGCGTACATCGATCGCTCGAGCAACGAGCTGCGCTTGACCAGGCTCTCGGCGACGGGC
The DNA here is from genome assembly GCA_001465015.1 of Deltaproteobacteria bacterium Ga0077539. Lineage (GTDB taxonomy): Bacteria > Myxococcota_A > Polyangia > Polyangiales. The sequence goes on along the minus strand of LNEO01000113.1, from coordinate 82,351 downwards.
GCGGCGATGGGCGCGCCCATCGTTGTCGCGAGCGGCGCCGACCTCGGCGACACCGTCGACGCCGTCATCGAAGACGACGGAGACGTCTGGGTGACCTGGGCGCAGCCCGCGAGCGCTGGCGCCGCGCGGCTCCGTCGCGTGGCCCTCGCGATGACGCCCGCTGCAGATCCAACGCTCATGGTTCCGATGTCCGTGGGCGCGACGCAGCCCGCGATCGCGCTCGATGGCGCCGACCTCGCGATCGCCTTTCGCAACCCCAGCGCGCCGAACACCATCGACCTCGTTCGCGTCCGTGTCGACGGAGCGCTTCGCGACCACTCGAGGCTCGGCGGCGCAGCGCCCGGCGGCGCGATCGGCCTCGAAGCGCGCGACGGTCGCTATGGCGTCGGCTGGAGCGACGACAGCGCGAGCGGCGCCCTCACCCGCATCGCAGTGGCATCCTGTCGCTAGTCTGGCGCCCGTCTGCGCCGGGGTGGGTGCAACGCTCACTCCGCAAACGTTTCATGGCCGCACCGGAGATTGCGGCGTCTCGTGCCACGGCGGCGCGAAGTTTTTCACGGTCCAGAGCGAGGTATAGTGTGTGCAGACAAGTCGTTGGTTTCGCAGAGGTCACCCTTCTGCTGACGGACGTGCTTCGGAGGAATGCCCCTAATGCCCCGCTCCCAATTCAACCGCTCCTGGTCGCTCGCGTTGCTCGTCGCGGCGACACAGGTGCAGTGCACGACAGCGGCGCTCACTGCGGACGACGCAGCGACGGACAATCCAGACCCGATCGACGATCGATCGCCAGCGGCCGCAGCAGCGCCGGCCATCGGGACATTTCATCCCGAGCTCTATGCGCCAGGCCGTCAGCCGAACGAGCAGGTCGAGCAATGCCAGGACGGTGACAACGACGGGTTCGGCGAGAACTGCCGACGCGGCGCGGACTGCGACGACTTCAACCGCAACGTCACCAACGAGTGCTACCGCTGCACGACGCCGGCGACTGGCTGCTCGTGCTCCGAAGAGGGCGCGGTCGAGTCGTGCAACGTCGAGACCGACTCGTCCACCGTCGGCACCAATGGCGTCTGCCACTCGGGAACGCGGCTCTGCACCGGCGGTCGTTGGCAGCGCTGCCTGCCCAATCAATTCAGCACCCGCACGATCATCGGCCCCACGGGCTGTGGCGGCGCGTGCAACCCCGAGTGTCGACAGACGATCGTTTGCCCCACGGCGGCGGACCTCCCCGGACGCGGCGCGGGCGTCGTCATCGCGGGCGCTGCGTTGCCCGGATTCTGCCCGCCTGGAGCGGGCGGCATTCAGCTCCCTGGCAGCGGTCGGCCGCCGACCATGAGCTGCGGAGCCACCTGCGGCGGCGTCTGCTGCGCTGCGGGACAGACCTGCTACACGAACACCGAGTCCGTCGCGAGCCCTCCGTTCTGCACGATGCTCGGCGGCTCTGTTCCGCCGCCGATCGTCACGCAGTCGTGCGGAGCTACGTGCACGCCGACGCAAACACACTGCGGCGTCGCGCCCAACGACGACTGCTGTGATCCCGGCGAAGTGTGTCGCTACGGCCGCTGCGTCGCGTCGCCGAGCACGTGCACATCGGACGCGAACTGCCCTGCGGGATTCTACTGCGAGCGCGGGCTCGACCCTGCGCGGTGCGTTCCGCGCACGACGAGCAACTGCAACTGCGAGCGCGACGCGCAACAGCAGCTCTGCATGCGCAGCATTACCGCGACCGGCGGCCGCGTCATCAACGGCATCTTCCGCACGCGCACCGGCGCCGACGCCCGCTCGCTTCGCTTCGCGCGCTACATCGGCGGGCTCGAGACCAACCCCACCGGCTGCGTTGGCGGACGAAGCAACAACTCGACGAGCGGCACGTATCAGTGCCCCTGGTGCACGCCCGTGCAGTGCACGTCGTACGCGTGCTTCTCGCCGCCGCGCACCATCGCGTCGATCGCGCAGTTCGCCGACGGCCTCGATTGGCTCTGGACGCAGCACCTGCGCTTGAATCCGTGGGGCGGCATCGCGGGTGATGGGCGTCCGCTCGCCACCGAAAACACCGTCGATTGGGGATACGACCCGCGCGAAGGACGCAAGTACGACCTCGGAGCTCCCGCCAATCGCGTCGTGCTCTTTCCGATCACGGACCACACCGACGACTCTTGCATGGAGCCGTTCGAGTACACCGTCTGGCTCAGCGACAACCCCAACGCGACGACCATCGCGCCTGCGAACGCGCCGGATCCCAACCAGTGGAACCTCGCGGTCCTGACCGAGACGTTCACGCAGGGTTGGACGCGCAACCCCAACGCGATGGGTGTTCCTTCGAACACCGATAACCTCGAATCCACAGCGTTCGGCGACGCCATCGCCGACGGTATGGCGACGGTCATGGCTCTGCCCTGCGGGTACTCTTTCCGCTACGCGAGCGTCGTCGCAGGCAACGTCGGCTCGCCGACGAACGCCTGCCAGTTTCACTCTGGAGACGACGAGCTCGACGCGGTCGCGGGACTCACCGTCGAGGGCAACTCGCTCAGCATCTACCACGAGCTTCCGCACGGAACCGGCGCAGGTCCCGACGGGCTCAACTTCTCGACGCGGCTCCGAACCGCGGACGTCTACTTCCTCTTCGACACGACGGGATCGATGGGCGGAGAGCTCTCGAACCTTCAAGCCTCCATGTCGAGCGGCACGTTCGTCACGGGTTGCTCCGGCGGAATCGTCGGCGCGATCAAGTGCATCATCCCCGACGCCTGGTTCGGCGTGGGACGACACGACGACTTCCCCGTTGATCCCTATGGTTGGTCGCCGTCGGGCGACGTCGTCTACGAGAACCGCAGCGATCTGTCCGCCGATCCTGCGGTCGCGCAGGCTGCGATCAACGCGATCGGTCTCCACAACGGCTACGATTGGCCCGAGTCGCAGACGCCCGCGCTCTGGGCCACGGTCACGGGTCGCGGTCTCAGCGGGTACTTCCCGAACCGCACCAACTGCCCCGCGGGACGTTGGGGCTACCCGTGCTTTCGTCCGGGCACGATTCCGATCGTGATGCTCTTTACCGACGCGCCCTTCCACAACGGCGCCGGCGGAACCAACGCGTACAGCGACGCCGCCCTCTTCCCCGGCGGATCCGCTGGCGGAACGCTCGGCACGCAGCGCGGTCCGACCTTCGCCGAGGCGGTGGCCGAGTTCAACGCGCGCGGCGCGAAGGTCATCATCGTCGACTCCTCGGGCAACAACGCCTCGGCGCGCGCTGATTTCAACGCGTTCGCAGCGGGCACCAACTCGATCGTGAGCGGCGGAGCCAACGCGGTCTACCCAGTGGCCACCAACGGCACGGGCCTCGGCGCAGCGGTCGTCAACGCAGTCAGCGACCTCGCGAACTACTCGCGCATGAACGTCACGGCCGTCGCGATCGACAACCCCGCGACAGCGAGCGTCGACGAGCGCTGCTTCGTCAGGGCGATCGCAGGCGCTCCCGTCGGCACGATTCGCTTGTCCAACCCCGCGTTGGGCGAGAGCAACCCATACGCGGCGGGTCGCTGCGTCGATCCGCCCACGGCGATCGGCGGAGTTCCCGTGACGGCACGTCAGTGCCTGCCAGGGACGCAAGTGAACTTCCGCGCGGAGTTCTTCAACAACTGCGTGATGGCGACCGCGGTGCCGCAGACGTTTACGTTCGAGATCCTCGTGCTCGGCAATGGGTCCTACGAGCTCGGACGCGTTCCGGTCACCATCGTGGTCCCCGAAAACGCCTTCCCGGCGAGCGGTACGTTCACCTACGACGTCGACGCGCTCACCGTGTGCGGCGCCGGTCGTCAGGCGCGCTGGACGCAACTCCAGTTCGTCGCCGACACCCCGTCGGGCACCAACGTCGTGATCGACGCGTTCACGTCGAACACCGTCGCTGGTCTCGCGACGGCGCCACGCGTCGGCCTCGGAACGCACCCGCCGGTAAACTCGCCGATCGACCTCTCCGGCGCGCTCATCACCGCGATGCAACCAGACCGCGCCCCGTACCTCCGAGTGCGCTTCACGCTCAACTCCAACGCATCGCGCTCGGCCACCCCGACGCTCCGCGGCTACCGCGTGCTCTTCGACTGCATCGACGGGTCGTAATCGAGACGCTCAGCGCGCCTGTCGCCGACCCATCGCGAAGCAGCGATCGCGAAGAGAGCTTCGGTTCAGCGACAACCGGCGGGGGCTGCCGGCACACCACCGCCGCCCGCCTCGTAGCAGAGCTGGCCGGGCGGGCACATCGCGTTGGTGCGACACGGCTCAGCGGTCGGACGGCACTCGGACACGCCGCTCGACCAGACGTCGACGCACTCGTAACCCGCGCCGCAGCCGCTCGTGCTGTTGCAGATTCCCCGCGGTCCGCACACGAGAAAGTAATCGACGGGCAAGATCTCGCAACGATCGCCGGGCATCGCGCAGGGTCCCGGTCCGCACGGCCCGCTCGGAACGCACTCGCGCAGTCCGTCGCCGTCGACATCTCGGCAGCTCGAGCCGAGCACGCATCCAACGTCGGACGAGCACCGCGACGTCACGCCCGTACAAAACGGCGCGAGCCCGGCGACTCCTCGACAGACACCGCCGAACGGACAGGTCACCGTCGTGCCGTCACAGTTGCGGCGACGATCGACGCACGTCCTCGAGCCCGCGGCGCCTTCGCAGCCGTAGCCATCGGGACAAGCGCGGGAGTCTCCGCAGTCCGCGCCGCTCGCGACGCACACGCCTCGCGTACACGTCTGTGTTCCGCTCGCGCAGTCCGCGCTGTCGCGACAGCGCCGACCTGCGCGTTGGCACCGGCGCGTCGCGCCGCATCCTGTCGGCAAACAGCGCTCGACGGGCCGGTCGCACTCCGAGTCCATCGCGCACGTGCGCATCGTTGTAGACATCTCGCAGAAGCCGAGGCGCATCACGTCGTCCGGCGGCAGGATCACGTCTGGCGCCGCGCCGTCGCCCGCGTTCGGCGCGTCGAACACGCCGCTGTCCGTGATCGCCGAGTCCATCGGTCCGCTGTCGATCACGCTGGTGTCGCCGCTTGCGTCGCCGCCGTCGTTGCTCGCTGCGTCGAGGGCGGCATCACCTCCGTCCGCCTCGCCGTCGGGCGGCGCGACGTCTGGCGGCTGCGTGTTGTCACGAACCGCGTCGACCGCCACGCGATCGATGGGCGGCTCGGCGTCGGGCAACGAGGGCGTGCTCGGACAACCGGTCAACGCGAAGACCGAGCCCCACACAAACGCAGCGCGCGCAGAGGGCGCGAGACGAAGCGACTTCATCAAAAAAAACTATCACAGTTGCGCCGCGCTTCTGGCGGTCCCTGGCTACACTGCCTCGGACTGCGATGCCCCTGCGCGGACACCTCTGGACCATCGCCCCCTTCGTCGCCGCGCGCGTAAAGCCCGCGCGCGTGACGCACTCGCAGCCGTGGCGCACGACGACGCGCTCGCCGCGGGGCGAGGTGACGCTCACGGGCCGACTGCACCGCCGATCGAACCGCCACGATCGCGTCGTGGTGCTCGTTCACGGCCTCGGAGGCAGCTTCGAGAGCCACTACATCCGCACAGCATCCGAGGAGCTCGCGCGGCGCGACGTCGATCACGTGAGGATCAACCTGCGCGGCGCCGATCGCCTCGGGGGCAACGACTACTATCACGCCGGGCTCATCGACGACCTCGCGGCAACGCTCGAGAGCGAGGAGCTTCGACCGTTTCGCGAGGTGATTCTCTGGGGATCGTCGCTCGGCGCGCACGTCTCTCTTCGGTACGCGGCGCTGACGCGAGATCCGCGCGTGCGCGCGGTGGTGGCCGTGTGTCCTCCGCTCGACCTCGCGCCGGGCGCGGTCGAGATCGACCATTGGTCGCGGCGGCCATACCTCGGCCACATGCTTCGAGCGCTCAACGAGATCTACGCGAGCGTCGCGCGGACGCGTCGCGACGTTCCCATCTCGATCGCGCGCGCGCGGTCCATTCGCAGCATCCGGCGGTGGGACAACGAGGTCGTCGCCCCGTGGCACGGCTTCGCGAGCGCCGATGACTACTACGACAAGGTCTCGGTGGGGCCGCACCTTCCGTCGCTCGAGACGCGCTCGCTCGTCGTCGTCGGCCGCGACGACCCGATGATCCCCGTGAGCGTGGTGCACCCCGCCCTCGCCCGAGCCTCGCGCGCGGTGGACGCGCGCACCGTCGCCGGCGGTCACGTCGGGTTCTCGTCGTCCCTCGACCTCGGCGAGCGCGGAGCGCTCGGGCTCGATCCGCAAGTCTGCGCGTGGCTCGAACGCATTTGACCCGTCAATAGACAGGCCGCTTGATTCGATGTGCCGTACGGCGCTCGATCAGGCCTGCGCGTGAACGCCGCCGACGGTCTGGACGCTCGGGGCGGCCTCCGGCTGCGGGTCGCGGTTGAACATCGCGCGGTGCGCGAGGCGCTTGATGAGCGGCTCGTAGTGCTCCTTCATTCGCCCTTCGAGGAGCTCCTTGGCGAGCTCGACGTCCGCGACGACCTGCGAGCGAACCGCTGGGTCCATGACGGCGGCCTTGGCCTTGGCCAAGAGGCCAGGGACCTTCTTCGCAGCGCCAGCGACGGCGGACGCGGCGGAGACCGCGCGATCCCGAGCGCGTTCGGCGGCGGTCTTGGTGATGTACGGCGCGACCTCCGCGACGAGGTCCGCAGCGGTGCCCGCGTAGCGGTGGGCGGGCTTGTAGAGGGGGCTGTTGAACTTGCTGCTCGGGTTGGCCTTCAGGTACGCGCGCACCTGGTCGAGCGTGACGCCGTTCTCTTTGCAGGCGCGCTCGAGCTCGGCCTCGGCCACCGCGCGGCCCTTGAACATGTACATCTGCACGCGCGAGTAGAAGTTGGTCGCTCCGTCGCCGCTCGTCTCGACGGCGCAGTAGATCACGCCCGGATACCTCGCGGTGATCAGCGACTGAACGCCGTCGCTCACGCCCGAGGACGGCATGCACCCGAAGGGCTTCACGCTCACGGTCACGTGCGCCTTGGCCATGACGACGTTGAGGATGAGCTTGCCCACCTCCATGTGTCCTTCGCCGCCGCGCAGGTCGTTGACGTAGTACTCGTTGGCCACCTCGGCGACGAGGTCCATGTCGGGCAGCTTGTAGCCAAAGAGCCCGAGCGGCCACGCAAACGCCTGAAAGCCCACGCGCAGGCCGAGGTCCGCGAGGCGCATCGTGGCGAGGCGCTTGGCGACGCCGAAGTTCTCGTAGCCCTGGAGGCCGTACTGACCGCCGTCGAACTCGCGCAGGTCGGCGCGGACGCGCGTGTCGCGAGCGACCTCCCAGATGTTGTAGAGCAGCCAGGCGGTGGTGAGCTGAATGTCGTTCTCCGAGCCTTCGCTCTCGAGAAACTTCTGCAGGTGATAGTTGCCATCACCCTCGGTGGTCATGGCCCAGAACTCGCCGATGATGCTGGTCTTCACGCGCGGGCGGAGCTTGTCGACCTCGACGGCCTCGAACTCTTTGCGCGCGCGATAGAGCGCCATGAAGATGTTCTCTTTGGCGTAGAGCGCGCCGTAGAGGATCTGCTTGGCCCGCTCGACGGCCTTGTTGGTCGCGCCGGGGACGACCTCGTACGGACGAATGCGGTACGCGAGCGCGTTGAGCACGTCGCCCGAGACGATGGCCTTGATGATCGCGATGAAGAAGTCGGGGTTCATCTCGATCCCGACGTCGGCGCCGGTGGCCTGCGAGAGCCCGCCGGTCTGCTGAAACAGCATCACGCGAAAGCCGTCGAAGCCCGCGTCGCGCAGGGCCTTTCGGTACTCGGTCACGTACATGCCGAAGCGGCACGGTCCGCACGCGCCCGCCGTGAGAAACACGTACTTCTTGACCACCTCTTCGGAGGTGAGCCCCTCTTTGTCGCGCAGGTCGATCAGGTGCTTCACGAGCCCGCCGACGGTGAAGTACGTCGGGTTGCACTGCCCGCGGTTGCCGTACTCCTTGCCGACCTGCAGCCCCGCTTGATCGCTGGTGCCGATCCACTCGACGCGGTAGCCCTGCCCGCGCAGCGCGCCCTCGACGAGAAAGTCGTGCGCCTGCGTCAGGCCCGTGATCAGGATCGTGATCTCGTCACGCTCCTTCTTGGTGACCTTGGAGTGGAGCATGTTGTCCGTCCACTGCTTGCGCTCTTTGCGCATGCCGAGCCGCTCGCGCTCGGCCTCTTCGAAGGCGCGGAGCTCCGCTTCGATCGCGGCTTCGTCCATCGCGTCGATCGATGAATCCTGCGCTGACACTTGGCTCGGGACGCGGTTGTCCACGAGCGGGAGGCGACGCTTGCCGTTGAGGTCTTGGTCGATGGCCATCTGTCTGATTCCTCTTTGATTGTGTGTGTCAGGCGTTGGAGGTCGTTGGGGCGTTGTTTACCGTGACGACCTTGCCGTCCGCGGTCTTCTTCTTCAGCTGGATCAGCCCAGCCGGCGCCTCTTTGGGTCGCGCCGGGGGCACGTACGCGGCGAGCCTTCGCCCGAGCTCATCGATCTGCGTCTCGAGCGCCGGGTCGCGCTGCGACCGTTGCGCGAGCAGCTCGCGCTTTCGCTCGAGCAGCTCGAGGCGCTTTCGGTCGACGGACAACGTGAGCTCGACCCGCTTGCGCGCGTTGTCTTCGAGCGCCTCTTCGTGAAGCTTGAGCGAGTGCGCGTAGGTCTTCACGCGGATCTTGATCGATCCGCTGGGCTTGTTCGCGTCGATGTCGTGCAGCGCCGCGTAGGGGATGCCCGCGCTGCTGACGATGCTCTCGACGATGCCGTAGGTCGGCGCGTCGTGGCCGCACTTGAAGCTCGAGAGGTCGAGCAGGGCGACGTTGGGGTGGCGCGAGGCGAATTTGACCGCCCACACTTTTTGCGCGGAGTTGGCCGAGTAGTTCTCGGGCCACACGTCGTTGATGTCGATCGGGTGCTGTCCTCGCTCGAACTCGGGCTTGAAGTACCGCTTGAGGTACTCCATGTCGCGCGGGAGCGAGCGCACGCTGAGGATCGGGTAGCCGAGCACCTGAAACTCCTCGGGGATCCCGTGATTGAGCCCGGGGTCCGAGTGGTAGGGGCGGCCCACCATCAGGATCGCGATGCGGTTTTCGGCTTCGACCGTCTCGAGGATCGCGCGGCCCTTGTCTTGGAGGTCACGGTCGAACTGCGCGAGGGCGCGCATGCCTTCGCGGTGCGCGTGGTCGCTCTCGTCGCGGGTGATGCCGAGGCGCTTGCTCCACGTCTCGAACATGCGATCGCACGTGAGGTTCATCTCGCTGAAGGTCAGCGCCGTGTCGATGTACTCGATCCCGCGCGTCGCGAAGAAGTCGGTCTCCTTGGTGAAGGCAGCCTTCATCACCTCGGGCACGCCCGCGACGATGGGGCACGACGCGTTGTCCATCACGCCGTCGACGAAGCTCGGGACGTGGGTCAGCACCGGAAAGAAGATGTAGTGCAGCGGCTTCTCGGGCGAGTGCTCCTTGAAGAGCAGGTTGTGGATGTGCGCCTGGCACACCTTCGAGGGGAAGCACGGGTCGACCGAGCCGTACTTTCCGCCCTCGACCCACATCTCTTCGGAGGTGTACTCGCTGAAGATGATGTTCTGCTTGGGCACGCCGAGCGCCTCGAAATACGTGCGAAAATACGGCGCAGTTGAATACATGTTCATCGCGCGCGGCATGCCGATGCGCGTGCGCCGGAGCTTCTCGCGCACCGACTGAGGCGCCCGGTTAAACGGCCGCTCGACCTTCACGCGCTTGGCGCCGAAGAAGCCCTTCTTGACCTCGTACGCCTCGATCTTGGTGCCGTCCGGCGGCAGGGGCGTCGCGTCATAGAAGTGCGCGAACGCGCGCTTGCTCTCGTAGTCGACGAGGTTGGGAAACTGCTTGGCGATCTTCTTTCGCTCGGCCACGAGCGAGAGCATCGCCTCCTCGCTCTCCACGGTGCCCTTCTCGCACGAGAAGCCAGAGATGTACCTCGCCGTCGAGCCGTCGGGGCGCTCGGCGTCGATGAACGTGCGCTTGCACTCGTTGGGGCAGAAGTGACAGACCGTCTCCTCGTCGTTCTTCGTCGAGTACGTGAGGTTGATCGCGGCGTCCATGCCGACGAACGTCGAGGTCCCTTTGCGTTTGACCACGCGCAGCGTCTCGAAGGCCGCGCCGAGCGCGCCCGCCTCGCCGGTGTGCGGGTGCACGAAGATCTCCGCCCCCGGAACGCGCTCTTTGATGTAGTCGACCTGCGCCTTGACCGCCGCGAGGTTGTACTGCGTTCCGCCCTGCAAGACGTACTTGGTGCCGAGCGAGGCGAGGCGCGGGATCTGAACGACGTACTGCCACACGTTCTTCGGCAGCACCTGCGCGAGGCCCGCGAGCAGCTCCTCTTTCGAGAAGCCCTCTTTCTGAAAGTTGACGCGGTCCGTGTCGAGGAAGACCGCGCACCCGTAGCTGAACTTCGGCGCGAGCTCCGCTTGAAAAGCGGTGTCTGCGTAGTCGGTGACCTTCAGGCCGAACTGGTCCGCCATCGCCTGCAGGAGCATCCCGTTGCCCGCGGAGCACGAGTTGCTGAGCCTGAAGTTGGAGATGTCTCCGTTCTTCATGAACAGCACTTTGATGTCCTGCCCGCCGATGTCGCAGATCACGTCGACGTCGCCGAAGTACTTCACGGCAGAGATCATGTGCGCGACGGTCTCGACGACGTTGACGTCGGCGCGAAGCGTCTCTTGAAGGACGTCCGCGGCGTACCCCGTCGCGCCGAAGCCGAGCACCTCGAGCCTGGCGCCGTGGTCCGTCACGTACCCGTTGATCTGCGCGAGCAGCTCCTTGGTGTCCTGAATCGGGTTGCCCTTGCTGAGCTGGTACGCCTTGCAGACGATCTCGCCGTCCTCGTCGACGAGGACCGCCTTCGAGCTCGTCGAGCCGCCGTCCAACCCGATGACCCCGCGCACGGTCTGCCCGCGCTCGAGCTGCATCGGCTTGAACTTCGGGATCTTGTAGAGCTCTTTGAAGTCCTCGAGCTCGGAGTTGTTCTTGGCGAGCGGCGGGCCGGCGCTCTCGCCGAGGCGCGCCTTGCGGCCGTTGGTCATGTAGTCCACGAGCCCGTCGAGGCCCACGTACTTGCCCACTTCGGCGGGCTCGCACATCCCGTACACGCACGCGCCGAACGCCGCGTAGTACTGGGCGTTCTCCGGGATGAAGATCAGCTCTTCGATCGGGATGTCCTTGGGGTACGCGTAGCCGCGCTCGTCCCAGGTCTCGGGGATGCGCTTGCGCCAGCACTCCTGCAAAAAGGGCAGGTACGTGTTGGGACCGCCGAGCAAGATCACCTTGTGCTTGAGCGTCGAGCCTCGGGTGAGGACCGACAGGTTCTGCAGCACGATGGCGTCCGCGAGCGAGCAGAGGATCTCTGCCGAGGGGATGCCGCTCTTGACCAGGTTGACGATGTCGGTCTCTGCGAAGACGCCGCACTTGGCGGCGACGTGGTGCAGCTTGCTGTCGTCGAAGTGAATCGTGCGAACGAACTCGGGGGCGAGGCCCACCTTGATCATGCACTTGTCGATCGTGGCGCCCGTCCCCGAGGCGCACTTGTCGTTCATCGACGGAGTGGCGGTCTTCTCGCCGGTCTTCTCGTCGCGCTGAAAGATGATGATCTTCGCGTCCTGCCCGCCGAGCTCGATCACCGAGCCCACGTCGGGGTGCAGCGTCTCGACGGCGAGCGTGACAGCGTTGACCTCTTGCACGAACTTGCCGCCCAGCCCCGCGCACAATGGCGCAGCGCCGGAGCCGGTCATGAACAGCCGCCACTGGCTCCGCGGCGCGTTGGGAAAGCACCGCTCGATCTCGCAGAGAAGCTCGTGGACCTTCTCGGGTTGCTTGGTCAGGTGGCGCTGGTAGTCGCTCCAGAGGATCTCGCGCGACTCGGGGTCGAGCACGACGGCCTTCACCGTCGTCGATCCCACGTCCATTCCAACCACGACTGGCGTTGTGCGCTGATTCACCGTCATTGCCGTCTTTTCTGCCGTTGCCTGCCGTTGAAGAGCTGGCGAAGCCGCCCGCAGTCCTGCGCGGCGAAACCGCGCGACACCGAGAGCTGACTGACTCGTCAGTCATAGGAAGCTACCACCAACCCTCCCCCCACGCGCAAGTCCTGCGCCCCAAAAGTAATTCCATCGAATCCATCGGCTCGATTCGGTGGCTCTCACGATCGATGATGAACTTCGACGTCCCCTACGCCATCACTCGCCGCCTTTCGGACACGTCTCTCGCGGCCGCGCGCGAGCGGATCATCCAGGCGCTCTCTGCCGAAGGCTTCGGCGTGCTCACGGAGATCGACATCCAGGCGACGCTCGAGAAGAAGATCGGCGCAAAGACGGCGCCCTACGTGATCCTCGGCGCCTGCAACCCGCACCTGGCGCACCGCGCGCTGTCGTCCGAGCCCGCAGCAGGGCTGCTCTTGCCCTGCAACGTCGTGGTCGCCCAGGACGGACCGGACGCGGTGCTCTCGGCGATCGCGCCCAAAGCGATGTTCGCGGTGCTGCCCGACGCGACGGCGATCGGGACGGTCGCAGAGGACGCCGACGCGAGGCTGCGCAGGGCGATCGCCGCGGCTTGATTGTATGGGTCGTTTCGATTCGGCGCGGCGCAACGCGGAGCAAACTGGTGTACGTTCGCGCGCTGTGCGACCGACGCGAGCGCCCGTAGACAAGACCGAACGCCGCGAAGACCTGCTTCGCGCGGCACGCCGTGTCTTCGCGACGCAGGGCTATCACGAGGCCAAGGTCGACGACATCGCCGCGCAGGCCGGCGTCGCCAAGGGCACTTTCTATCTCTATTTCAAGGACAAGCGCTCGGTCTTCGTCGAGCTGCTCGGCGCCTTGTTCGAGCGAATCTCCAAGGCGATCTTGCGGGTCGATGTGGCGCAAGACGTCCCCGAGCAGGTCAAGCACAACATCCGAGCGATCCTCGCGGTGCTGCTGGACGAGCCCGAGACGACGCGCTTGTTGCTCACGCACGCCGCGGGGATGGACAAAGACTTCACCGAAAACCTCCGAGCCTTCGACCAGGGCGTTCGGCAGCTGCTCACCGAGAGCCTCACCGACGGGCAGGCGCTCGGAATCGTCGCCGCAGGAGACCCCGCGCTCTACGCGACCTTCGCGATCGGCGCGCTCAAAGAAGTCCTGCTCACCAGCGCGACGAGCGCGACGCCCGTCGATCGCGAAGGGATCGTCAAAGCCCTGTACGCGCTGCTCGAACATGGATTTCTCAGGCCCGCCCCCGAAGAACGCGGGAGGAAGCCCCCAAGCCGCGCCGCAGTACTACGCTCGAAGAAGCCGTGAACCCCCTCGCTCGCCCTTTGCTCGCAGCGCTCTGCGCCCTGCTCGTCACGATAAACGCCTCGGCTTTGCGCGCGCCGACGCCCGGCTGGACGCTCGAGCCGGGACGAGCGCTCGGGCCGGTCGTCCTCGGAATGTCCCGCGCCGAGCTCGCCCGCGTCGGCCCTGTGAGCCCACACCCAGCAGGCAGCCTCGGGCCCAACGTGCTCGTGAGCCGCGCGTGGACGTACTTTCTCGACGCTCAAGGTCGGCTGCGCACCGCGAGAAGGCCCCTCGCGCTCACGCCCGGCGTCGTGATCGCGGGTCGACGCGTCGCGCCCGCCTCCACACTCAACGACATCGCGAGGCTCCGCATCGCGGGCTGCACTCCCATTCAACGCCGCGTGGGAGGCAACGTGATCACCTGCCGCGCTCGCTGGGGCTGGTCCCACTTCACCGAGGGAGCCGTCTCGCGAGGCCGCGTCGAAGTCGACGTCTCGCGCGATCGCTGAGCGCTGCGAACGCGCCGAACGAGCTCGCGCTCGCACATGAGCGCGCCGCGCCTTACGATCGCGAAGCCGCTATCCCCCAGCGTCTCCGTCCGCTGCGAGCACTTCGCGGACCTCCATCAGGATCACGCCGAGCATGTTCTTGCCCGCGCCCGACGATCCGCAGCCCCAGTAGTGGTCGCCCGTCGTCTTCTCGACGAGCTTCGCGCTGCCCGTCGCGACGAGCTGCGCGGCGATATCCGGGTGCTGCTGAAACTTCGCCATCACGGCCTTCTTCATCACAGCGTCCTTCACGCTCTCCCAGTCGCTTCGCAGCGGGCGCTTTCGATCGCGCCCTCGGTTCGCGGCGTCCTTCGGCGTCTTGGCCGCGCGAACGTCCTCTTCGTGCGACGTTCCGACGAACTTCTGCGCCTGAAAGTAGTGCTCGGTCGTGCGCCAGCGCTTGCCGTCGATCGTGATCGGATACGCAGCAAAATTGCTCATGTATCCGTGCTCTCCGGTCGTCGAATAAAAGTAGACTACCCTCGGATCTTCCACGGTGTCGCTCCCTGATTCGAATTAGTTGCGCACCGCTACTAAGGTCTCCTCGCCCGTCGGCAAGAGCCCCCGCTGCTCGATCGTGCATTTTCTCCCAGCGCTCGACGCCGTCAGCGGTCTCTGGCCATCAAGAGCTCGGCGGCCACGCTCACGGCGATCTCGCTCGGCGTGTTCTTGCCCAGCTCGAGTCCGATCGGACAGCGCAGCGATGCAACCGCCTCCGCGCTCGCGCCTCCCTCCAAGAGCTCTCTGCGAATCCGCGCCGCCTTCACGGCGCTGCCCATCACGCCCACGTACCGCGCGCGCCCCCACGCGAGCACCGCGCGAAGCACCGGCAGGTCCGTCGCGTGCCCCTGCGTCATCACCACAACGAACGCTCCCGCAGGCAACGCCTCGACCACGGACGGCAGGGACGGATCGACCCATGATTTCAAGTTAGCCCGGCGGGGCAGCCGCTCGATCCACTCGGGTCGGCTGTCGACCACGCGCAGAGAACACTCGAGCGTCGAGAGCACCCGCACGAGCGCCTGCGCAACGTGGCCCGCGCCAAACACCGCGATCTCCCACGGAGCGTGCGCGAACAGCTCGTACAGCAACGTCACTTCGCCGCCGCACGTCATGCCGATGTCGCGCTGGAGGTTGATCACCTCGATCGAGCAACGCTCGCCGCCTCGCGCCAACGACTCTGCCGCGCGACCCAAGGCGTGCGCCTCGAGCCGCCCGCCGCCGATCGTTCCGCGAGCGAGCCCAGAGCGCGTCGCCACGAGCCGTGCCCCCACCTCTTGCGGCGCCGATCCGCGCACCGCGATCAACGTGACCGACACGCACGCGACGCCGTCGCGCACGAGCGACGCCAGCGAAGACAAGACCGCGCCGGGCTCGTCGCCCCCGTCGATCGGGTCCGAAACATCATCGACGCTCATCGAACGCCCATCATCGTGCACGAGCCTCGCCCCGCGCGCCATCGCGCCGCGCCGCCCTCGTGCCGCGCCGCGAAGTTCGCCGAGAGACCGCCGTGTGTCGATCAGCGCGTTCCGCTCAGGATCCTCGGCGGCTGGCCAGGGACGAGCTCGAGCGCTTGCACAGGCCCGTTGTAGTACCGAGACAGCCCGACATCGATGCGCCACACGCGACCGTCGCACGCCGCGTTGACCCCGCGCTGCTGCACGGTGTGCCCGATCACCAGCCGCTGCGCGCCGACCCTCGACAACATCTGGCCGAGCAGCGCGCAGGTCGCTTCGTCGTCGCGCACCGCGAAGAGCCGGTGCCAGAACGGGCTGTCCTCGCCCTCGAGCACCGTCGGAAGGTCCCGCGCCGCGCCCAGCAAATAGTCCCGCGTCGCGCGGTTGAGCCGCTCGAGCCCGTAGTCCACGTGCGCCGGCAACAGCCCGCCGTGCGCGTACACCGTGTCGCCGACGACCATCACCGTGTTGTGCGTCGCGAGCCTGCGCGCCCACTCGCCGCCCGGCGCAAACGCCGCGACGCGCGACCGCATCGACGGCGAGACCCGCGCCAGGACCGGCTCCCACTCGGGCCTCGTCGGCGTGCCGTCGAAGTCCCGGTAGCCGCCCGGCGTCACGTAGCGAAAGTCAGCCTGCGCGTTCATCACCTCGTGGTTTCCGTTGAGCGCGTAGAGCGCGCCGCCCGCGCGAGGCGCCTCGACCTCCAGGCGCTCGAGCAGCTCCAAGATCCCGCGCTCTTGATCGCCTCGATCGAGCTGGTCTCCCACCTGGACCACCACGAGGTCCCCGCCGCTCCATCGGTCGTTCGCGTCGATCGCGCCCACCATCCGCAAGACGGACTTCGTCACGTCCAGGTCGCCGTGCAAATCACCGATCGCCACCACGCGCCTCGCCGCCGCAACCCGGGCCGGCGGCAGCTCGCGCGGCGTCGTCGTCGCGCGGGGCGCGCTCACCGTAGGGGTCACCGGACGCGCGGGCGCCCGGGGCGGCGTCGACTGCGGCGCCACCGCCTCGACGCCCCCGCGCGTGCAGGACGCGATCGAGACACACACAATCAAAAACGCACCGACGCGCATCACGGCCTCACCTGTATTCAACTACTGATCTCGCTGCATCCGCGGCGAAAAGCGAAGCTCGTGCCGATAGATGAAGGTCGGTCCCATCTGCCCCTGTCGCCACCCGATGTCCGGCCCGTCGACGTCCGAGCTGTAGTCGTACACCGCGAATTCTCCCGGGCCCGACAGGGGCAGGATCGACGCGAAGCACGTGTCGCCCCTCGACGGCAGGTCGAGGATGTACGCGATGCGATCTTCGCCCTGGACATAGCGCCAGAGCGCGCACCGCTTGGGCCATCGCGTGTAGTCCACCTGATTGTCGACGGCCTGCCGGGTCATGTCGCCTCGGCGCATCAAGTCGTAGTTGCCCGTCGGAGACAGGTGCCTGCGCCCGATCAGATACGCCTCGCCGTCGTGCCAGAACATCAGCGGCGAGTCGTACTTGCGCGGGTCGGTGCGACACGTCCAAGCGGTGATGTCCGCGCTCGACGCTCGGCAGATCTTCGAGCCGAACCCGCTCGAGTCGCCGGCCTCGTTGCGGGCGACGGCGAAGAGGTCTCCTGTGTCTGGATCGACCGTGAAGTCCGTCTCGCTCGCGCCGCCGACTAGCACCGCCGGACGCGCGCTGTTGACCGCGCGAAAGTCTCGGCCGTCATCCGTCGTCAACAAGTGAACCTCCAAGGGAAGCCCGTTGAAGCGATAGATGTTCTCTCCGCCGAAGTACCCGATGAGGTAGCGAGTCCCTCGCTCGAGCCGCCCGCGCCACGGGATGAACCCGGGTCGAAACACGGCTTCGAGCGGCGTCCACGTCCCGTCCGCGCGCAGCTCGGTGACGCTCATCCCCTGCGGATCGAAGGACAGCGCGTTGGTCCCCAGCCGAGCGACGTACAGAAACAGCGACGATCGGACCGCCAGAAACCGCGGCTCGCGGAGGTCGCGATCGATCATCAGCGTCGTCTCGAAGCGCCACGCGCGCTCGTCCTCGCTCGAGACAACATGAATTCGTGTGCCGGCCGACGCGAAGTGATCCCCGCTCGTGCGCCACGCCATGTACACCCGGCCGTTGAACCGCGCGACGTCGATGTTGTTGTTGGACGCGTTGGGCATGATCGACGGAGGCAGACCGTCGCTGGGCACGATCCGGCGCGTCGAGACGACAGTGACCGAGTGTCGCCCGAGCTCCACCGCCGGCGGCCGCACCGTGACGTCGGCGACCGCGTCCGGAGCGGCGTCATCGACGATCGCGTCCGCGTCGTCGGAGGCCACCACGTCCGTGGAGGACGAGTCGTCAGCGCCGCCGTCCTGCGCGACCCCGGTGTCTGGCTGAGGGCTGGCGCGGACGCACGCGCTCGCGTCGATCGCGGCCGCGGCAGCGATCAAGAACGCAGCGCTGCGCCGCGCGAATCGCGCACTCGGAGACGAAGACATACGCCCGAGCTTACCGCGCGATCGTCATCGAGAGGTCATCGCCGATCGAAGTCGACGCCGAACTCGACGCCGACGGCTCGCGCCGCGAGCACGCGCTCGTCCTCGGCCGTCACGTTGCGCGTTCGTCCCACCGCGTCGCTCATGGGGACGGTCACGATCCTGCCCGCCTTGAGCGAGACCATCACGCCTTCGAGGCCCGCGGCGACCGCCTCTGCCGCGGCGACGCCCATACGAATGCCCAGCACCCGATCGAACGGCACCGGAGAGCCGCCGCGCTGCACGTGACCGAGGACGGTCACGCGGATCTCGTGATCGGGGACGAGAGGCTCGAGCGCCTTGCCCAATCGATCGCCGGCGCCGCCGAGCTTCGGGAGGTGCCCGGCGGGCATGTCCTTGGTGATCGCGTGCGTTCCGCCGATGGGCTTTGCGCCCTCGCTGATCACGATGATCGAGTAGTTGACGCCCTGCGACGCGCGGCGATGAATCGCGTCGGCGATGCGCTGCGCGTCGTACTCGAACTCGGGCAGCACGATCACGTGCGCGCCGCCGGCGAGCCCCGCTTCGAGCGCGATCCAACCGGCGTATCGCCCCATCACCTCGATGATCATCACGCGGTCGTGCGCGGAGGCCGTCGTGTGAATCCGATCGACGGCCATCGTCGCAAAGTCCACCGCGCTCTGAAAACCGAAGGTCACGTCGGTCGCAGCGAGGTCGTTGTCGATCGTCTTCGGAACGCCCACCGACCGCACGCCCAAGAGCGCCAGGCGCGAGGTCATCGCCATCGTTCCATCGCCGCCGAGCGCGACGACGACGTCGACGTTCTCGCGCTTCACCGTCTCGGCGACGCGCGCAGACACGTCTTCGGTGACGAGCGTGCCGTCGGGATTGCGGCGAGGATACGCGTACGGATTCGCGCGATTGCTGCAGCCGATCACGCTGCCGCCCTGCGACGAGATCCCGCGCACCTTCGCCGCGTCGAGCGGCACGAGGCACCCTTTGATCAACCCTTCGTAGCCGTCCTCGCTCGCCAGGCACTCGATGCCCAACGCCTCGGCTCGCGTCACGAGCCCGAAGAGAACAGCGTTGAGACCAGGGGCGTCACCGCCTCCGGTCAGCACCGCGATACGTCGCACAGCAGACTTCGAATTGCTCACAGCGACCGCGGTTCTACCGCATCGCGAGCGCGGATTCGATCTCTTTGACGAGCGCCGAAACCACCGCCTCGGGATCGCTCGCGTCGCGAATGGGACGCCCCACCACCAACAGATCTGCCCCGGCACGAACTGCGTCGAACGCGCTGGCGATGCGCGCTTGATCCCCCGCATCCGAGCCCGCCGGACGAATGCCCGGCGTCACGATGAACACATCGGGAAACATCGCGCGCAGCCCCTGGGCCTCGCGCGCGCTGCACACGACGCCGCGCACCGACGACGCCATCGCGATGGTGCTCCAGCGACGTACGCAGTCCTCGGCCGTTCCTTGAAAGCCGAGGCCCGCGAGCGCGCGATCATCGAGGGACGTTAGCGCGGTCACCGCGAGGAGCTTGATCTTCCCGCCGCCCTCGATCGCCGCACGCTCGAGCATCGAGCGCCCGCCGCTCGCGTGGATCGTCAGAAACTCCGCGCCCGTGTCGACCGCCGATCGCACAGCGCGCCCGACGGTCTCGGGAATATCGTGCAACTTCAGGTCGAGGAAGCATCGCCCGCCCGCCTCGCGCACGACCTCGACCGCGCGCGGCCCGAACCGCACGAACAGCTCGAGTCCGACCTTGAACACTCCAATCGAAGGAGCGAGCCGAGTGACCCACGCCTTCGCCTGGTCCAGATCGTCGACATCCAACGCGAACGCAAGACGATCCTTCGGCGAGGTCGCCACAACAGACAGCGGCGGTACCTGCACTTGGACGCCTCGATGTTCTCAGAAGCCGAGGTTGCCGAAATCGTCGGGGCTTCCGCTGCCGCCGCCGCCAGAACGCCGCGTTCCACCGCCGCGTGGACGGCGAGTCGGCGCAGAGGTCGTGGTCGTCGGTCGCGCTGCTGCCGCTGCCGCAGCCGCAGCCGCAGCTTGCGCCGCGTTCGCCGCCTCACGTTGCACCGCTTCAGTGCGAGCGCGCTGCGCGGCGAGCTCGGCTTGCGTCGCAGCCTCGCGACGAGCCGCTTCAGCACGAGCGGTCGCAGCCTCGCGATCGGCAGCCTCTTGGCGAGCGCGCGCGTCGTCCTGCGACTTCTTGTAGAAGTAGTATCCGCCGCCGCCGCCGCCGAGGAGCACGACGCCGACGATCCCGAGGACCAGGCCCACGGGCGCGCCCTTCTTCTGCGTCGCTGCGATTTCAGCGAGCTTTCGCTCGTGCTCGAGCGCGCGATGTTGCTCTTCAGACTTCGCTCGCTGCTCGGCCTCGAGGCGAATCCGGAGCTCGCCTTCTTCTTTCTCGCGGCGCTTGCGCTCTTCTTCTTGAAGCCGCCGCTGCTCTTCGGCGCGCCGAGCATCTTCGGCCGCGCGAATGCGAGCTTCTTCTTCCTGCTTGGCGCGGAGGACTTCGGCTTCCTTGCGGGCAACCTCCTCCTGCTCCTTGCGGCGGCGATCATCTTCTTCTTGCTTGAGGCGCTCTTCCTCGATGTTCATGAGCTCCTTGAGCGAGAAGAGGACGCTGTTCTCCTTCTGATCGGCCATCCGAATCCTCCACACAGGCTGTAACTGTGAGTGACGGGGTTTTAATAGCAGCGAGATTTTCTACGGTCAATCCATGTTTGCTCAGTCGAGGCCCTCGAAGCGCTCGATCGAGTTGTTCTGGTTGGTCCGCGTGGAATTTGTCTGACGAGTACGATGTCGCACAGTGTGCGTGACCTGCGGGGTGGGCTGCCGTTGCGAGTTGCGAAGCGCCTCGCTGGCCCGCTCCGCAGCCTCGCGCGCTTCTCGCGACGCGATGTCCGCCCGGGCGCGCTCCGCGGCGAGCTCGGCCTGCGTCGCAGCCTCGCGACGACTCGCCTCGGCGCGAGCGGTCGCAGCCTCGCGATCGGAGGCCTCCTGGCGAGCGCGCGCGTCTTCCTGTGACTTCTTGAGGAAGTAAAAGCCGCCGCCGCCGCCGCCGAGGAGCACGACGCCCACGATCCCGAGGACCAGTCCCACGGGCGCGCCCTTCTTCTGCGTCGCTGCGATTTCAGCGAGCTTTCGCTCGTGCTCGAGCGCGCGGTGCTGCTCTTCAGCCTTCGCTCGCTGCTCGGCCTCGAGGCGAATCCGGAGCTCGCCTTCTTCTTTCTCGCGGCGCTTGCGCTCTTCTTCTTGCTGACGCCGTTGCTCTTCAGCGCGTCGCGCGTCTTCGGCCGCGCGAATGCGAGCCTCTTCTTCCTGCTTCGCGCGGAGGACTTCCGCTTCTTTGCGGGCGCGCGTCTCTTCGATCTCGCGCTTCTTCTGCTCTTCTTCTTGGCGAACGCGGTCCTCCTCCATGCTCATGAGCTCTTTGAGCGAGAACAGGACGCTGTTTTCTCTGGGTTCGGCCATGACTGATTCCTCCGAGTGAATTTCGAGCAAAAAAGCTCAGCGATCGATGCCGTTGATGGGGTTCGCGCCGTGGTCGATGTTCGACAGGCGCGCGAACGGGTCGTTGGTGGGGGTCGTGATCGGCCGCGGACGCACCGCGGGCCGCGGGCGCATGGCCGGGCGAACAGCAGGCGTCACCGCGATGGGCGTCGGCGCTGGCGTCACGATCGGCGCCGGCGCGACGACAGGCGAGACCGTGTCCGCGAGCGCCCTCGACTCGGCAGCGCGAGCGGCGGCGGAGCGCTCTTGCGAGGCTCGGATGGACGCGTCGATCTTCGCCGACACGCTCGTTCCCAAGACGCCGGCGACGGCGACCGCAGCGCACACGACCGCTGCGACGATCTTGGTCTTGCGCGACCGAGCGGCAGCGGAGCGGGCATGGATGGCAGCGATGGCGGCGCGCTCCTGAGCGAGCCGTTCGTCCAGAGCAGCGAGCTTGTTCTGGTGCTCGACAGAGAGCTTCGCCTGCAAGTCACGCGCAGAGCGCTCGGCCTCGATGCGCGACTCTGCGGCGATGCGCGCCTCGGCCTGCGCCACGCGGGACGCCTCGGCGTCGCGGGCGGCCTTCTCGGCCTCGTCGCGCGCCTGCTTCTCTTCTGCGACGCGGGCGAGAACACGGGCGGCTTGCTCCTGACGGTCGGCTTCGATGCGCGCGGTTTCGAGGGCGAGCAGTTCGCGGAGCGAGGTCATGGTCGAGTCGTCGCGGGTCATGGCGGGAGCCTCCATCGGAGACAGCTACGTCAGGCGTATCAGCCAGACTGTACGATTATACTGTCAGCACATCTGACGGGCGGCACCCGAAAAAGATTTGTTCTGCTTGAACGAAAGTTTTCGCGGGCGGTACGGTCCCAACGGAATCCGCCCAAATGGCTGTTCATCCGTTCAGTGATTCCCACGAACGGACGGACTTCTGACCGGTGGAGCGGCGACGAAGGCGAAGAACCCGACATGGCTACCGAGGTGAAGGCTCACATCACGGGAACGGTTTGGAAGGTCGAGGTCGCCGTTGGCGACAAGGTCAACGAGGGCGACACCGTCGTGATCCTCGAGTCCATGAAGATGGAGATGCCCGTCGAAGCCCCGGTGAGCGGCACGGTGACGGAGATCAAAGTGGCCCCCAACTCGCCGATCGAAGAAGACGCGGTCATCCTCGTCATCGAGTGACCGCGATCATCGATTCGGCCCTGCGCGCTCGTTGGCGCGCACATCCCTCGTGTATTGCCTGACCAATCTCTATGCCCCTGCTCGATCGCATCGAATCCTTCGAGAAGCTCGACGTGGCCTCGCGGCGCGTGTTCGTTCGCATCGACGCGGACGTTCCGCTCGCCGACGGCCGAGTGAGCGACGACAGTAAGCTGCGCGAGAGCTTGCCGACGCTCAAACACCTGCTCGCCGCTGGCGCGCGGGTCATCGTCGCGGGCCACATCGGAAAGCAAAAGAAGGACAGCAAGAAGTCCTCGACGTCGATCGAGCCCGTCGCCGCGCAGCTCGCAGCGCTGCTGTCCCAAGACGTCGTCCTCGCGGACGAGTGCGTGGGAGACGGCGTTCGAAAGGTCGTCCACGACCTGCGCGACGGACGCGTGGCGATGCTCGAGAACCTCAGGATGCACGAGGGCGAAGACGCCGACGACGAGGTGTTCGCCAGGGACATCGCGAAGTTCGTCGACGTGTACGTCAACGACTCGCTGCGCGCGTCGCTGCAGAAGAGCGCGTCGGTGCACACGTTGGCCAAGGTGATCGTCACGAGAGCGGCAGGCGCGTGCCTGCGACGAGAGCTCGAGGCGATGGATCGATGGATCGACCGCGCAGAGCGCCCGTCGGTCGCGGTGATCGGCGGAGGTCGCGTGGAGTCGAAGCTCCTGCTCCTCGAGTCGCTGCTCGGCCGCGTCGACGAGGTGCTGCTCGGCGGCGCCGTCGCGAACACCGTGCTCGTCGCGCTCGGAAAAAAGCTCGGCAAGAGCTCGATCGACCCCAACAAGCTCGCCGCGGCGCGCGATTGGTTCGCGCGCGCGAAGGAGCGCGGCGTCGACGTGCACCTCCCGGTCGACCTGGTCGCGGCGCCCGCGACGGACGCAAAAGAGGGGCGCGTCTCGTCGGTCGATGGGTTTGCCAGCGACGCCATGGCGCTCGACGTCGGCCCCGACACGCTCGAGGCGTATCGACAGCGGCTCATGCGCTCGAAGACCGTGCTGTGGGACGGTCCGATGGGCTTCGCAGAAAACCCCGTATTCTTCGCGGGAACAGCGGTGATCGGCAGAGCGATCGTCGAGGCCGCAGGCTACTCGCTCGCCGTCGGTGACGACACCGCGGCGGCAGCGTACAAGAGCGGCCTCGGCGTGCGACTGTCGCACGTGTCGCGAGGCGGCCCCGCGGCGATCGAGCTCATCGAAGGCCGCACTCTCCCCGGCGTGGAGGCCCTACGAACGTGACCCATCCCAACCGTCGACCGCTCATCGCGGGCAACTGGAAGATGCACAAGACCGTGTCCGAGAGCGTCGCGCTCGCGCGGGCGATCGCAGACACCCGCATCGGACCGAGGACCGACGTCGTCGTGGCCCCCGTTTTCACGGCGCTCTCGTCGGTGCGCGCCGCGCTCGAGGGAACGGCCGTCGCCCTCTCTGCGCAGAACCTCCACTGGGAGGCGCAAGGCGCGTTCACCGGCGAGGTGAGCGCGGCGATGCTCGTCGACGTCGGCTGTCGATTCGTGATCATCGGACACTCCGAGCGCCGACAGCTGTTCGGCGAGACCGACGACGGCGTCGCGAAGAAGACGCGCGCCGCGAGGGCAGCGGGGCTCGTTCCGATCGTGTGCGTCGGTGAGACGTTGAGCGAGCGCGAGGCGGGGATCACGTTCGACGTCATCGGACGTCAGCTCGACGCGATGCTCGCGGTTCTCGACGAAAAGGCGCTCGCGACCACGGTCGTGGCGTACGAGCCGGTGTGGGCGATCGGGACCGGCAAGACCGCGAAGGCCTCGGACGCCCAGCTCGCGCACGCGTTTCTGAGGGATCGCGCGAAGAACAAGCTCGGCGACGGCGGCGACACCCTGCGAATTTTGTACGGCGGCTCTGTAAAGGCGGACAACGCTGCAGAGCTCCTCGCGCAGCCCGACATCGACGGCGCCCTCGTGGGTGGCGCCTCGCTTGACGCTGAAGGATTTGGAAGGATCATTCGCGCCGCGGGTTGACTCCCTGCCCGAAACCCCGCGACCCTCCCGTCCCCCTTCAACCCCCCAAATCCCTCCCTATGGAACCGCGCTGCCGCTACGCGACGCGCGGGTGACGTCTCCGCGATGACCACGTTCCTCACGATTATTCATGTCATTCTCTGCCTGTTCTTGATCGCCGTCGTGCTGCTGCAGAGCGGGCGATCGGGCGGAATGGGAGTGCTCTCGGGCGCGGCGTCGCAGCAGGTGTTCGGCGGTCGAGGCGCGGGGAACTTCCTGCAAAACCTCACGAGCATCGTCGCGTTCATGTTCATGTTCACCTGCGCGACGCTCGGCTATCTCGCCAGCTCGACCCGCGACCGCGGCCTGGCCGCGAGCGACCCGGCGTCGACGACGGTCACCGTCGGCGGCCGTAGCGACGGTGGCGCAGCAGACGCGAGCGCGGCGGCCGACAGCGGCAGCGCGAGCGCATCGAACACCAGCAGCAGCGCTCCGACCGCGGAGCCCGCGTCGGACGCAGCACCCGCGGCGGCCGAGTCGGCCGAAGGCGGAGCGGCAGCGCCCAACGCTGAAACGCCGTCCGGCGCCGATCGCTGAGCGCGCTCAGCGCTTTGGGGGCGGAGGCGGGACGCTCGTCATCTCCCGCAGCAATCGCTGGCAATCCTCGATGTAGAGGTGATTGTCGAGCTCTTGTGCGAGCGTGAGCGCCTCGCGGATCTGCTGCCTCGCGGTATCGACCTCGCCTCGCTCGCGCGCGAGCACGCCGAGCAAGAACCGCGCGTGGAGCGCGTCCCACTTGTACCCGTGCGCATCGGAGTAGGCGAGTGTCGCTTCGATGCGGCCGCGCGCTTCTTCGCTGCCGAAGCCCACCGCGTCGACGAAGGCCAACACCGTGTCATTGATGTTGAGCATCTTGTCGAAGCCGTGCTCGAGCGAGACCGACTGCGAGATCCGAAGGTTTGTAAACGCCTTGCGGTAGTCACCCAGGCGCATCCACGCGTCGCCGGCGTTGTGGGAGTTGACCGCGATCTCGTAGGGAAGATCGAACTCGCGCGCCATCTCGAGCGCGCGCTCGGACTCGACCGCGGCGCGCTCGAAATCCCGCGCGTGATACCAGATCAGCGCCGAGGTCTTCAGCGCGTCGGTCTTGAGCGCGGTGTCTCCGAGGCGATCGGCGACGCCGCGAGCCCGCTCGAGGGTCGCCTCCGCGCGGTCGGTGTCTCCAGCGGATCCCTGGCAACGAGCCAGCGCGAGCAGCGCCGCGCCGAGCGCCTTGCTGTCGCCTCGATCGTCGACGAGCGCGACGGCCTCTGCGAGCAGCCCCTGCGCTCGACCAAACTCGCCGTTGCGTGCGTAGACGTGACCGATCGTGCTCGTGACTTCGAAGAGGGTCTGGCGATCGCGGTCGCGATCGACGAGCGAGCGAGCGCGGTCGAGGTGCGCGATGGCGTCTCGAAACCGATTGACGACGAACAGCAGTCGCCCGAGCAAGAGCAACAGCCGCTGGGTCGCGAGTCGATCGCCGAGCTCTTCAGCGTACTGAAGGCCAAGCTTGAGGCGCTCGATCGAAGGGGCGTGCCCGCCCTCGACCGCGGACTCCGCGAGCTGCGCGTACAACCCGAGAACGTGGTCGGTGTCCGGTCGCGGCGCGGCCTGCGCAAGCTCGACGGCGCGCGCGAAGTGCACCGCAGCCGCGGCGAACGCTCGCTCTGCGTGGCGCTTGCGCCCGGCGCGTTCGAGGTAGTGAATCGCCTTCGCGCGGTCGTTGCACTCGCGATAGTGAAGGGCGAGGCGCTCGCTCATCTCGTCGAGCCGATCGGCATAGAGCCGCTCGACGACCGCGGCCACCGTGGCGTGCAGCTCTCGGCGCGTCTCGAGCGCGAGGCTCTCGTAGACGACTTCGCGCCGCATCTCGTGAGCAAACGCGTACTCGCCTCCGAAGACAGCGAGCGAGCCTCGAGCGACGAGCGAGCGAAGCGTCTCGATGAGCTCGGACGGGGGAATCGCAGAGGTCTCCGCGAGGAGCTCTTCGGACCAGCGCGGACCGAGCACGCTGGCGACTTGCAAGAGCGTTCGCTGGGCTTGCGTGAGCCTGGCGATCTCGGCGCTCACGAGACCGCGAAGCGTCTTGGGCACCTCGACCTCAGCGACCGAGCGACGAAACGCGACGGTCTGATCCCGCACTTCGACGGCGCCCGCGTCGACGAGCGAGCGCAGGTGCTCTTCGATGAACAGCGGATTGCCCGAGCTCTTGGCGGCGACTTCCTCGACGAGCTCACGGGGCAGGATGTTCTCTGCGACGCCGAGCCGAAGCGCGATCAGCGAGCGCATGTCCTCGTCGGTGAGGGGCCCGAGCACGATTTCGGAGACCGCCGGCGCGTCCTTCCACGCGTAGACGAAGCCAGCGCGACAGGCGACGACGACGACCAGCCGCGCCCTGCCTGCGTTGCGCACGAGCTCGTCCACGAGCGCCTGGGACTCGTCGTCCATGTGCTCGGCGCTGTCCCACATGAGGATGGTGAGGCGATCGCGAGCGAGCGACGCAGCCACGCGCATGAGCGCGCTGCGCAACGGGCGACCGGCAGCGGCCGGCTCTTGCTCGAGCGACAGTCCGAGCACCCGAGAAACCGCGGCCATCTCGTCCGGGTTGAGCCCGAGCTCGCGAAGCCGACCGGTCCTCTCGCGGACGACGCTCTCGAGGTCGGTCTCGTCGATGGCGAGGATCGCCCGAAAGATGCCCGCGACCGCGGCGCCGGGAACCTCTCGGTCTGACGGAAGACACACCGCCGAATACCAGTTCATCGGGTGATTCATGCGGCGGAGCCGATACTCGACCTCTCCGAGAAAGCGCGTCTTGCCCACGCCGGGCTCCGCGACGACGGCGATCGCGTGCACGCCGTGCCGACCGGCGCGCGCGAAGAGGTCTCCCATCTTTCGAAAGGGCTCTTTGCGGCCGACGAACTTGCGCCTCGCGCCCTCGTGCGCCGAGCGAGCTGGGCCGAGCAGCAGCGTCGTGCCAGCGACGCGCTCGAGCCCCGGCTCGCGGGTGCGAATGGCGTCGAGCACGAACGTGTCGCCGAGGATTCGCCCTACGGGTTCGCTGGCGTACACCTTCGACGGCGCGGCGCGTGCGAGGTCACGCACGACTGCGAGCGCGCTCGTGTACCACTGGTCGCGCTCGATCGTTCCGTCGAGGCGCACATGGATGCGCGCCGCGTGCAAGCCGACGCCCACGTCCGCGAGCCGCGGATCGCGAGCGAGCGTTTGCCGCAGCTTGAGAGCGGCGCGCGCGGCGGCCTCGGTGTCGCGGCCATCGGTCGCGCTCGCGCCGAAGAGCCACACGGTGTGCTCGTCGTCGTGCGCGACCACCTCGCCTCCGTACCGCGTGGCGATCGCGGCGAGCGGCTCGGTCAACTTCGCAACGTGCGCAGGAAAATCCGCGCACAAGAGCGTCGCGTCTCGGCGCTCGAGCGACGTTCGCCCACGTCCGGTGCTGGTGCTCGGTCCCGGTCTCGAGCTGCTCGCCGGGATCTCGACGGGGGTTCGAACGCTCGATCGCCCAGCGTCCTCGAGCGCGTCTCGCACGCGATCAGCTTCGTTGGTCTGGCCGGCGTCGTCGCGAAGGCGCTCGAGCCACTCGGCCATGTCGTGCGAGGTCACGCGCTTTCGCGACGAGTAGAGAAATCCCGCGAGGTCTTCATAGAGCTTTGCGGCAGAAGCGTGGCGCTTCTCGCGGTCTGGGTGCATCGCCTTCTCGACGATGCGCGCCAGCTCTTCGGGGCACTCGGGCCACGCGATCGCGAGAGGAACCTTCTCGCCCGCCTGCACCCTGCGCAACGTCTCGTACGCGGTGCGCTCTTGAAACGGGTTCTTTCCGATGAGCGATTCGTAGAGGACCACGCCGAGCGCGAACACGTCGGCCCGCGCGTCGACGGGCTGCCCCTTGGCCTGCTCGGGGGCCATGTACGCGTACTTGCCCTTGATGGTGCCGGCCTCTTCGATCGACGTTCGCGCCTTGGCGATGCCGAAGTCAGTGACCTTCACCTCGCCCTCGAACGAGAGAAGGAGGTTCTGTGGCGAGATATCCCGGTGAACGATGTTGAGCGGACGGAGCTGCGCGTCGCGTCGTCGGTGCGCGTAGTCGAGCGCGCGGGCGGTCTCGGAGCACGTGTAGACGCACAGCTCGACTGGCGCTCGCTCGCCACGCTTTCGCGAACGCCTCAGCGCGTCGGCGAAATCCATCCCGTGCACGTACTCCATCACGATGAAGTAGGTGTCCTCCTCGCGGCCGAGGTCGAAGACCTGCACGATGTTCGCGTGGGACAGCGCGACGGCGAGCTTGGCCTCGTTGATCGCCATCTCGACGAACTGCTGGTTCTGAGCCAACTCAGGAAGGATTCGCTTGATGACGACGACCTTCTCGAAGCCGTCGGCGCCAAAGCTCTTCGCCTTGAATACCTCGGCCATGCCGCCGCGAGCGATAAGCTCGAGCAGCTTGTATTTGCCGAACAGAAGCGTCGTCTCTGTCATCGAAAGCTCAGGCGAGAGCAGCATACCGAGAATAGGGGTGCCGCTGCGAGCCACAACCGAGCGTTACGTGCTTTCGGGGCGAGCGCGAATGGGGCGAGCACAGAGCGAGTTCGTGCGGTAGCGTTCGGGCGCTGATGCGATTCGAGTCTGGACTGCTACTCGCGCTGGCGGTGAGTGTTTCGGCGTGCCGCCCGCCGGTTCAAGGGCGCTCGACGCTCCCTGACAACGAGCGGACCGCCGCCCCCACCGCGGTCACTGGAGCGAATTTCGCCGCGCTCGTGCGAAGGATGGACGAGGAGCAGGCGACGGCCGGAAATCGTCCGTTGCGGGACGCGATCGCCGGTCACTGGGCGACGCGAGGCATCGAGCGCTTGGGAGCCGGCGACTACGATCGCGCCGTCAACGCGATGCACGGCGCCCTCGTGCACTACACGCCTGACGAGCTGCGCAGCGGCCAGCTCCCCGACGCGCTCGCGCCGCTCGCGCGAGGGCTGCTCGAGCTGGCGAGCCCCCGCGGCGACGAGCCCCGCGTCCTGGCGGCAAACCGGGTGCTCACCCTGCTCCGAACGCCGGACCGCGACGCGTCGGATCGATTCCAAGAGGTCCTCCGCTGGGGAGAGTCCAACCGACGCGAATATCGATCTCCATGGGTGTTTCACGCGGAGATGTCCGAAATCTTCCGCGAAGTCGCGAGGATCCTCCCTGAGCGCTCGCTCGTCGATCGCTCGCGCGAGCACTCGCAGCAGCGCCGCGCCGAAGCGCTTCGCGAAATCACTCGGCCCACGCCAGAGCCCCGAACACCGGACGAGCTCGTTCCACTTCGGCGCGCCGTCGAGCGCCCGATCATCGACGTAACCATTCTCCATCTCCGAATCGGCGACGTGGCTGGCGCCGCGCAGCACACCGAAGAGATGACAGGCTCTGGAAGTCGCGGGCTCGCCGCGGTGCTCAACGCGGTCATCGCGGACGGCTCGGCCGAGGGATACATCGCCCTCGCCCAGCAGCTCGAACGCGTGGACAACACTGCCATGGCGGGCGTGTGCCGCGCCGGGCGTCGCCTCTTTCGTGACGACCCGCGCTTCGCGGCGTGCCTCGCGGTCGCGGCAGACCGCGACGAAGAGCACGGCCTGTGCGCGATGCACCACGAGGCGGCCGCGCGACTGCGCCCCGACGATCCCGAGCAGCTCGGCCGCGCCATCGCAGCCACCGCGCGCTGGCTCGAGACCGACGTGAGCTCGGAGAACACCGACGCAGGACGGGCCGCGATCGCGCAGCTACGCGCGCTCAGCGCCGAATGGTCTCGACGGTTCTCGGGCCGCGCCGCGCCGCTCGACGAGGCAGACATCGACCTCGCTGCGGCCCACTTCGAAGTCGGCGCTGCGCGCTTGAGCGCCGCGGAAGAGCTGCTCGAACGCGCCGCGCGCGCCGCCCGACCTCCGCGGGGCGCGCTGATGCTTCGCGCAGAAATCGCCTGGCGACGAGGCGATGGTCGTCGCGCCGACACGATCCTCGAACAAGCGAGCAGGCTCCCGGTGGCGTCCGACGAGAGCAGCAGCGAGGTGCTCCCGCTCTTGCAGCTGCGCCGCGCGCAGGCGCTCGAGTTGGTGAACGGCGCCGCGGCGACCGCGCTCTACACGCAGGCCGAAGCCGCCTTCGCTGCCCTCGCGCGTTCGCTCGAAGGAGATCGAAAGGCCCGCGCGCTGATGCAGCACGCCCTCGCGGCGGACGGGCTCGGCCGCGCGGAAGTCGCCAAGGAGAGCTGGGATCAAGCGCTCGCCGCAGCGCCGGACGACCGCGCCGTGGCGACCAGCGCCGTCGTGTTCTTCATGAGCCGAGAGCGTTGGGCAGACGCCGCGCGCGTCGCGCGCGCTGCGCGCGGCAGGCTCACGCTCGATCGCAACTGGGAGACGTACTTCGCGCTGTGGGGCTGGGCAAGCTCGAAGCTCGCGGGCGCGGAGGACGAGGCCGCGCTCGCGGCGCTTCGCACCATCGCGACGCAAGCTGGCGAGCGATCGCCGTGGACCGCAAGGCTCGCGCAACGCGCGGCGGGAGTGCTCACGTTCGAGCAGCTCGCGTCGCACGCGACGAGCGCCGGACAGCGTGCAGAAGCGCACTTCTACGAGGCGCTTCACGGGCTGATCGCGAACGATCGCTCCGCCGCGATCGGTCACCTGCGGAGCACGATTCAAACGGACATGCTCTATTACAACGAGTACCACGTGGCGTGGGACCTCGATCGGCGACTCGCGCCGAGCGCGGCGAGACCGAGCGGCGACGCAGGCGCGCCGTAAGCGACAGCGCTCGATCAATCGCCGAGCGAAATCGCAGCGCGAAGGCACGCGCTCGGCGCGGTGCTGCTCTCGACGCGAACGGTGCGCACCTCGCTCGTGGCGTCGGCGTACGTGACGGATGCGAGCGATCCGCTCGAGCGCGCTTGCTCGAGGCTCGCGAGCATCGAAGCATCGCGCACGATGAGCGTCTCGTTGATCCCCTCGAGCTCGACCATCGCTGGCGCTTCGGCGCTCGCGGGGCGCACAGAGAGCACGGCGCGATAGGCGGCCTGCGCGTCGCCGTGGCGGCTCGCGCGCAGGGCGCTGCGCCGC
Source organism: Deltaproteobacteria bacterium Ga0077539 (assembly GCA_001465015.1). Classification (GTDB taxonomy): domain Bacteria; phylum Myxococcota_A; class Polyangia; order Polyangiales. Next base: position 50,744 of record LNEO01000113.1, on the reverse strand, counting down.
GAAGCGAGCGCGTCGGCGCCGATGGGGCACTGCTCGGACTCGGTGACGACCAGCTCGCTCACCGTGGCGCTCGATCCGCCGTGAACCGAGCGAGGGAGCATCTGCGAGCGCCTCGCGAGCTCGAGCGAGAGGCCCTGTCGCGCGTCGCTCTCTTGCGGTCTCAGCGCGCGAAGCCAGTCGCTCAACAGAAACAGCCCCATCGCATCATCGGTCGTCGCCGTCGCTCGCCCGGCGCGGATGCTCGGGTCGAGCACGCGCAGCGCGCAGCGCTGTTCACGGTCGTCGGGGCACGCGAAGCTCGCAGCCGCGCGGCCGTCGACGCGCACGACGATGAGCGGCGCGACGTGCCAGAGCCACCGACGAGCCTGACGCGGATCCGGCGTGGTTTGCCCGTCGAAGAGCATTCCGCCGCGGCGGAGATAGCGTTGATCGACGTCGCGCGGGGCGAGCTCTCCGATGACGAAGAGCTTGTGCGCGTTCCACCCGCGGCGAGCGAGGAGGGTGGTGAGGATGTGCGCGCGCACGTGGTGACCGTCGTGCTGAATGTCCCACGCGACCGAGTCCGGGCCGTTGTTCGGCGCTCGCACGACGGCGCGCAGCGCGGATCGGACATCGTTTTCACTGGGAATGACGTCGCCATCTGCGAACTCGACCACGATCCTCGCGAGCTGCGCGGGGCACTGTTCGCGCTCGATGAAGGACGAGTCCGTCAGCCATCGCCGCGCCTGATCGGGTCGCACCGTCGAGACGCGCTCGGTCTCCGCGGGGAGCTCGCGCACGGTGTATTCGCAACGCGCGGGCGATGGGGTGCCACCGGAAGACGCGGTGACGTTTGGCCCGGTGTTTCCCAGGCGAACAGCGGTCTCGCACGCTGGCGCGCTCGCCACCAGGAGCGCGCAAAGTACCCACGTTCGGCTCACGATTCCGAACGGTATCAGGGCGTCGTCGGCGATGGCTCGCCGAAGTGCAACCGCAGACCAAGCGTACCGCTGACGTTGACGAGCGCTCCTGGCGCAAGGTCCACGACAGCGCCCGCCACGAGCGTAAACGCAGGTACGATGTCGTACTCGACGCGACCATCGATCGCGCCCCAGAACGTAGCGACCTGATTGCCGCTCGTGCTCGCGTAGAGACCTGCGGCGAGCCCAACCGAACCGCGCAACGGCAGCGGTCCACGCACGGGAAAGTTCACTCGCGCGACCGGGGCGAACAACAGCGCGACGGACGGCGACGTGGTGACGCCGATCGTTCCGCCGAGCTCGATGCCCCACCGAGGCGCGATCGCGTAGCTGCCCTCGGCGCGAAATCCCGCCGCCAGCGACGTGGGCATGGGCGCTCCGGGCGGACGGGTCCCCGTCGGCGCCGTCACGCGCGCGCCGACCTGACCGACGAGGGACACCGACACGAGCCCACCCGCTGCGAAACGATTGTTGACCTGTCGCGCGAGCTCGGCCTCGGCGCGCCGACGTCGCTCTGCTTCGCGCGCGAGTCGCTCGCGCTCGCGGGCCGCTTCTGCTTCGCGTTGGCGCGCTTCTTCTGCGGCGCGGCGCTCTTCTTCTTGCCTCCGGCGCTCGGCGTCGATGCGCGCTTGCTCTTCGGGCGAGGGTTGCATCGCGCCAGGCACAAACAACCGCGCGACCATTTGCGCGATGACCTCGCCCTCCTCCTGGAGTCCGACGTTCTCGCTCACCGTCGCGGTTCGAGAGTTGGACACGTCGTAGAGGCGCAGCTCGAGGTTGTACTGGCCAGTGAGCGGCGTGACCCGACCCGTGAGGACGTGCGTCCCGCCCATCGAGCGCCCGAAGGCCACGATGCCGGCGGTGTCCGTCGGCGGAGCCACCGGCAGCGCAGCACGCACAGTGCTCCGTTCGGGCACGGTCGCTCCGCGCGCGGCGAGCGCGGCGCGCGCCGCGAGATACGACGTATCGAGCAGCTCCTCGGTGGCGTTTCCGACGAACGGAAACGTCACGACGAGCTGCGCGCTCTGCGCTTGCGCGTTCGGCGTCCAGAGCACTGTAGTCGTCACGACGCCCGAGAGCACGAGGGCAAGCTTCACCGCGATCGATCGCACACGGAGGACCGTACCGCTTCGCCGCCCGCCTCGACTAGCCGATGTGCGCGCCTCGAGGTCAACCGAGGACTTCTCGGTCTTTTCCGGGGCCTCGCGGAGCGGACACGATGCCGTCGCGCTCCATTCGCTCGACGATTCGCGCTGCGACGTTGTATCCGATGGCGAGCTGCCGCTGGATCCACGAGACCGAGCAGCGTCGGGACGAGAGCACGAGGGCGACAGCCTTCTCGTACTTCTCTGCGGGGACCTTGATCTCGGGCTCTTCACCAGCGTTCTCCTGGTCCTCCTCGCGCGGGCGGAGGATCTCGTCGTCATACGTCGGCACGCCCTGATTTCTCCAGTGGTCGGCGATCGCTTGAACCTCGTCCTCCGAGACGAACGCGCAGTGAACACGGCGCAGGTCGCTCGAACCCGGAGGAAGGATCAACATGTCGCCCTTTCCGAGCAGGTTCTCCGCGCCTTGCTGGTCGAGGATCGTCCTCGAGTCCACCTTCGAGGTGACTTTGAACCCGACCCGAGACGGGAAATTGGCCTTGATCATGCCAGTGATCACGTCGACCGACGGGCGCTGCGTCGCCAAGATCACGTGAATTCCTGCGGCGCGGGCCTTTTGCGCGAGGCGGGCGACGGCGGCTTCGACCTCTTTTCCTGCGACCATCATGAGATCCGCGAACTCGTCGACGACAACAACGATGAACGGCAGCCGGGTGGGGTCCGGCGGAGCGCTGTCCGGCGCTGCGTCGGGGGACTTGGACACGTCTGTGGTTGTTCCCGTCTGTTTCGTTCGAACCGGCCCCGCGAGGCCCTTCAAAGGAACGCCCGTCTCGATCGCCTTGGCCACCCGCTCGTTGTACGAGCCGATGTTGCGCGAGCCGGTCTGCGCGAAGAGCGTGTACCGCCGCTCCATCTCGTCGACGACCCACCGCAGCGCCAGCGCGGCCTTCTTCATGTCCGTGACGACCGGCAACAGCATGTGAGGAATGCCGTCGTACACAGCGAGCTCGACCATCTTCGGGTCGATCATCAACAGTCGAACGTCCTCAGGCGTTCGCTTGTAGAGCAGCGAGCAGAGCATCACGTTGAGGCCGACGGATTTTCCCTGTCCGGTCGCGCCAGCGACGATCAGGTGCGGCATCGACGCGAGGTCCGAGAAGAAAGGAGCGCCGACGACGTCCTTTCCGAGCGCGACCGGCAACGCGCCGCCGAGCTTGCTGAACGCCTCGGTCTCGACGAGCTCTCGAAAGAACACGGTCTTGCGCGACGGGTTCGGGATCTCGAAGCCGACCCGGCCCTTGCCAGGGATCGGAGCGACGATTCGAACCTTGTTCACCGCCAGCGACATCGCGATGTCATCCGAGCGCGCCGCGATGCGCGTGAGCTTTGTCCCTGCGGTCGGAACAAACTCGAACGTCGTGACGACCGGGCCCGGGTGAATCTCGGCGATCTCACCCTCGATTTGGTAATCTTTCAGAGTCTTTACGAGACGTTCGGCCTGGGCGCGCAGCGCCGTCTCGTCCACCGTGATGCCGTCGCGCGGCGCCGCAGTGAGCAGCCCGGCCGAGGGAAAGAGGTAGTCGACCGGCGCGCTCACCGCGACGCGCGGCGGGGGCGCAGACTCGGGCGGAGTCTCGAGCGCCGCGGCGATCTCTTCTTCGTGCGACACGATCGGCAGCGGATCGAGCGCGGCTACGTCCGCCGTGGGCGCGGGCGGAGGGACAGACTTCGCCGGTTGCGTCGCGGGTGGAGTCGGCTGCGCCGGCGGCGAGACGCTCACGCGTGGAGCGGGCTTCGGTGCGGCGACGATCGGCGGCGGCACGATCACAGCGGGGGCCGCGTCGATCGGCGCGACCGCGGCCGGCGGGAGCGGGTCACCCTCGACGACGACAGCGCGCGCGACGCGGCGGGCAGCGCGGCGCTTTGGCGCGGGCGAGTCTGCGGCGGTCAAGGCCTCGACAGGCGTCGGACGGCCCTTCGTATCTGCGCGAGGAAGATCCATGAGCAGCGCGCTGTCGGCTTCTGCGATGCGCGCGGGATCGAGCTCGAGCTGCGCTGGAGGTTGCATCGAAGGAGCGATCACGATCGGCGGCATCGGCGGGGTCGAGACGGGCGCTCGCGCGACGCGCGCGCCGTCGTTGTTCACTTCGGGCGCTGCGATCGCGACGCCGAGAGCGGGCGCGACCGGCGGCGGCGCGCTCTTCTTGCTCGGTCGCTTCTTGTTGGACAGCTCGACGGGCGCGGCTGCCTCTGGTGTCGGAGGCGAAAACGCGTCGTCGAGGGCGAGAACGTCGGGCGGTCCGTTCGACGAGCGCGGCGGACTGTCGTGCTGCTCGGGCGCGAAGAGCGCCGCTGGGCTCGCTGCGGCGTTGGATGCAAACAGCTCGGCGCCGGCAGGATCTCGCGAAGAAGTCAGCTCGCCTGCAGGTGCGTCGAACGAGTCCAGCCCCTCATCGTGCGTGTCGAGCACGTCCGAGAGAGCCTTTTCGACGCGGTCTTCTGCAGGGACAACGCGAGGGCCGTCAGCGATGTCGTCGGACGCCTCGTCCTCGACGCGCGCTTTGTTCCATGCGCGCGCGACGGTCACGACGCCCTCTTTGGCGAAGTGGCCCGTCTTCGCTCCCGCGCGGCCTGCGCCCCTCGCGAACGCGACGACGCTCAGGCGCGTGCGAACCACGAGGGCGACGAGCAGCGCGGTGAGCACGACGAGATGCGCGCCAGCCGTTCCGAGCACGGCGCGAAGCGTCTCGCCGGTCGAGACGCCGATGAGGCCTCCAGCAGCGAGGTGCCCGAGGACGGGACGCTCGCCGAGCGTGAGGTGAAGCGCGGTCGCGATGGTCACGACGATCGCGACCGTCCCGAGCACTCTCAGCGGACGGACGGGCTGCGTCGTGCGGCGAAAAAACTGGATGCTCTGCACCAAGAGCGCGACGGGGACCAGAACCGAAGCCGTCCCGAGCACCGCGACGAGCGCCTCGGCGACGGTCGCGCCCGCCGGGCCAACCCAGTCCCGCCCGCCGCGCGAGTCGTAGCTCGCGAGCGCCAGGCCCGAGAGGGACGCGAGCGCCAGGGCGACGAGCCCGAGAACTTCGTGCCGCTTGCCTGCGACAGGTGGGGGCTCGACGGGAGCGATCGCGCCGGTCGTTCCGTTGGACGGGCCGGTTCTTCGCGGACCGACGGGCCTTTCAGCGCTTCGGGGCGGAGCAGGCGAGCGGTCATCCCGTCCTGCGGTGGCGGGGCTTTCGGGAGCGGCGCGAGCGCGGGACACCATAGATTCGACTCCCAGAGGCCATGCCACAGGGTCACCGAAGGGCGCGAATAACCGACAGGCCATGGACCGCCGCCCGCGTTGGCTCGATCGAGCGCCTCTCGGCGGGGGTGGCTCGGGCGCGTTGCGTGGTCTACGGAGCGAACGGATGGACGTTTTTTTCGCAGCCGCGCTGGGCGACACCGACAATCTCTCGCATAGCCGCGTATGGTGTTGACCCGTAGGGGCCATCCTCTATCATCGTGGTCGCGCGATAGAAGAGTGCAAAGAGCCCGCTGTTTCCGACGAACCCGCGAGGGACTCCTGTGGGGTACACGGCGGCGCGGGTCTCGATTTGAATCGGACAGCCCGAGGGACGGATGCGAACGAGCGCGATGCGCGCGGCAATTGCCGCGATCCTGCTGACAGCCGCCGGATGCGGAGTTTCGGAAGCGGACATCAACCACTGGAAGCGCACCGTGCGCGGGCCGGGCAAGATTACCGCGGTCCTCCTCGGTCAGAAGTACCCGCGCGCGCTGCGAGTTCGCGCCGCGCAGGCTCTGATCGAGATGAAGCACCCCAACGCCAACGGCCTCGAGCTGCTCAACCAAGCGCTCGGCGTCATGGCGCGGGAGGACCGCGAGGCGATCATCCACGACTTGCTCGAGCCGCTCAAGCAGCAGATGCGCGGTCAGGGACAGCAGTCGGCGCCAGCGCCGACAGAGACGATGATTCGCGCGAAGGACGCGGGCTACGTGCTGCTGAGGCACGCCGCGGATGCCGACCGTCGAGAGCTGGCGAGCGAGCTCGTTCAGTGGGTGATGGCCGACCTCAACTCGCGCGCGCTGGCCGGGTCGTACACAGCCGAGCAGCTTGTTCAGGCAGTGGGTCCCCAGGCAGGCGACATGATCGTCCAGGGGATCAACGGCAACGAGGACACCGTCCGCGTGATGAACAACATCGCGACGTTGATCCAGACGGTCGGCAGCGATCCGGTCAAGGACAACGCCGTCCGTCGCATGGTCACGGTGTGTGACGAAATCGGCGGGCCTGCGTCGCAGCAGCGGCTGCGCCAGGCGGCGGAGCGACTGTTGCGTCAAGGCGCTCCCGCGGGGACCGCGATCGACGGGCCTCGCATCGATCGTGCGACCGAACGACTTCGTGACGGCCTCCTCGCGATCATGCACCAGGCCCTCGCCGCGCTGAATCGCCCGGCAGGGACCGCGTACTTCATTCGCCTCGCTGGCACCAATGGTCCGCCGATCGAGCGACGAAAGGCCGCGCTGTCTGCGATTCAAGGGCACGTGTCGCGAGAAGACGCGACGCCGTTGCTCGCGATCGCGACCAGCACGACCATCGGCTCGGACGTCGAGCTGCGCGGCCTCGCGGTCGACCGTATCGGCGAGACGCAAAACAGCACGATCCTCCCGCAGCTCTGGCAGATCTTCGACACGACCAACGGCGGAGAGGCCAACAGCGAGTACGTGCTGCGCTGGAAGGTCGGCGAGGCGATCTTGAAGCTCGGCGGAGCGCCGATCATTCCGACGTTCGTTCAGCACCTCGCGGCGACGCGGGCCGTGCCGCGCGGCCAGCCGGCGTTCGAGGGCTACACGTTCCGTGAAATCAACGGCTACGCGGTGGCCATCGGAGACTTCGCGCCGCCACCACGCGAAGTGATGCGCCAGCAGATTTCCAGCACGAACGTGCACATTCGCGCGATGGCGCTGCTCTTCCTCGGCAGCAAGGGCGACGCCTCGGACGCCGCTCGCATCGAGGCCCTGCAAGCCGACACGACCGCGATCACCGGTCCCGGCTGGAGCGCCGAGCAGCTCACGACGCTCGGACCGGTCGCTCGCCGCGCGCGCGAAGCGCTGCGACGAGTGCTCAACCCAGGACCCGCGGCTGCCACCGCGCCGAGGGTGCGCCCCACACCGTAGCGAGTCGCTCGTTGACGTTGATCGACACCGCTCTCCCCGCGACGATTTGCTAGAACAACTACGGAAGAAACGATGGCCACCGATCCCAACAAGAAGACGCTCCGACACTTTCAGTGCCGGGACTATCTCTGGGAGACGTTCGAGCAGTTGAGCGGTGAGCTCGAATGCTCGGTGGATTACTTGATCAACGAGGCGATGCGTCAGTACGCGCGCTCGCGGCAACAGCAGGGCGGACGCGTCAGCGTTCCACCCGCGCCGCCGGCGCCTTCGACGCCTGCTCCCACCGCACGTCCGCCCGTTCCAGCGACGTCCGTCGGCGGAGCGCCGCCTCGCACCCCAGCGATCCCGACGATGCCGTCGTCCGTTGGCGGAGCGCCCAAAATGCCGACGCTCCCTGGCAACGCGCGCCCGCCCGTCGGAACGCCCGCAGGCCCGACGTCGCGTCCCGGAATGCCCGCGATTCCCCCGCTGCGATCCGGTCCTGGCGCCCCGCCAAGCGCGCCTCGCGCCTCCGCTGCGGCTCCTGCGCCGATGCCCAACACGCCGAAGGTTCCTCCGATGCCGATGGCGCCGCCACCGATGGCGCCGCCACCGATGGCGCCGCCACCCATGGCGCCGCCCGCGGCCGCGTATCGCGCAGCGCCAGCGCAGCAGCAGCTCGTCGCCATCTACGAGGGCGTCGATCACCCGGTGACCAAAGAAGAGTTCATCATCGGGCGCGGTCAGAAGACGAGCGACCTGTGCATCCGAGACTCCAACGTTTCGCGCCGACACGCCGTCGTCGTGTTGCACAACGGTCAGTACTGGATGGTCGATCAGCAGAGCACAAACGGTGTTGAATTCATGGGCGCCAAAATCGATCGAAAGAGAATCGACCACGGCGACGTCTTCAAAATCTGCGATTACGAAGTGACTTTCGTGTACCGCTGACCGCGCCAGAAGGTCGATTCCGATGGTGGATGACCCCAACCGCAAGAGCCCGCGCACTTTTCACTGTCGCGACGCCCTCTGGGAGTCGCTCGAGAGCCTCGCCGCGGAAAACGAGCAGAGCGTCGACTACCTCGTAAACGAGGCGATTCGCGCGTACCTGCAAGCGCAAGGTCGCTCGGTGTTCGCGCCTCGCGCCGCGCCGACAGCCCCGCCCGCGCCCGCGCCCGCGCCGCGCCCGATGGCTGGTCCGCCGAGCATGCCGCCGCCGATGCCGCGGCCCGGCGGAGCGCCAGCGATCCCGAAGCTGCCAACGATGCCCGGTGGCGGCGCGCCGCCGCCGATGCCGCGCCCGTCACTTCCGCCGATGGCCGGCAGCACGCTGCAAGGTCCAGGCGGCATGCCGCCCATGCCGAAGCCGCCGCCCCCGATGCCCGGCGGAGGGCCGCCGCGAATGCCGCCGCCCATGCCGGCGCGCGAAAAGCAGCTCTTTGCGACGTTCGAGGGGCAAGAGTACCTCGTGGACAAAGAGGAGTTCTTCATCGGTCGCGGCCAGAAGGTCTGCGAAGTCGTGATCCGCGACACCAACGTGTCGAGGCAACACGCCAAGGTGATGAAGCACAACGGCGCGTGGTGGATGCTCGACAACCAGAGCCTCAACGGCGTCGAGTTTCGTGGCGCGAAGCTGCAGCAAAAGCGCATCGACGACGGCGATGTGTTCTTGGTGTGCGGCCACGCGATCCAGTTCAACTATCGATAGCGCGCCGCCCCGCGCCCCTGTCAGCGCGCGCTGATCGGCAACGCGCCCTGAGCGCCGACGCGCGTCAGCGCAGGCGGATCGTCACGCGCTGCTGCTCTGCGCGATCGAGCCCGCGGATCGCCTCAGCGAACTGGGCGTAGTCGCTCGCTGCGATGCGGCCTCCCGGCACGAGCACGCGACGCAGCATTCGAAAGCCGTCCGCGGTCTGCTCGTAGCGAATGTTCCAGCGAACGCCAGGCGCGCTGACTTCGCGCGGCGCCGGGAGCTCTGCGCGAGCGCCAGACGGCAGCGAGACGCGCAGGTCGAGCGTCGCGTCGACCGTCTCGGGGTGGTACATGGCCACGGTCCGCCGCTGACGCGCGGCGTAGGTGGACGCGAGCTCCGCAGGAAAGACCCCCTCGAACACGAGCTCGCCGCCCTCGCCCACGGACGCGACGTCCGGCGCGCGAAACGCGTAGCGCATCGTGAGATCTCGATCGAGGTCCGCGCGATGATCGATGGTCAAGCTCGTGAGCGACGCGGCTGCGACCTGCCTGCCAACGTAGCCCTCGAACTCGCGCTCGAGGTTGGCGCCGTCGATGCGCCGCAGCGAGTCGCGCCACGAGACACCCCACGAGCCACGCAGCGTCTCGACGACGGTGGCGGTCGCGGCGCCGTCGGCCTCGAGCTGCATGCGCACCTCAGCGGTGCGCGAGTGCGTGCCCTCGGGCGTCACGGGGAGCGTCACGCGCGTCGCGTTCGCGTCGAGCAAGAGCGCAGGCTGTCCCGACACCGCCGGCGGGAGATAGCCGAGCGGAGCGTCACGATCGGAGGCCGAGACCCAGCGCGTTCCGTCTTCGGTCTCGACCTTGAGCAGGATCGACTGAAACACGTCCTCGTCGGCGAGCTCGCTGTCGGTCTGGTCTGCGAACCCGGGGCGCGCGAGCGCCATCGTCACGGGGATGTCCGCGAGCTCGAGCATGTACTGCAGCACGCGCGCGCGATGACCGCTGCGCGCGGTGAGCATCGTCGGCGCGCTGGCGAAAGGCGTCCCTCCGCCGTCCTGATCGATGTTGCCGAGCACCCAGCGGTAGATGCGCGCGAGCTTGTCAGCCCGTCGTGAAGCGGACGCTGTCAGCTGCCCGACGAGGCGCACCGCTGCGGGATCTCGCGGAGATGCCTCGGCGAGGCGCTCTCGAATCGCGGCGACCATGCGGGGCCAGGTGCGCTCGACGCCGCAGTCGACCGAGGGCGAAAACTCACGCGTGTTGACGCTCATCTGCTCGGGCTCGCGACGGAGGCTCTCGCGAAGGCCCCAGCGCAGCTCGACGAGCGCGCCGCCGTGCTCGCGCCGCTGGACGACGGGCATGTCTCCTCGCGGCGAGACCACGAGTCGGCGCTCCATGGCGCTCGGCAAGACGAGCACGAACTCGGTGCGGTCATAGGGCATCGAGTCGCCCTGAAAATAGAATCGCTCGCTTCGGAACCCTCCAGCGGTCACTTCATTCGCTGGAAATACCCTCACGAATTCGTACTCGATCGCGTCCCCTGGATGCACGTCCGGGTAGGCGACCGCGTCGAGCCTCGCGATCGCCTCTGGCTCGAGCACTCGGCCGTCGGCCTTGTGCGTGCGCAGCAGCGTGAGCGTCGCCCCCTCGGGAGGCGTGAACGTCGCGTGGTCGTCGACCGCCTCTTGCGTGCGGAGGTCCAAAATATTGTGCGTTAATTCAAGAGCAGATCCGTCCTCGAACACACGGCGCACGGTGTAGTCGAGCACGAGCACCTGCCCGTCGTCGTAGCGCCTGGCGCGCGGTCGGTACCCGCGGAGCACCTCGGCGCCATCGAGGCGATATGCGTCGAGCGCGTCTCGCTTGGAGAGCAGCGCGTGCGCGCGGAGCAGCTCGCTCATCTCCGACGGCGACGCCGTGAACTCCCGCGCGAGCAACGATCGAGCGGAGACCTCGTCTCCGAGCGCGAGGCGCAGGTCCGCGAGGTCGACGCGAAGCGACGCGTCCTCGGGCTGCTCTCGGAGGATCGCCGCGTACCCTCGCTCGGCGTCCGCCCACGAGCCTGATTGTCGCGCGATGTCCGCGACCGCGCGACGGAGCGCGCGCGCGTCGGCGTCGCCCTCCAGCAGTCGTGTGTACTCCTGCCCGGCGTCGCCCCAGCGGCGCTGTCGCATCGCGGTGAACGCCGAGGATTCGCTGAGCGCGTCGCAGTCTCGGAGCCGCTCGGCGAGCGAGCGCTCCGTCTGCCCGTCGCCGCGTCGTTGCGCGAGGGAGTACAAGAGCCGCGTGGGCCAGCACACGTCGGGGCCGAGCCGGGGCGCGATCGCCTCGACGAGCGCGCGCGACTCGCCCTCCCAGTTGCGCTCGAGCAGTCGATCGGCGAGATCCGCGACGATCTCGGGGTTGTTGGGAAACCGTTGGTTCGCGGTGCGCGCGAGCTCGAGCGCGGCGTCCTGTCGATCATCGGCCGCGGCGAGGCGCGCGAGCGCGAGCATCGGAAAGAACGCGCGCGGATCGCGCCTCCGCGCTGCCTCGAAGGCGCGGCGCGCGCGGTCTCTCGCGACCTGCGCGGGCGTAAACGGGTCGGACAAAACGACGTCGGCCCAGGCGAGCTGCGTCATCGCTGGCGCGTCGTCCGCGGCCAACGGACGCAAGAGCTCGCGCGCCGCGACGGCGTCGCGTCGGCTGAACGAGAGCAGCGCCCGCGCGAAGCGCTCGAACGGCTCGGTGGGTGAGGCGACGACCTCTGGCTCGAGCACCGTCGGCGGAGCCGCGAAGGCACCGGCGTTCGCGGTTTCGAACGCGCCGAGGGGACGACCTGCGTCGTCGCTGAAGGCCGCGACGAGCAGCGGCGAGAAGTACCGCGACGCGAGCTTCACCCTCAGCGTGTGGCGACCGGGCGCGAGCTGCAGGCGGATGGCGGCGATCGTTCCGGCTGGGTCGCGGCGCGGGTCGACGCGGCCGACCTCCTCGCCATCGACGATCACGACGAAGGGGTTGGGCGACTCGACGCGCAAGACGCCGGTCCCCTGCCGATCGAGCACGAGGTCGGTCGCCGCGACGAACACGCCGTCCTGCGTGCGTCCGCTGCCGAGGTTGCTCGCGCAGCCTCGGGCGTACACGTCGTAGACGGGTCGTCGCCCGCGGCCGGGTCCGAGGTCGTACTCGCCAGACAGCGGCGCGGTGGACTCGGGATCGAGCCGCTCGTCGAAGCGCACCATCGGGTGCGGGCCAAAGGCCCCTGCGACGCGCCATCGCGTCACGCAGTTCGCTGCGCGGGTCCAGCGATCAGCGGCAGCCCGGTCCCCCTTTTCGCGCGCCCAGCGCACGGCGGTCTCGAGCACCTCGTAGGTCGCCGCCGAACCGAGGGCGCCCGGGTCGTTGGCGACTCGATCGATCAACGGCGCGTAGGCGTCGCGAAAGCCGGCGGCATCTGCGCGGAGCGCCACGAGCCTGGACGCCGAAAGCTCGGCCAACGCCGGCGCGAGCGGATCGCCCGTCTGCTCGCGAGCCCGGTCGATCACCGCGACGAAGCCGTCCCTGGCCTCGGCGAAGCGTCCCTGCTGCGCGTCGGTCGACGCCCGAACGAAGAGAGCGCGAACATCCCTCGCCCGCGCGAGCTCGTTGATGGTCGACTCGGCGCGCGCAGGGTCACCTCCCGGCGCGACGAGCTCGGCGAGCGCTGCGCTCCGTCTGAGCGCCGCGTCACCGCGGGTCGCTCCGGCGCGAAGCGCGGCGAGCGTGCGCTCGTTTCCCGCGGCGTTGCGCGCGACGCCGGCGCAGGAGATCGCGGCCATCGACAGGGCGGCGCAGAGCCATCGAGCGGCGATCACAGTGGCAGGGCGAGACATGGTTGCTGGATGCGCTTGTTGAATTCGTGTGCTCATGGTGCCCTCCCTGCGCCCGGCAAGCGCACGGTGACCCGGCGGCCGAGCGCCTCGTCGATTCGCGCGCAGGCGTCTCGAAACGCCTGATATTCGCCTACGGGAACGCGATCGACATGGTAGGTGAGCGTGCGGTCGATTGTCAGCGTCGTGCCGGAGTGCTGCACGGTGTACTCGAGCGACACCCACGCGGTTCGCACCGATGCGGCGCCCGGGACCTCGCTCACTGTCGAGCCGGCCGGCAGACGAATGGTCCTTCGGTCGTGCACGCTGAGAGGCCCAGGCAACATGACGTCGCTGGTCCGCGACGAGCGCTCTGCGTACTCGCTCGTCAGCTCGGGGCTGGGCGTGGGCGAGAGGCGAAGGACGTTGCCCTGATTCGTTCCGATCGAGGGAATTTCGGCCTCGTAGTCGAGGCGCGCCGGTTGGTCGACGTCGTTGAGCGGCCCGGTGCGGACGTTGGAGACGCGCGAGCCGGGGTACGCGCCGGCGAGCCAGCGCTCGATGCGCTCGGTGCGCGTGGCCTCTGCTTCCATCGCGGCGCGGAGCGAACCCGCATCGGGCCCGCGAAGCTCGTGCGACGCCCTGAGCCGCGCGCCGCCGGACGCGTTGACGTCGACCTCGGTTCGAAGCTCGACGCGGTTGTTCGCGCTCTGCACGAACGGAAGGTGCACGAGCCGGCCCTCGCCACGCTGGCTCACGATCAGCGCCATCGCGCCCTGATCCATGGACGGAAGCTCGTCCATCGCGCTGTTCTGCGCGGTTCCGTCGAGGAAGATTCCGTCAGGGATTCCGGGCATCGGGGGGACGTACGCGATGGCGTGATCGAAGACCGCCAGCGACGCGGGCGACGGGTCGATCTCGCCGTTGCGACGGGTGCGAACGAGCACGATCGACGCGTCGATCCCCACCTCGCGCAGCATCGTGACGATGGTGCTCGCCTTGTCCTTGCAGTCGCCGAAGCGACGCTGGCACACGTCCGCGACGCGGTACGGCTTGAACCCGTGGATGCCGAACTCGAGCGCCACGTAGCGGGTGTTCTGGATCACCCAGTTGTAGATCGCTCGCACCTTGTCACGGGGCGAGGTCATCCCGCGCGTTGCGCGCTGAACGATCTCGCGGACGCGGTCGTCGGGCCGGAGCTGCTCGGCGATGAGCCCCCAGTACCAACGCGCGACGTCCTCCCACGTTCGGTAGGTGCTCACGTGCAGGTACGCTGCGCGCTCGGTGACGCCGGGGGCGTTTTCTTCGGGCGGCACAGGGGCGATGTCGCGCGCCGCGAACTCGAATACGTGTGTGTTGTTCGGCTCGTCGCGCTCGGTGCGCTCGAGCCCTCGCAGCGCCGGCGGACGAAAGTAGAACGTCCTGCCAGACGGAGCCCTCAGCACGTACCGGACGCTCGCGCGAGGCGTGTCGCTCTGAAAGATCTCGAGGTCGCCGAAGTAGTCCGCGAAGGCGTTGCGCTGCGCGACGTCGTCGACCCGCCAACGAACCTCGACGACGTCGCCGATCTGCAGCCGCGGAAAGGAGACCACCATCTCGCGCGTGTCGTAGTACATGCGAGAAGCGCCGCCGGAGACCGTGTACTCCTCGAGGCCGGTGCTCTCGTCGACGGACCCATCGCGGTGATACACGCGCGCGGCGCGAAGCTCGAACCGCTGCGTATCCTGGTCGAATCCCACCGGGATCTGCCGAAACTGCTGCGCGCCCTCGGCGGTCATCACCTCGAAGACCGTCTGACGAAAGGTCCCCGAGAGGCCGTTGGGATACACCGTGCGAACGGTGAGCTCGTGAAGAGAGCGCATGCGGTAGTCCGCCGGCCTCGACGAAGGCGCGCTGCGTCGGCGGAGAAACGTCGCTGGCGCCTCGGCGAGGGCCTCGTCCGGTCGCGGCACAGGAGGCTCGAGCGCCTCGATGTGCGCGCGCAGCGCGCGATCCTGCGGGCGAAGCGCGAGCGCCCGGCGCATCGAGGTGCGCGCGTCGTCGCGCCGACCCGCGCGAATCTGCATCTCTCCCTGCGCCCGCCACAGCTCGGCGGCGTCCGGCGCGATGTCGAGCGCGCGGTGCAACAGATCGAGCGCTCGGTCGGATTCTCCTGCGGTCTCGAGCAGCTCGGCAGCCGCTCCGTACAGTCCTGTGTCGTAGGGGACGAGGGCGATCGCGGCCAGCGCCTCGCGCTGGAGCTCCGCACGATCACCACGCACGCGCGCATCGTTCGCGAGGTCCCGATGCAGCGCGGGATCGTCGCCGCGTAGGTCGCTGAGCGTCAGGCGAAGCGCGCGCGCTTCGTCGTTGAGCCTCGCGCGGTCCGCCATGCTCGCGCGCAACTCGAGCAGCGCGGCGGAGTGCGGCGCGACGTTGGCGGCGCGCTCGAGCTCGGCCCTGGCCGCGAGCGTGAGGCCCGTAGAGTCGAGCAAGAGCGCTCGCTCGATGCGCGCCGTGACGTCGCTGGGGTTGGCAGCGAGGACACGATCGAGGATCGGCATCGCTTCTTCGGGACGAACGCCGGTGCGGCGCTCGTGCGCCAACGCGAGGAGCGGCAGCGGATCGGTGGGGTCCAGGTCGATCGCTCGCTGAATCGCGAGAAGACGGTTGTTGCGGCCGCGAGCGAGCTCGGCGACGAGCAGCCAACGCGCGACCGTGGGGCCGCGCTCTGCGCCGCGCCGCGAGAGGTCCGACGCGATGTCTTCGGAGGCCGGCTCGGCTCCGGTGGCAGAGAGCCATCGCGCGTAGTCTTCGAGGTCCTCGGCGCTCGCGCGGTCGCCCTCGACGCGAGGAGCCCAGCTCGCGATCAGGCCCAATGGAGTGGGGATCGCGACGGGGGTCGTCGGTCGATCGAGCGCCGGTCCGACGGCGGGATCGGAGTCGACCGCGAGGTCGAGCGGAGCTCCTGCGGGCGTCGCGAAGCGCGCGAAGAACGCGAGCGGCTCGGTCGCGACGCACACCTTTACGAGGATTCGATTCGCGCCCGGACGCAGTCGGACCCGCGCGCCGTGGCGATCAGGAAAGGGTCGCGCGCGCGCGACGTCGTCGACGAGCACCGACGCTCCGTTGACGTACACCTTCGATTGACCGCCAGCGCCGAACCAGAGCACCGCGTCGATCGCCGCGCTGCCTCGGACCGTGGCGGTCGTGTGCGCGAGGGCGCAGACGTTTTGCTCTGGACGCACGGCGGAGCCGATCGGGTTGAGCCCGAGGACAGAGAGCTCGGGCATCGCCCTCCAGCGCGCGGGCCGCTCTTTGCCTGGAAACGACACGTTCATGTCGATCGGTCGGTATCGCTGCGCCTCGGGCTCGGTCTCGAGCGCGAAGCCGCCGCGGCCTTCGTTGTCGATGGCGCCAGCGACCAGCCATCGCGTCATGAACGAGAGCGGGCGCACCGTCTGCTCGGCCTCGCGCAGCTGCCCCAGGCGACGGCGCGCACGCGCTTCGAACACCCGAGCGAGCGAGCGATGCTCAGGCAGAAGGCTCGCGGTGTTGGAGAGCGAGCGCATCCGATCGGCGACTCGGAGGGGGTGCACCCAGTCTCGCTGCTCCCAGATACGCAACATGGACACCGCCGCGTGCGGCTCGCGGGGGCGCGCGAGCACCTCGCGGAAGCGCTCGTCGACGCGGGACTCGGGCGTCGGACGACGGGTCGCCGCCGTCGGCGCGCTGGGCGCGAGAGGCGCTTGCGGGGCCTGGGGCGCGCGTTGCGCGTGCGACTCTCCTGCGAGCACGCAGAGCGCGGCCACGGAAAACGCCACTGAAGGCAACCGACGCAAGCTCGCGGTTGCTCGACTGGCGCGCGCCGCGTAGTCTCCGCCGCCGTTGTGCTGGCCGGTCTGCTCAAGACGATGCGCCCCAAGCAGTGGTTCAAGAACGTCTTCGTTCTGGCGCCGATCGTCTTCGCGAAGAACTTGTTTCATGCCGAGGTGCTCCTGCGCGCGCTCGCCGCGTTCGTCGTGTTCTCGTTTCTTGCGGGCGCGATCTACACGCTCAATGACGTGGTCGACGTCGAAGCGGACCGCAACCACCCCACCAAATGCAAGCGTCCGATCGCCGCGGGCGTCGTTTCGGAGCGCGAGGCGACGATCTTCGGCGTCCTGCTGGTGCTCCTGTCGCTGAGCGGCGCGCTCGGCCTGGGTCTCGGGGTGTTTCTCGCCGCGCTTGCGTACCTGTTCAACAACATCGCTTATACGTTTCGAATCAAGCACGTCCCGTACGTCGACGTAGCGTCGATCGCCGCGGGATTCGTGCTTCGCGTCGTCGCCGGTTGCTACGCGGTCTCGACCGAGGGCAACCCCGTGCGCCCGTCGTTTTATTTGATCGCTTGCACGGCGCTCCTCGCGATGTTCATGGGCTTCGGCAAGCGCCGCCACGAGCTGAAGGTTCACGCATCGAAGGCTCGCGCCGCGCTCGACGACTACGATCCCAAGACGCTCGACCGGCTTTTGTTCGTGCTCGCCGCGCTCTGCATCGCGTCGTACGTCGCGTACACGCTCGATCCTGCGACGGTGGCGTTCTTTCATACGAGCTACCTCTGGGCGACGACGCCCTTTGTGGTCGCCGGGATCGGAATGTTCCTTCAGATCGCCCGAGACGATTCGCGGCTCGACTCGCCGACGGACGAGATCCTGAAGAACGTCCCGTTCATGCTCACGCTCGTGCTGTACGCCGTCACCGTGATCGCGATCGTCTACAAGCTCCGACCCGCGCTCTGACTCGCGACCGCGACGCACGACTCGATCCGCGGCAATCAGCTCGACGCGCGGTCATTCAGCGCTGGTTCGAACCGCGGACAGAAGGCTCGAGTACTCATCGGTCCACGCACGCTGCGTACCCGCACGCGCAGCGTCGAGCCTCGGCCACGCTCGAGCGTCCAGATCTGCCAGGTCGGCGTCGGTCTTCGCGACGATCGCCCACGTCGCGACCTCGTTCGGCGCGCTCGTTCTGGCGCGAACGCCCTCGGCGACGACGACCGCTGCGAGCACCCGCTCGAGGTCGAGCACACGGTTGGACAAGTGCATCACGAGACGGCCGCCTGGCTCGAGCTTTCTTAGGTAGATCCGCAGCGCCTCGCGCGTGAGCAGGTGCGCCGGCACCGAGTCCGAGTTGAACGCGTCGACGATGATCCGACGCAAGCTCCCGTCGCGCTCGCGCTCGACGCCGAGCCTCCCGTCGTCGAGGTCGAGCGCGAGGTCCCGCGTCCCGGCGTTGCGAATAAACGTAAACCACTGCGGGTCGCGCGCGATGCGCAGCACGTCGGCGTTGATCTCGAGCACGCGCCACGGCTCTGCCGGGCTCGCGTAGCAGAGCACCGCGCCCGTCCCGAGGCCGATCGCCACGGTGCGACCGCGCGAGCCGCGCGCGGTCTCCGAGGCGAAATACTGTCCCAGCGGCCCGCGACGCGCGTAGTACGTGAGCGGATTGCACTGCTCTCGCTCGCGAAAGCGCTGCGCTCCGTGCAGCGTCGTTCCGTGCATGAGCCTGCGCGCGTTGCCCTCGTCGACCACGCGAAGCACGCCGAAGAAGCTCCGCGTGACGAGCCGGCGGTCGCCGGTATCGCCTACGAACGCGCCGGCCGCGATGATCGCGAGCAGCCCGAGCACGAAGCGACGGCGTCGACCCATCACGCGGTAGACCAGCAACAGCGCTGGCGCGAAGGTGAGCGGGACGCGAACGAGCCCAATCCGCGTGGATTTCAGCAGGAATCCGAGCGCCACCGTCGCGGCGAGCACCGCGGCGACGTACGCGAGGTCGTCGCGCCACTTGCCGTCCTCGCGGACGATTCCGCCGAGCGGTCGCGTCGCGGTCGCGAGCGCGATCGCGATCGGGTACTCCCACAAGTCGGGGAGCGCGACCGGCGCGAGGACCGCGGTGACGAGCGTTCCCAGCACGCCGCCGACCGCGAGCCACGCGTAGAACTCCGGCAAATACGCTGGGTCTGGAGCGTCATCCGCGAGCCTGCGATGCGAGATCCAGCTCGCGACCCACAGGTAGCCGAGGTTGAACACGACCAGCACCCAGACGGGGTTGTTGGCGTGCACGACCGTCGCGAACACGAGCACCACGGCGACGAGCGCCGACGCTCGGGCCAGCCACGACGGCGGCGCTGCGACGCGCGTCGAGAAGGCGAGCACGAAGCTCAAGAGGTAGATCGCCAGCGGAACGACCCACAACAGCGGCAACGGCGCCAGCTCGAGCGTGATGTGCGTCGTCGCACCCGACAAGAGCATCGTCGGGACGAGCGCGAAGAACACCCACCACGCGCGGCGCATCGCCGTGGGCGGCTCGCCGCTCGGCGCGACCTGTTCTGCTCGCCCTCCCGCGCGGAGCGCTGGCAGCGCGCAGAGCGCCACGAGGACGGCCACTGCCACAAACAGCGCGCGAAAGAGCGACTCCTGCGCGCTCAGCGCGAAGAGCGGCTCGATCGCGAACGGATAGAGCAAGAGCGACGCGAGGCTCCCGACGTTGCTCGCTGCATACAGCGCATACGGACGTTGACCCTCGCGCGCGAGCCAGTGCTGCAAGAGCGGCGAGGTCGTGCTGAGCAGGACGAAAGGGGCTCCCACCGCAAGCGCGAGAAACGAGAGCGCGTATCGAACGGGCGCGGCGGTGGGAGACAACGCGATCTCTCGCCGCGCAAACGCGGGAAACGCCAAGGCGACGGCGACGAGCAACCCGACGTGGACGATCGCGCGCACGCGCTCGGGCCACTTGGACGACAGCCACACGTAGCCGTAGCCCGTAAGCAGCGCGGCCTGAAAGAACAGCAGGCACGCGGTCCACGCAGCGGGAACGCCGCCGAGCCTCGGCAACAGCTCGCGCCCGGCGAGCGGCTGCACCATGAACAGCAGCATGGCGCTGGCGAAGATCGTGATCGTGTAGAGCGCGACGCGCGGGGATTTCATCAGGTCAACCTCGGTCACGTTCGCGACGCGCCCGTCGTCGTCGCGCGAGCGTCTCGGCCGCCTTCGCCTCGAGCCCGTGCGTCGTCGGCTCGTAGAACTCGTTGCCCTCGAGCGCGTCAGGAAGATAGTGCTCGGGCACCCATCCCTCGGCGCTGTCGTGGGGATCGCGATAATTGACGCCGTATCCCATCGCCTTCATCAGCTGGGTGGGGGCGTTGCGAAGGTTCATCGGAACGGGCAGGGCTCCGCTCTTTTGAATCGCCGCTTGCACCGCGCGCAGCGCTCGGTAAGCGCTCTTGCTCTTGGGCGCGAGCGCCAGATACGTCACGGCGTGAGCGAGCGGGATCATTCCCTCTGGCAAGCCCACGCGTTGAAACGCGTGATCACAAGCGGCCACAACCTCGATCGCGCGCGGATCCGCCATGCCCACGTCTTCGGCCGCGAAGATCAACAGCCGCCGCAGGACGAAGAGCGGGTCTTCGCCCGCTTCGATGATTCGTACCGCCCAATACAGGCCCGCGTCGGGGTCGCTGCCCCGAAGGGATTTGATGAGCGCGCTCGCGAGGTTGTAGTGCTCTTCGCCGTCTCGATCGTAGCGGAGCGTCTGATCTCTGGCCGAGGCCTCGACGTCCTCGTTCGACACGCTCGTCGCGCCTCGGGCGAGCACTTCTTCGACCACGTGCTCGAGCAGCCCGAGCGCGCGTCGCGCGTCGCCGTCGGCCCAGCGCGCGATCAACGCGAGGACGTCGAGCGCGGCGGTCACGCCCGAGCGACCGAGGCCGCGCGATTCGTCGGCGAGCGCGCGAGCGAGCAGCACGACGAGCGCGTCGTCATCGAGCGGCTCGAAGCGAACGACCTGCGCTCGCGACAACACCGCGCTGTTCAACGCGAAGGACGGATTCTCCGTCGTGGCGCCGAGGAGCGTGACCGTGCCCGCCTCGACGTGCGGCAACAGGGCGTCCTGCTGCCCCTTGTTGAAGCGATGAATCTCGTCGACGAACAAGATCGTCCTGCGACCGGCGCGGCGCTCGAGCTCTGCGCGCTCGACGCTCTTTCGCAGCTCGGCGACGCCCGAGAGCACGGCCGACAGCGCCTCGAATCGTGCCTTCGAGTGAGCCGCGACGATGCGAGCGAGGGAGGTCTTTCCACAGCCCGGCGGCCCCCAGAGCACGAGCGACGGGCAGCGATCGGCGAGGATGGCGCGGCCGAGAGGGGTGTTCGGACCGATGCGCGCCGTGTGACCCGCGAGCTCTTCGAGCGTCCTCGGTCGCATCCGGTCCGCGAGGGGGCCTCGAAGCGCTGCGTGCTCGTCGGGTTGGCGAGGTTCAGCGCGGGCACCTGTGACGTTTAGGTCATGGTGGCCACCGGGATCGTCGACGTCTGCGGGGATCGCGGCGGCGCCTGCGCTAGCCACTGGCTTCTTCAATCGGTCGAATAGATCCACGCGTACTTCCTGTTGTCACAGGGATCAAACCTTAGCGAGGGACCGTGCGTCCAATGTCTGTCAGGCCGCTGGCACGAGGCTCGCACTCTTGTTGGCGACACGACGACAGAACTTCAAACACAGCTCTCCCGCGGAGGACGCCATGGATGACGTCATCGACATGCTCTTCGACTTCGTACAGCTCCAAGCGAAGGCGACCGGTCGAAACGGCACTGCCCTCAACGCGAAAGAGCGCGCGCAGCTCCTCGCGCTCAGCAAGATGATCCCTGGCGATGGATCAGCGCCGGGCCCAGACGACACCGACGAGGACGACGGCGTCCCGGTGCAGCTCACTGCGCCAGGCGGCTTCGAGACGGCGCGGCTCGTCGCGGTGTCGCGCGACGGCATGCGGCTCAGGCTCGCGCACCCGGTGCGAGCAGGGACCGCCACGATCGTGCGCGTGATCGCGCCCGCGCTCGGATACGAGTTCGCTTTTCCCTGCCGTGTCGCGTGGTGCGAGCACAACCAGATGGGCATCGCGTTCGACGGAACGCCGAGCAAAACCCCCCTCGCCCTCGCCCTCGGCGTCGGATGGAACCGTCAGCTCGACCTGCGCACAGGCTGGGGCGGACGCCCCGTCGTCGCCGCGGCGTGAGCGATCGCGATCCCGCGAATCACCGCAGAATCTTCAGGCGCTTGGGGCCGTCGGCCGGCGCGGTTCCGCCGTAGGCCGCGTTGAGCTCCATCGTGATCTTGTCGCTGAGCGTCTCGGCGAGGTCCTTGAAGGCCTTGGCGATCGGCGAGTTCGGCTGCGCTTGAACGACGGGCGTTCCGTTGTCGCCCCACTCGCGCACGAGCGAGTCCATCGGGATCTGCGCGAGCAACGGAGCCTTGGCGTGCTCTGCGGCCTTCTGCCCTCCCCCGCGGCCGAAGATCTCGTGCTTGTTGCCGGCAGGATCGATGAACCAGCTCATGTTCTCGACCACGCCCAACACCGGGATGCTGAGCTTCTGGCACATCGAAATGGACTTGTAGACGTCGATGAGCGCGACCTCTTGCGGCGTCGTCACGATGACCGCGCCTGTGACCTTCACCTGCTGTGACAGTGTGAGCGCGACGTCTCCGGTGCCCGGAGGAAGGTCCAAAACGAGGTAGTCGAGCTTGCCCCAGTTGACGTCACGCAAAAACTGCTGAAGCGCGCCGTGCAGCATCGGGCCGCGCCAAACGACCGCGGTCTTCGGATCGTCCAGCAAAAACCCGATGGACATGATCTTGACGCCGAAGCGCTCGAGCGGCTCGATCATCTTTCCGTCGGCGCTGACCGGGCGTCCTTGCACCCCGAGCATCGTGGGAACGCTGGGGCCATAGATGTCTGCGTCGAGCAACCCGACGCGCGCCCCGGCGCGATGAAGCGCGAGCGTGAGGTTGGCCGCGACGGTGCTCTTGCCCACGCCTCCCTTGCCGGACATCACCAGAATGATGTTCTTGACCTCGGGGCACGGGTCTTCGCCGGACACCTGCCGCGTACGCACGTTGGCCGTAAACGTGATCTCGACGGACTCTGCGCCGAGCGAGCCGAGCTTCTCTTTCGCACCCTGCTCGATCACCGATCGAGCGCTCGACGCGTGGGAGAACAGCTCGACCTCGGCGTGGACCGTCGAGCCGGCGACGTCCGCGCGTTTGACCGCGCGGAGCTCGCCGAGGGTCTTGTTCGACAGGGGATCAACCAGGGACTCGAGCGCCGATCGCGCGATCTCGTTGGACAGTGCCATTTCGCCGGAGAGATGCCGCAAGTCCGCGATGGCGTCGAGGGTGGCGGCGATTTTTGGCCCGAGGGGTCGAACCGTAAATCCGTTGCCGCTCTGCCCATCGCAGAGTTTCGGGTATACAGCGCGCAGGATCGATCGGGATGGCCGAGAGCGAATCAACTGAGAAACCTGCAGCGCGCGACGCGACGAGCGCTGACGCGGGCGGCGCGGACGAGCGCTCGTCCGATGGCGCGGCGAAAGCAACGGAGCGCGAAGTTCCCAAGGCGAGCGACGCTGGCGAAGAGCGCGACAAGGCTCCCGCAAAGACGCCGACGGGCGAGCCCCTGCCGTGGAAGGTCGCGCTCGCGATCTTCGCGCTGGCCCTTGTTGTGTACGGCATTTTCGCGGCCGAACGGCTCACGACGCACTCACCAGACAACCACTTCAGCTACCTCGCGGACTCGTATCTGCACGGGACGCTGAGCGTGCGCTGTCAGCCAGAAGCGCTTCGGGCGCGGACCTGTCCTCCGGGAGCGGGCGGCAACGACTGGGCGTTCTACAACGACAAGTGGTTCGTCGCGTTTCCGAGCTTTCCCGCGGTGGTCTACATGCCCGCCGTCGCCCTGTTCGGGCGGGACTTCGCGAACCGCAGGCTGGACATCGCGCTCGGAGCGCTCGCTCCGGCGCTGCTCTATCTCTTGCTCGCGCGGCTATCGCGGGAGAAGAAGAGCGAGCGCACGTGGAAGGAGAACGTCCTCTTCTCGCTCTTGTTCGCGTTCGGGACGGTGTTCTTCTTCTCGAGCATCCAGGGCTCTGTCTGGTTCGTCGCGCACGTCATCAACGCGTCGCTGGTGATCGGCTACCTCTGGTACGCGCTCGACGCGCGAAGCCCCATCGCCGCGGGCGTGCTGCTCGGCCTGGCGATTCACACGCGCGCGAACATGGCGTTCGCGGCGCCGTTCTTCGCGATCGAGGCGCTCCGCGTCCATCGCAGCAACGGCAAGCCGGCGCAGTCGCTCATCGAGCTCTGGACCGGCGCGGACAAGAGCAAAGCCATCCGCGCGTGCGTCGAGTTCGCGATCCCCGTCGCGATCGCGGTCTTCATCTCGCGCTACCTCAACTTCCTCCGCTTCGACGACTGGAACGAGACGGGCTACCGCTACCTCCAGATCGGCTGGCGAGGCCGCATCGAGCGTTGGGGCCTGTTCAACTACCACTACCTGGGCCGCAACCTGGGCATCTTCCTCGCGTCGACGCCTTGGTTTACCAGGGATTTTCCCTACGTCGTCGTGTCACTGCACGGCCTCGCCGTATGGGTGACCACGCCGCACTTCCTCGAGCTCGTCCGGCTACGCGTAAGGGGAACGCACGGATACACGCTCTTTCTGGCAGCCAGCGCCGGCGCCGTGTTGACCGTGCTGCTCTTCTACCAAAACTCGGGTTGGGTTCAGTTCGGCTTTCGCTTCAGCAACGACGTAGCCGCCTTCGCGATCGTGCTGCTCGCGCTCAACGGCGTCAGGATCAATCGCCTGTGGTTGGCCGCGTTTGCGATCGCCGTTGCGGTCAACACCTTCGGGGCGTGGACCTTCGAGCGGCAAATCGTCCTGCGCGGACAGCGCGTGACCTTCTACGACAATGACTACACGCAGAACCGGTATTTTCAGCCGGATTGACCGCGCGGCGCGGACGGCGTCCGAAGCGGGCGCGGCGAACGGCTCCGTTCGCGCGGGCTACGCTGGACCATTCGCGCGTTCGCGGTAGCATGCCTCGCATCCTTCGACGGTCCGGCCGATGTCCGAAGACGACCTCCGACGCCAACGACTCGCACGCGCCCCGCTCGTCGACCTCAGCCTCGCATCGCTCGCGGCTGTGGTCGTAGCGAGGCTCGTCCCACGGAGCGAGCCATGGCTCGGCCCCCCGCGCGGGCCCGTGGCGGCGCTGGTGATCGTCTCGTTCGCGCTCGCGTCGCTCGCGTTCTTTCGGGCGCGACGCGGAGCCGCGTGGGGACTCATCGATGAGCTGTCGTGGGGATCGTTTCTCGTCGCGAGCGCTGCGGCGTCGGGCGGCGCGAGCGCGCCGCTCGGGTTGCAGAGCGCCATTCACGCAGCGGGGCTGCTCGTGCTCGCAGCGCGAGATCCGTCGGACGCGCTGATGGTCGTCGCGGGCGCGAGCGCGGCCCTCGCCCCGCTCGTTCGCGCGGCGATGAGCCACAATGGCCCCGTGGCGCCCGTCGCAATCGTGGCGTCCGTCGCGATGCTCGCGTTCGTGATGGTGGTCGGCCTCTCGCGCCGCGCCGCGCGCGCCGTCGCCGAGCGCGACGCTGTGCTCAACGAGATCGCCCGCGTCGCGCAGCAAGCGCAGCCCGCGCCGCGCCGCGAGCGTCGCAACTCTCTTCCACCTCCGCCGCGATCGCCCCGTCGTGCATCGGAGGACGACGAGCCCACGAGCTGGGACGCCATCGCAGAGCGCGTCCGCCAGACGGTGTCTTCGGTGAGCGAGACGAGCGGCGTCAGCGCGACGGTCACCGTCAACGTCACGGGCCTCGCTCCGCCTTCGCAGAAGCTCCGCAGCAACCTCGTGAAGATCATCCTCGAGGCCGCGCAGCAGACGATTCGGCACGCAGAGCCGCGGGCGATCGAGGTCAATCTCTTTCGCGGTCGAGGCGGCGTCCACATCGAGCTCATCGACCCCGGATCGAGCGACGACGGCGCGCGACACAAGAAGGCCGCTGGGCCGGTGAAGGGGCGCGTCACGCAGCTCGGCGGGACCGCAGAAGTCGAGCGCGGCGATCGTGGATGGACGCTGCACGTGCAGCTTCCGGCCGAACAGTTGAACTGACGGCCGCCGAGCGCGACTCGTGTCGCGAGCGGGCTCGATGCGCGTTGCGAGCGAGACGCTCTGCTACGGGCGAGCGCCACCCTGCTGCGGGTTTTGCGCGTTGCGACGGCGACGCTCTTCGATTCGCGTGCGCACTTGCGACTCGGTCCGCTCGCGCTCGTCGCGCGCTTGGATCGCCGTCACGCGCTGGCGACCGATCGCCGGGTTGGCCACGGTCGGATGCGCGTCGGCGTACGTCGCCCACTCTTGCCAGGCCGCGAGCGCCTCTTGCCAGCGCGACATCGCCTCGAGCTGCGTGGCCACCGACTGCAGCGCGCGAGCGCGATCTGCGGGCTGCGCCTGTGGCTGAGTGCTGGCTGTCGCCGCCTCTCGAAAGCCGGCGAGCGCGCCGTCGGCGTTGCCCTGCTGCGCCAGACAGTGCGCGGCGCCGAGGAGCGCCTGCACGCGCTGCTCAGCGTGCTGCTGAGCCTCGCGAAATGCGCTGAGCGCTGCGGCCCAGTCTCGGGAGGCGTACGCAGTCATTCCACGCATGAGCGATTGTTGTCCGGGCGTCGCGGTGCGCGTGCCCGAGCGAGCGCCGGCGTCGGCGCCAGCGTTGGCCGGCGGTCGCGCCTGAGCGAAAGACGGGGAGACGTTCGAAATGCTCGCCGCGACGAGCGCGAGACAAGCAGTGAACCATGCGGCGTGTGTGCTGCGTGCGGCCTTCACGGCGAAGGAGCGTACATCAAACGCACGCCGCGAAGAACGCCCCGAAAACACCGTCGCTGGTCACCGAACGGTCGCGGCGTTCGCCGGGGTCGAAGCGGCGGCCGCTCCGCCGGCCGGTGGGGCCGCTCCCGTGGCGGCTGCCGGATCGGGCTGCGATTGCCCAGGCATTTGCCCGGCGCGAAAGAGGTAATAGTACCGAAGCACCTGGCGGACGTAGTGCTGCGTCTGCTCGTACGGCGGGACGCCCGCGTGCCGAATCACCGCGTTGGGGCCGGCGTTGTACGCGGCGATCGTAAGCACGAGGTCGCCGTTGAACATGTTGGCCAGGACGCGGAGGAACCGCGTTCCGCCGAGGATATTCTGGCGCGGTTCGAACACGTCGCGAACGCTCATGCTCTGCGCGGTCTGCGGCATGAGCTGCATGAGCCCCGAGGCGCCCGAGCTCGACACCGAGTACGGGTTGAAATCGCTCTCTTGCTTGATCACCGCGCGGATGAACGCCTCGGGCAGCTGGTAGAGCTGCGCGGCCTCGCGGATGTGCGCGTCGTAGCGGGCATACCGGCCCGAATCCCGCGCGGTCGCGAGGTAGAGCGAGCGGACCTGGGCGTCGCCGAGGGCCGTCACTTGAGCAACCGGAGTGTTGCTTCCGTCATAGGCGATGACCGGCGAGGCCGAACGACGGGACGCAGAAGCCTCTCGCGATCGAATGACCACCGCGCTCGCCGGGGACCGCTGCGACGGAACGTTGGACAGGTGAATCGTCCCGTCGGCCCTTCGCGTTACGAAAATGTCCGCGCCTGCGCGGGTGGACGCCGACGCGACCACGGCCGCGGCGAGCAGGACCCACGCAGTTCGAACGGACGGACGCTTCATGAACGAGTCGTATCTTAGTGAACGTGGGCCAGAGCGCCAAACTTCCCACGGCGGGCTTGCCTCGGACAGAGGTAGGCTCAGCGTCCACGAAGCCCATGCGTTACACCACTGACTTTCTGGTGCTCGGCAGCGGAATTGCCGGGCTGACGTTCGCGCTCAAGGCCGCGCAGCACGGAGACGTGCTGATCGTGACCAAGCGAACCCGCTCGGACGCCGCCACGACATGGGCGCAGGGTGGAATCTCGGCGGTGTTCGACCCGAACGACACGTTCGAGGCGCACGCGAAGGACACGATGGTGGCCGGCGCAGATCTGTCGCACCCCACGGTCGTCGACATGGTCGTGCGCGACGCGCCCGAGCGCATTCGCGAGCTCGTCGCGGTGGGCGTGAAATTCAGCAAGAGCAAAGAGGACAACGGGCTGCCGTTCGACCTGACGCGCGAGGGCGGACACTCGGCTCGGCGCGTGATTCACGCGGGAGACATCACCGGGCGCGAGGTCGAACGAGGTCTGCTCGAAGCGGCTGAGAAGAACCCGAGGATCACGATCCTCGAGCACCACATGGCCATCGACCTGCTCGTGCTTTCGCGCTTCGGAGGCCCCGATGTGTGCGGCGGCGCGTACGTGCTCGACAAGCGCGCGGGCAAGGTCCACACGGTCCTGGCGCGCGCGACGGTCCTCGCTACGGGAGGCTCGGGAAAGGTCTACCTGTACACATCCAACCCGGACGTCGCGACGGGCGACGGCGTCGCGATGGCCTACCGCGCGGGCGCCGAGGTCTCGAACATGGAGTTCACGCAGTTTCACCCGACTGCGCTCTATCACCCGCAGGCGAAGAACTTCTTGATCTCCGAGGCGCTTCGCGGCGAGGGCGGCGTGCTCCGCCTCGCCGACGGGACGGCATTCATGAAGAACCACCACCCGCAAGCGGACCTCGCCCCGCGCGACATCGTCGCCCGCGCGATCGACTTCGAGATGAAGCGCAGCGGTGAAGACTGCGTGTGGCTCGACATGTCCGAGCGCTCGCCGGACTACCTTCGGTCACGGTTTCCGAACATCTACGCAGAGTGCTTGCGGTGGGGGATCGACATGACGACGGGGCCGATCCCGGTCGTTCCGGCGGCGCACTACCAGTGCGGCGGAGTGACGACGGACCTCGACGGGCGCACGTCGTTGCCGGGCCTGTGGGCGATCGGAGAAGTCGCGTGCACGGGATTGCACGGCGCAAACCGGCTCGCGAGCAACTCGCTGCTCGAGGGAGTCGTGTACGGACATCGCGCTGCGCACGCGCTCGAGAGCGTCGATCGAAGCGAGAGCTGGCCGGACATCCCCGAGTGGCAGACCGGCGACGCGGTCCCCTCGGACGAGGCCGTCGTCGTCTCGCAAAACTGGGACGAAATCCGCCGGTTGATGTGGAACTACGTCGGCATCGTCCGCAGCAACAAGCGCCTCGAGCGGGCTCGGCGGCGGCTCGCGCTGCTCGACGAAGAGATCCGCGACTACTACTGGAAGTATTTCGTCACCGCCGACCTGCTCGAGCTGCGCAACATCGTCACGGTCGCCCGACTCATGGTCGACTGCGCGCTGGCGCGCCGAGAGTCGCGTGGAATTCACTACACCCTCGACTACCCAGACACCGACGCGGCGCAATCGCGGGACACGGTGATCAAGCGCGGCGTCGACGCGCGTCTGCGCTGATTGACCGAAGGGTCGCGACGTTAGGGTCATGCGCGGGCCGATCGGCTGTTGGGTCGATCCGTTGGCTTTTTTCTATGTTTTCTGTCCTAATGACCCACGCCGTGCGCGTCATTTCATCGTCAGCAACCCTTCCCTTCGCGCTGTGCGCAGCAGCTGCCTTGCTTCAGGCCCCGAGCGCGCATGCGCAGTCTGCGCCGCAAGCTCCGGTTTCGCCGCCGCCCGATCGCTCGCAGGAAGCGGAGGCGCTCGTCCAGCAAGGAGTCGCCCAGCGGCGCGCGGGGCAGGATCAACCGGCGCTCGAGAGCTTTCGCCGCGCGTTCGAGATCGCGCCGTCGCCCAGAATTCAGGCGCAGATCGCGCTCGCCGAGCAGGCGCTCGGCCAGTGGGTCGACGCGGATCGAGACCTTCGCGCCGCGTTGTCGGCCCGAGATGACACCTGGATTCAGCGCAACACAGGGGCGCTCGAGGCCGCCCTCAACGCCATCGCCGCGCGCATCGCGACGATCGAGCTCACGTGCTCGACCGCGGGCGCGCGGCTCTTCGCCAATGGCCGCGAAGTGGGCGCGTTTCCCCTCGCCCAGCCGTTGCGCGTCGAAGCAGGCACGGTCGCCATTGAAGTGCGTCGCGAGGGCTACCGCACCGCGCGCCGAGCGATCGACGTCGAAGGCGGCCGCAGCTATCGCGAGTCGTTCACGCTGGTCGAGATCACCGTAGAGGACCCCGAACCCACCATCACGGCGCGCGGCAACGGCCGTCGACAGGGTCCCGTCGGTCCCGTGACGCCTCCCGATCCGCCAGCGCCAGCGTCGAGCTGGGCGCTCATCGGCGCGGGCGCGGGAATGCTCGTGGTCGGCGCGATAGGCCACGGCTACTGGCAGAACCGGGTCGCGCTCTACAACAGCAACGTGATCCCCCGCGCCGACGGCGGCTTCGAGGAGGGATGCTTCTTCTCGACCGCGACGTACCCGCGCCGAAGCGATCGCTGCGGCGCGGTGCTCAGCGAGTCGTGGGCGGGCTTCGGCCTCGCCGTCACGGGATACGCCCTCGGCGTCGCGGGCGTGGCCTCGGGTCTCGTCATCCGATTCACCCATCGCGCGCCGCGCGCCGAGCAGAGCGCCCCGCAGGCGCCCGCCACCGCGACCCTCAGCTGCACGCCTTCTCTCGGGCTCGTTGGAGCGCAATGCTTCGGCACTTTTTGAGAGTCCGCTCGAGCTCGAAACCTTCTCCTTTCATACCCTTCGATTCGACGAGGCAACGCATGACGTTTCGGCCCCGAGCTGCGATCGCGAGCCCGCCGCGAGCGCTCTTGATTCTGTGTGCGGTTCTTGTCGCGAGCGCCTGCTCGCGGCCGCGTACCGAAGACCTCGCCCTGCTCGACGTTCGCTCGTCGGACGCGGAGACCATGGACACCAACGTGACGCCGGACGTCCCCGAGGTGCCCGACGTCGTGGACGTCTCTGTCACCGACGTCAACCAGTGCGAGGTGGGCGCCGGCTCAGCGATGCGGCTCTGTGACGGCCAATGCGTCAACATCCTCACGGATCGACTGCGCTGCGGCCGCTGCGATCGCGAGTGCGCGCCGGACGAGACGTGCCAGGCCGGCTCGTGCGTGTTCACCTGCTCCGTGGGACTCGTCGCGTGCAGAAACCGCTGCATCGACCCCAACACCAACCCGGACTTCTGCGGCGCGAGCGGAAACTGCTCTGGCGCAAACGCCGGCCGCGCGTGCATGGGGGGCGAGAGCTGCGTCATGGGATCGTGCGCGTTCGTGTGTCCGCCCGGGCAGATCGCGTGTGACGGCAACTGCATCGACCCCCAGACCAGCCCTGCGTTCTGCGGCGCCTCGGGGATGTGCTCGGCGACGGCGATGACCCGCGGCAGGGCGTGTGCGTCCGGACAGGTTTGCACCGCGGGCACCTGCCGCTGTCCGACGGGCTTCATCCTCTGCGGCGGCACTTGTATCGACCCCAACACCAATCGCCAGTTTTGCGGCGCGCGGATGGATTGCATGACTGCCAACGCCGGACAGTCGTGCCCAATGGGAGAAATCTGCGTCGGCGGCACCTGCGGAACGACCTGCGGAACGGGCGCCGTCCTCTGCGGCGGCAACTGCATCGACCCCAACACCAATCGCCAGTTCTGCGGCGCACGAATAGACTGTATGGCCGCCAACGCGGGCCGCGCGTGCACATCGACAGAGCTGTGCGTCAGCGGCACCTGCACGTACTTCGAGCCGCCGAGGAGCTACGCTTCGCTCGGCATCGACGAGCCGTTCGAGCGAACGATCAACGCCTACCGCGCGATCGACGTGAGCATCGGAGCCGTGATTCCTGCGACGATCCTGTTCACGTGCAACGGCCAGGTCCCCTCGACTCCAGGCGTCAACGGGACAATGTCTGCCATCAACGCGGCGTTCGTCACCGTCGGGTCTGTCGGGTGTCCGATCCTTCGATGGATCGCGGACTACGGCATGCCGCTCGGACGCGAGCGAGTGGTGCACTCCCGTCGGGTTAACGTCGTGCTTCCACCGTCACCGATCCGCGACGTCGGAACGATCGTCGAT
This sequence comes from Deltaproteobacteria bacterium Ga0077539, assembly GCA_001465015.1. GTDB lineage: Bacteria > Myxococcota_A > Polyangia > Polyangiales. The sequence goes on along the minus strand of LNEO01000113.1, from coordinate 19,194 downwards.
CGCGTGAGCATCAACAGCCGCGGCCCCGTCGCCAGGCTTCGTCCCGGCGATCGATACACGCTCAACTACAACCACCAGTGGTGGACCTCGGATTTCAGCGGCGCGTGTCCAGGCTGCATCGTCCAAGCGAACGTGTCGATCGAGTCGGACAACGCCCAGAACTACGAGTCGTTGGTCTGTGAGAACTACGCGTTCGGCACGAATTTTCCAGGGCGATTCGCAGCTCGCACCCGCATGCTGACCGCCCCGATGCGCCCTGGCCGCTACTACATCCGAGAGCGATGGTCCTGGGAGAACGGCTGTCTCGGCGGCGTCCTCGCGCGACCCGGCGGCAACGCGGTTGGGTTCATCGACGTCCAGTGAGGAGCAGCGCCATGATGACCCCCAAAGGCAGAGGACGACTCGAATTCATGTGCGCGATCTCGATCGCTGCTGCGCTCGAGGCTTGCGCTTTTCCCAACGATGGCTCGCGAGACGACGTCGGGCAGTTCGACGCGACCGTCGTCGACACCGGCGCGCTCGACGCGCAATCGGATACGGGCGCAGACGTGACCGTCGACAGGACGATGCCCGACGGCTCGCTCGACGTCGGAGACGCCAACGCAGAGGGCGGCAGCTCGGACGTCGTTCTGTGCCCGCCTGACGCAGGCGCCAGTTTTCAAGTCTGCGGAGCCGAGTGCGTCAACACGGCGACGAGCACGAACCACTGCGGTCGCTGCGACAACAGCTGCGGCCTCGGCACCGATTGCGTCGCGGGCAGCTGCAACCTCCGCTGCTCTCCGGGCACCGTTCGCTGCGGAACCGCCTGCATCGATCCGACCTCCAACCCCGAGTTCTGCAACGCCAACGACAGTTGCACGACCTTCACCCCCTGCATGACCGGCCAGAGCTGCGTCAACGGGACATGCACGACCAACTGCGCGAGCGGCAGCATCTTCTGCGGCGGGCGCTGCGTCGACCCGTCGAACAACCCCCAGTTCTGCGGCGCGAGCGGCAACTGCATGGGCCCCAACGCAGGCTCGATGTGCACGGGAGCGCAGGTGTGCTCGGGCGGGGCGTGTCTCGGCGTCTGCCCCATGGGCACCATCGACTGCGGCGGCAGCTGCGTCGATCCGCTGTCGAGCCGAATGTTCTGCGGCGCGAGCGGCAACTGCATGGGCCCCAACGTCGGACGCGCTTGCATGACCGGCGAGGTCTGCGTCAATCGTGTGTGCAGGGCGGGCGGCTGCGCGACTGGCACGATTCGGTGCGGCGACTCGTGTGTCGATCCGCAGTCCAACGCGCTCAACTGCGGGGCTCGCGGAGACTGTCTCGGAGCCAACGCAGGAACACGCTGCGGCGCCTTCGAGCAATGCATCTCGGGGACCTGCGCCTACGCGCCCCCGCCTGCGAGCTACCTGGCGACGGCGATCGACGATCGAGCGTTCTCCGTCGCGGCCCCAGTAAACCTACGGTTGAGCGCTCCGCAAACCGCGACCTTCTACTACACGCTCGACGGCAGCAACCCGTCGCCGGGCGCGATGAACACTCGTGCCGGTACGGGGCGCTTTGTGGTGTTGAACAACGTCGGTATCAACAGCGGGGGAATGCCTGACTGCACGCGCGTTCGGTGGTACGCGGACTACGGCGCGCCGCTCGGGCGCGAGCTCGAGACGCACCAGCGAACGGTGTGCTTCGACCCCGTGCTGCAGAACATCGTTCGAGTTGAAAACCGTTCGGTGAGCCCATACGACGTCACCGCGATGGACGAGCTGACGCTCACGAGCGGCGCCGTGACGGCGGGCGCCGTGATCGTCGTCGACCCAGGCGCGCGCGTCGAGCTGGGGTTCAGGCTGCGTCAATTCACGCCGATCGGCGTGGGCAACCGCCAGATCCTCGTCTTTCTCGAGACGCCGACCCGAGCGCAGCTGCTTTGCCACTGGGTCAACGACGTTCGTAACGAGACGTTTCGCGCAGCGACCGTGCCGTCGCTCGGCTTCAACGCGCCGATGGCGCCCGGGCGCTACGCGATCCGATGGAACCACGCGCCGGGCGCGAGCTGCACGGTGCCGTCCCCGCTCGAGCTCCGGACGATCGCTGTTGTGATCGTGCGCTGAGAGCGCAACGCTCGACGAAGCGTCTCTCGGCGCGGCCCCCCGCGCCAGGCGCTCAGTTGATGATGAGCGCGCCGTTGGTGCCGGCGTTGTTCGGGCTGCCAGTCGCGGGCCCGTTGGGGCGAGTTCCGGTCGAAGTCGCCGTTGAATTGTTGGGTCGAGCCGTGCCGTTCGGCCGACCGTTCGGGCGACCAACATTGTGGGTCAACGCGGTCGCACCCGCGTCCGCGACGGTCCCAGGAAGGATCGGCGCGACCGCGGCGGGATCTCGCTCGAGCGTCACTCGACGAACGATGGGCCCATCGAACTCGAAGGTCTGCGACAGAAAGCCCGGGGCGCGCACCATCACTCGATGCGGGCGACGATCGCGCGCGAACGAGTGCGTGAACTCGCCGGGGACGGTGAACTGGTTGTCCACGACGATCCACGCATCCGAGGGCACTGCGGTGATCGACACGGAGTACTCGGGCAGGGGCGTCGGCGTGGTGCTCTGCCCGTTGACGCTGCGCGGAGTGTTGGCTGGAGCTCCGACGCTTTCGCGCTGTTTGCCGGCCCAGAACGCGACGCCGATCGAGAGCGCCACGCCGACGCCGATGAGCGGAAGGACCTTGGACTGCTTCTTCGCCGGCGCAGCGGGGACCGTCGATACCTCGAAGATCTGCCCGGTCCCTGTCACTTGACCGGGATCCGTCCTCGGTCCGCGCGCGACCACGGTCGCCTTTTCAGCGGTCAGCGCGCGAACGCCCATCGTCGAGTCCGGCCGCGGCGGCGCGACGACCTCTGGCGCTGGCCCGTCGCCGAACTCCGTGGAGAACAGCACGCGACCGCGCTCGGTCGCGAACGGCATGACTGCGCGCCCGCAATCTCGCAGGGTGTCGAAGCGCGACGCCGCGTCGACGGCGATCATCTTCAAGACGATCGCCTCGAGTCCCTCGGGGATCTCCGGCACCACGTCGCGAGGCAGCGCGTAGTCGCCCTGGGCGACCTTGCGAACGACCTCGAACAGGCTGTCGGCCTCGAACGGCTTACGCCCGCAAAGCGCCTCGTAGAACGTCACGCCGAGCGAGTACTGATCGGCGCGCGCGTCGACCTCGCGCGAGCTGCGCATCTGCTCGGGCGCCATGTAGTACGGCGTACCGACGACGTGCCCGGTCGAGGTGAGGTTGCCTTCGAGCGAGCGCTCGGACGCCTTCGAGATGCCGAAGTCGACGATCTTGACGCGGTATTCGCCGCCGCGCTGGCGGAGCAAAAAGATGTTCGCGGGCTTGAGGTCGCGGTGGATCACGCCCTCGTCGTGCGCGGCCGAGACGCCAGCGCACGCGCCGAGCATCACGTCGGCGGCGATCGAAGGCTCGAGGCGGCCCTCTTTCTCGATGCGCTCCTCGAGGCTCATGCCTTCGAGAAACTCCATGACGAGAAACGAGACGTCGTCCTGCGTTCCGAAGTCCGTGACGTCGACGACGTTGGGGTGATGGATGCGCGAAGCCAGCTCGCCTTCTCGAAGAAATCGCTGACGAATCTCAGGATTTTTCGAGAACGAAGGATGCAGCGTCTTGAGCGCGACGCGCTTCTTCAGCTCCGCGTGCGTGGCCTCGTAGACCGCGCCCATGCCGCCCATCCCGATCAACCTGACGATCGTGTAGCGGCCAAACTTCGAACCGACCGGAAGAACGTCTTCACCGACGTTCGTCTCTTCGGGAGCAGCCTCGGAAGCAGCCTCGGACATAGCTTTGGAGCGTAGCCAAATTCTGGCAGAAGCTCAATCGCCCGAAGACGCTTCAGCGGAGCGCGCGCTCAGCGGACAACGTGGTCACGGTCCATGCTGTAAGCGTCTGTAATCTCGGCCAGACTCGCGCGGTCGCCCTTTGCGGCGTGCGCCGAGCTCAGCGAGCGCGGGGCGGCGCCCGGCCTGCGCCAGCGGGCGGCGCGCCTTGCTGCTGCTGCTGCTGGTCCTGCGGGTTGGGCGTGAGGTTCGTGAATTTGCCCACGGGCTGCGCGGTGAGCGTGACGTCGTCCCACTCGAGCGAGAAGGGCGTCGCCATGTCCGGGGGGATTCCGTCGGCCTGCTGCGCCATCTCGAGGACCTTGTCGAGCTGGTCTTCGTCGAAGCCGGTCTCGTAGAGGACGATCGAGTTGGGCGTGGTCGCCTGGGCGCTGACGGCGTCGCCGCGCAGCGGCTTTCCGCAGGCTTCGTGGAGGGCCGCGATCAAATGATCGTTGATGGCCACCGACGCCACGAGCGGGCCGTACGCGAGCAGCGCGCGCTTCTTGTCTTTGTCTTCGTGGAGCGAGACGTCCACGGCGAAGAGCGAGTTGTGGAGGTCTTGCGCGAGGCGCTTGCCGATCGTCTCGTCGTTGACGTGGTGCGACTTGAACTCTTCTTCGCCGAGGATCTGCACGTGCATGTCGTCGGAGACGACCGCGAGCAGCGCCGCGCGCGGCTTGTTGTCCGCGCCGGTGTACGTCTCGATCACGAAGGGGTTCTTGCCGCCGGTGGCCTTGTTGAAGCCGTCGACGACGTTCCACGGAAAGAGCCGCGCAGCGACGAAGGCCTTGGCGCCGCACGGGCAGTGCCGCGTCGGGTCCTGGCCCTTGGGCAGCTCGTCGGTCGAGAACTTGATCTCGCGCTCGAGCAGCGGCAGCGCTTGTTGATTTCGTGGGTCGAAGCGAAACGGCGCGTTGAGCAGGTCCACAGGGCGACCGTTCGTCCCGTTCTTTCGCACCGGAACCGCGCGCATTCCCTCGAACTTCCATTCGATTTCGGGGCGCACTTGCTTGGCGACCATGAAGAAGTCCGCGAGCGCTCCCGCGCGTCCGCCGGCCTCGCCGACGGCCGCGCCGACGGTCTCGGCCATCGTCCATCCGAGGTGTCCGGCGCCGAGCGAAACGATGAGGACCTCGATGGGCCAGCCTGCGACGTCGCCCTTCCAGTCGGGCGTCGGCATGAAGAACGCTTGCAGGATCTTGCCGTCGTTTTGCTCGCGCACGCCGACGTTGAGCGCCGTCAAGCGATCGACGAGCGACTTGCGAACGATCGATTGATCGATCACGACGCCCGCGCGGAGCTCGCCCTTCTGAATCGCCTCGGCGTGCTCGTACGCCCAGAAGCCCCAGTGCGGTCCCGCCGGGAGCGGGTCCTTCTCGCCGAGCTTCACGAGGTCACGAGCGAGCACCTCTGCGTTGTCCTTGGACAGCGCGTCGAGCTTCGCCTGCAGGCCCGCGTCGGTCTTCGGGCCGGCGTAGATCCAGTATCCGGGCTCCACTTTTTCGAGCGTCTCTTTGCCGTCCTTGGCGGCGGCGAGCAGCTCGAGCCACAGCGACGCGAGCGTGAGCCCGCGGCCGAAGGACTTCTTGATCGCGTTGTCGTCGAACGCGTCGGACACGTCGGACTCGGCGCCGTCGCTCGGCGCGCGAAGCACCTTCCACGTGAACTCGCCGCCCGAGCCGCCGAGCGGATCGCCCGACGAGGACACGAGCAACGACCCGCCTCCGCGAACGCCCTCGACGATGATCTCTGCGCCCGAGCCAGGCATCGCGTGGATGAACCGAAGACCTTGCACTTCGCGAGGGTCCGCGGGCGCGCCGCAGACGCACGTGCGTCCGTCGTCGCGATCGGTCTGCATCGGCATCTGCGGCGGCTTGACGGTCAGCTCCTTCAAGAAGCGCTCGAGCTCGCGCGCGGTGCGAAACCTGGGCTGTCCTGGCTGTCCCGCGTACGGCGAGTCAGGAAACCCGAGCACGGTGGCGGCGATGCGGCCGCAGCTCACGCAAGCGCCGACGACGTGCGCCGTGTCGATGGGGAGTGGAGCGCCACGAACGATCTGGCTGCGCTGCTGGCGGGCCGCGTCGAGGGCTCGTCGAACGAGGGAGGGATCTGCCTTGCTCATGTTCTGTTTTGTCCGCTCGTGGCGCGCGAAACCTACTCAGGGCGCCGATCGAGGCGGCGGAGACTACTACGGTCAGCGGCCGCGAAGTCCACAGCGTCCGCTGAATTCAATCCCCCCGTTTGTTCCCCCGTTGTCCCCTCGGCAAGACCTGCGACTCTGTCCGGCAAATCGCGCGAGAAGCGCGGAGCTCGAGCTAGCGGCAGTTGCCGTCGGAGCACACCTGCCCCGCCGAGCAGTCGGCCTGACGCGAGCACGTCGGGCGAGCCTCGCTGTCAGTGAGGCAGTAGTTGCTCGAGCCCTGGATGTACGGGATGGCGCCGCAGTTGCGGTAGGTCACGGCGACGGCCTGGCACATCGCGCTGGTCGTGCACGCCACGCGGCAGATGCCGCCGACGCACTCGGATCCAGCCGCGCAAGGACGGCTCGCGTCGCACAAGGGACGCGGTCGCGTATCGGGAACGCACACGCCGTCATCGCTGCAGAACAGACCCGCCCCGCAGGACGACGTCGGTCCCGGCGTGCAGCGCGGGAGGCAGCGGCCGCTGAGGCACGACTCGTTCGCCGCGCACTGCGCGCTCGAGGTGCAGCCGCTCGCAGCGCGATCGCGGCAGAACATCACCGAGCCGACCGTCGCGCACTCTTGTCCGGCAGGGCACATCCCGCCAGCGCCGCAACCGTCGCGGCACTCGCTGTTGACGCAGACGCGCCCAGCTCCGCACTGGTTGTCGAACTGGCAGGTGTTCGTGCGATCGGTGCAGCGGCCCGAGACGCACACGCGGTTGGCGCCGCACTGAGAGTCCTGCGTGCAGCCAGGGCTGGTGCTCACGCGGCACGTTCCGTCGAGGCATACCTCGTTGGTCTGGCACTGCGCGTTGGAGCTGCACGACGGCGTCACGGGGGTGGGCGTTGTGCCTGGGCGCGCACAGTAGCGAACGCCTCCGGCGCCGGTCACGCACGCCAGACCGTTGCCGCACTCGCGATCGCTGGTGCAGCCACGGGTGGTGCAGCCGGCGCTGGTGCAAACCTGCCCCGCAGCGCATTCGCCGTCGCGCGAACAGGTGCGCGGCGTGGGCGGCGTGGCGGTGCGGCAGCTCGTGCCGTCGCAGTAGTAACAGGCCGTCCCGTCACAGAAATACGAGTCGCTTGCGCACCCGGTGCTCGTCGAAGCCATCGCGGCGAGCGCCACAATTGGAGCGAGAGTGACCACGAAGCGGCGAAGGCGATTGAAGAGTTCAGTGTTCACGGCGGTCTGTGCCTCCAACGACGCCAGGAACGAGAGCACCCGGCGGCAACCCTGGATCATGAACGAATCGTGCCAGCGCGAAGTTCGACCCACGATAGCGCGTCTCGGCGCGGGATTCCTTGGTTTCGACACGCGGTGGTTCGAGCGCGAGGGGGTGCCCGAGAACTGCCGCACCGTCGCCAGTTGTGAACGGCGCTTCACGGCGGGGTGCGGACCACGGTCGACGCGGGTACCGCGCGCAGCGGACCCGCCAACGGTCGGAGCACGGACTGACCGTCGAGCACGGGAGTGATGGTCAGCGCGTTCGAGGGCAGGTAACGTCGCGACCGTTCGATGCATCGACGAAGCCGTAGCGGGGGCCCCATGCGAGCGTGGACGACAGCGCTCTTTGCGCTCGCGGCGCTCAACGGCTGCGCCCAAGCGGCGGGACGCGGCTCTCCGCGCGCGACGCTGGTGGCCTTTCACCGCGCGGTCGAGCGCAACGACGTGGCGGCGCTCTATCAACTGCTGCCGGCGAGCGCGCGGCGCGACGAGTCGTTCGAGCGATTTCGCGCGAGGATTCAGGGCGAAGGCGCGGAGCTCCGCTCGGTCTCGAACGAGGTTCGACGCGCGCTCGAGGGCCGGCGCGACCCGTGGGTGGCGCTTTCTTCTCGCACCGGAGGAGCAGCGACGGTGGTCGACGCGGCCGAGGGCTGGCGCATGGGTCGATCGGCGACGGGGTCGGGTCCAGCGCCGACGCCCCAAGACGCGGCGCGCGCGCTGCGAGAAGCGATCGCGCGAAGGAGCCTGACCGCCATCCTCGCGGCGCTCTCGTCGCGCGCGCGTGGCGCGGTTCAGAGCGAGCTCGTGATGCTGCTCGACGCGCTGCAAGACCCGTCGTCGCTCGAAGTGCGCCCCGCCAGCGGGGGTCCGGCAGGGGCAGAGGCGGTCGGGCTGCGCTTGCCCGACGGGCGATCGCTGATCCTCATTCGCGAGGGCAGCGATTGGCGCGTCGACGACATTCAGTGAACCCATAAGCACGCGCACCCGACGGCGCCGTCCCTCGCGCGCTCAGCGCTGTCCGCGGCGCTTCGCGCGCACCTCGAGCACCACCGAGCGGAGCTGCTTCCAGCGCACGAGCGAACCACAGGAGACGGGCGACGAAAGAGTCGCCGCGCGACAGAAGCGCGCTGCGTTGGGAGCGCTGCCTTTCGAGCGACGAGCGGATCAGTTGCAGCTCGCGCTCGCGACGCGAACCGAGCGGTAGCTGTCTTGGCCGCCCATGTAGGCGACTTGAATTCGTGTGCCAAACGAGAGCACGCGCCCGTCGCTGCCTCCAGCGGCGTCGGTGACTCGCACGGGCGCCGATCTCGGCGCGAGCTGCGCGTCGAGCGAAGCCAGCCACAGGTGCTGCTTGTCGCGACCGCGCACGACGCCCCGAAGCGGCCCGATCGTGTAGCTGAGCGCCCAGCCGCTGCTGAGCGGCGCGACGGACGGCGCGAACACGTGCGCTCCGCGGGGGGCGGTGACTGCGATCGGCTGCGGTGCGGACGGGGCGGCGCGCGGCTGAACGCGCTCGGCCACGAGCGTCCACGGATCGCGCTCGGCGCGGCGCGCGGCGTGCACGATGAGCACCTCGCGGCCGTTGGTCGCGAGCGACGGAATTCCCACGAACAGCGGCGGTGCGGTGAGCCGCGAGAGCGCCGAGAGCGGGGCGAGCGACGGGCCGAGCCAACCGCCGTACAGCGCGTCGCCGAAGCGAAACACGACGAACCAACCGACGTCTCCGACGCGCACCGCGCTGAGCCCTTCGAGCGCGTTGCGCTGCGTGAGCACGTCGAGCGCGGTGAAGCTCGTCGCGTTGCGATCGCCGCGGAGAGCGAGCTGCCAGGAGAGCGGCTGCATCGCGCTCGCGCCGTCGCTTGCAGCGAGCAGCCGGATCACGCCGGACATCCGTCCTCGAGCGTCGAGTTCGGCGCGCGCGCCGAAGACGAACGGCCGTTCGGGAGCGACGAGCCGGCAGTGGTACGTGGCGTCGATGTGGTAGCTAGCAATCAACCCAGCGCGCGTCGCGCGGGTCTCCGTGAGCAGCGACCGGTGGGCGCCGCAAACGACCTCGCTGTTATCGGGCTCTCCGTCCTCGCGAGAATCGACGTTGACCGCGAGCGCTCCCGCGCGAACGACGGGGCTCACGCGAAAGATGGGATGCAAGAACTGCCCGCCGCCGGGCTGGGGCTCCTCACGGTCGAGCGTCGAGGCGACCCTGGAGCTCGCGTCGAGGACCACCGACGCAGAGTCATCGTAGCGCCCCGCGGTGTCCGCAGGAACGACCCAGCCAACTGCTGTTCGATCGCCGTGAGCAGTGAGCACGAGCGGCGCTTCGAGCGAAGCGCGGCGACCGACGATCGTGGGCTGGGACGCGAGCGTACACTGAGCGCGTACTGCGATTGGCTGGGCGAAGACCGCGAGCGAGAGCGCGGAGACCGCAAGAACGAGCCGCATGCCCCGACGATAATGTGGTCAGCGGAGGCTCGACCATCTTTTCGTGAGGACCGTCGCGGTGCGCGAGCCGGGCCTCGTCGAGGCTCGCGGGAGGCCGTACTCAACCTCTCTTGGTGCCGTCGGCGTTGGTCGGCTTGCGGAGGTTCAGCGGCACGCGGAGGTAGCGGATGCCGTTGCTCGCTTCCTGGGGAAGTCGGCCGGCGTCGATGTTTACCTGGACGCTCGGATACAGAAGCCGCGGCGCTTGCAGTGATGCGTCGCGGGTCGTGCGACGCTTGACGAAGTCCTCTCGCTGCGTCGACTGACGGAGCTGCGGGTTGCGCTCTTTCGACGCTCCGATCGTGGTCTCCCATTTCACCTCGCGATTGCCGGGCTGGTAGTCGTGCCCCACGAAGACCCTCGTCGCGTCGGGCAGCGCGTAGAGCTTGTCGTGCACGGACGTGTAGAGATCGTCCGCCGATCCCTTGGGAAAGTCGCAGCGCCCCGTGCCGTAGTCGTCCATGAAGAGCGCGTCGCCCGTGAACACCGCGTCGCCGACTTGAAAAGTGAGGCACGCCGGGGTGTGGCCGGGCGTCGCGATGGATTGGATCTCGAGCGTTCCTGCGCGCAGGACCTCGCCATCCGAGAGGAGCTTGTCGAACTGACTGCCGTCGGTCGGAAACGACTCGGGCATGCCGAAGACCGCTTTGAATGTCTCTTGTACGGCGGTGATTCGCTCGCCGATGGCCACCTTGGAGCCCGGGTACCGAGTCTTCAGCCACGCCGAAGCCGAGAGGTGATCGGCGTGCGCGTGGGTCTCGAGCACCCAGCGCAGCGCGAGCTTCTTGTGCTCGATGAAGGCCGCGACCTTCTCGATCGACTCGGTGCTCGTCACGGACGACAGCGGGTCGTAGTCGAGCACCGGATCGATAACCACAGCGTCCTTCGAATCTGGGTCGAAGACGACATAGGTGAGCGTAAAGGTGTGCGGGTCGTAAAACGGCTCGATGTTGAACACGGTGACTTCAGCCTTTCTGCGCACGCGGGGTCACCGACGCGGCAGCGCGCCTGCGCCGCGACGTGGGTCCCCGAGACTGCTGATCGATGGGAGCCAGCTCGGGCGCAAAGGGGTTCGCGAGGCGACCGTGGTTTCGTCGGCGAGCCGGTGACGGGGGATCGAAGGCGGCACTCAATCGAGCGAGGACTCGAAGAGCACCGACGCGAAGATCGAGTCCTCCCCCTGTCGCCAAAGGAGCGAGCGCCCTGGAAACTGCATGGTGGGCGCATCGAACTCGATTTGTGCCTCGAACGGCCCCAGCACGAGCGGCGAAGGCGTGGTCATCGATACGCGCACCCGCTGGTCGGCCAGCGACCCGACACAACGCAGTCGTTCGGTGGGAGGCCACACTTCGGGAGGGCGCCAACAGTAGCCGCGGACGTTGGCGCGGCGCGCGACGACGCCCTCGCCCGGGCTCACGATCAGGTCGCCTCGCGCGACTTCGTCTCGCGCGACATCGATGAGGAGCCCGACGTAATCCGGGCGACGCGCGGTCTCGAGCAGCCGGCGAAACATCTCGATGCCCAGGATGGTGATGGGCCGTCGGCCCGTTGGACGGACGAGCTCGAGGCGATCGCCGACCGCGAGCTTTCCCGCGGTGATTTGGCCGGTGACGACGGTTCCGCGGTTCTTGATCGCGAAGACATCGTCGACCACGAGCGCGACGTATGGGTCTTCGTCGACGTAGGGGACGTGCTCTTCGAGCAGGTCGCGCAAGGCCGAGACCCCCGCGCGCCACTGGTGCGACCCCGGCTCGATGACGCCGGTGCTGCAGATGACGGGACACTCGTCGGCGGCGAATCCCGAGAGAGAGAGCAGCTCGCGCGCCTCGCGTTCGACGCGATCACGGCGCGGCTGTGCGACCCGCTCGGCGTCGATCACGAACACGAGCGCGCGCTCGGCGCCGAGATACCGGGCGGCCTCGAGCATCGCGCTCGCCGGGTCGAGATCACAGTCGACCTCGGCAGAGCGCACCCAGAGCGCGGCGTCGCAGCGATTGCTCGCGCCGATCATGAGCGCCTGGGGCTGATCGACGCACTCGTACAAGGAAAACGTGCGCTTGGGCGTCTCGAGCTGGAGCACTCTGGCGGACTGGCCCGACGGGCCGAAGTCGTTGATGAGCATGACGACGCCGTCCTCGCGGGGCGGCGGGGCGAACACGCGCGCGGGCCAGGACTCGAGCTTGTCGGGGGTCGCGAGCGAGCGAAGGGCTGCGATGACTTCGCTCGTTCCCTCGCGGCGGTTGCCGAGGACGAAGACCCGCGGCGACGGGGGCTTGATTGTGTGTGTGACTCGAGGCGTCTTCGCCACCATGGGAGTGTACCGCGCTTAGAAAAGACGCGGTTGCGTCGCGCCGCGATTGGTGACAGGAGGCGTCTCCGCTCATGATCACCCTCGAGAACGTCACCAAGCGCTTCGGGCCCAAGATCCTCTTCGAAGACGTCACGATGCACTTCGACCCAGGCAAGCGATACGTCCTGGTCGGGGCGAACGGCGCGGGAAAATCCACGCTCTTGAAGGTGATCACGGGCGAAGAAGAGTCCGACAAGGGCACCGTGAGCATTCCCGAGAAGCTCAAGGTGGGCGTGCTCAAGCAGGACCACTTTCACTACGACGGCGTGCGGATCCTCGACGTGGTGCTGATGGGAAACCGCGCGCTCTGGGACGCCATGCAGGAGAAAGAGCGGCTCTTTCTGCAGGAGATGACCGACGAGGTCGGCATGCGCCTGGCCGAGCTCGAGGGCGTCGTCGCCGAAGAGGACGGCTACACGGCGGAGGCGCGCGCGGCGGAGCTGCTCGAGGGGCTCGGAATTCCCACGGATCGACACCTCGACCCGCTTCGGTCGTTGGCTGGCGGATACAAGCTTCGGGTGCTGCTCGCGCAGACGCTGTTCGCGGGGGCGGACGTGCTGCTGCTCGACGAGCCGACGAACCACCTGGACCTGGACTCGATCCGCTGGCTCGAGGGCTATCTCACCGGCGGCTTCCGAGGAACGCTCGTCGTGGTCAGCCACGACCGGCACTTCATGAACGCGATCGCGACGCACGTCGCGGACGTCGACTTTCAGACGGTGACGGTCTTCACCGGCGACTATTCGGATTTCGTCCAGCAAAAGACCACGGGAAAGCTGCAAAACGATCAAGACATCGCCCAGAAGAAGCGCCGGATCGCGGAGCTCAAGGACTTCGTGGCCCGCTTCGGCGCCAGCGCCAACCGCTCGAGCCAGGCGCAGTCTCGCGTGAAAGAGATCGAGAAGCTCGAGGCCTCGATGGTCGTGCGTCGCTCGAACGTCGTTCGGCCGTACGTGAAGTTCGAGATCACTCGTCCGTCCGGGCGCGACGTCGTGCGCGTGAACGGGCTGAGCAAGTCGTTTGGCGACAAGAAGGTGCTGCGCGGGCTCGACCTCGCGCTCATGCGCGGCGAGCGCCTCGCCGTCATCGGTCCGAGCGGCATTGGAAAGTCCACGCTGCTCAAGTGCCTCGTCGGCGAGCACAAGCCCGACACGGGCGAGGTCGTGTGGGGACACGAGACGTCCGTTGGCTACTTTGCGCAGGACCACCACGAGGCGCTCGAGCCAGGCTTCACTGCGTACGACTGGCTTCGCCGCTTCGACGAGAACGCGACGATCGAGCAGGTTCGCTCGGTGCTCGGAAAGCTGCTCTTCAGCGGCGAGGCCGGGCTGAAGAAGACCGAGACGCTCTCGGGCGGCGAGGCCGCGAGGCTCGTGCTGGCGAAGCTCATGTTGCAGAAGCACAACGTGATGCTCCTCGACGAGCCGACCAACCACCTGGACGTCGAGAGCATCGACGCGCTGCTCGAGGCGCTGATCGCCTATCCCGGAACGGTCATCGTCACGAGCCACGATCGTCACTTCGTCGGCCGCCTCGGGACGAGGGTGCTCGAGCTGTCGCCGAGCGGCGCACAGCTTTTCAACGGGACCTACGACGAGTTTCTCGCGGCGCAGGGGACAGAGTACTTGCGACGGTGAGCGCGCAGGGGCGAGCGAGTCCGCGCGCAGCGCCCCGATAGCGAGCCACATCACCGGCGTGGCGCGCACGGCGTCGCCCACCAGTTCATCGATGGAACGTAACCGTTGCATGCAGCGGTTACGCTCTGAACGCGCACCCGAGCGCTTCCGGGATCGACAGCCAGCTCGCTCTGAGCAACGGGCTGGGCGACGCGCACGAGAGGAACGATCTTCGGTGCCTGCGAAGACGCGCGGCTGGCCTCGCCGGGCAATCGCGAAGCCCACCCCGTCAGAGACGAGATCGAGAAACCATTCTGCGCTGCAAATTGCTTGGCGGTTCGTCCGCTTCGTCGCCACGCATCCACGCGCTGACGCCACTTCGCTTCAATTTCTGGATCGGCTGCTCGCACGCGCATGACACTCGGGCCTTTGTTCCTCGTCCACAACCACGCCTCCTCACGCAGCGCTTACGTTGTAGCGCTTCGAGGATGGACTTCCATTGCTGCGGACTACGCCGCGACCTGCGTTTGCTCGTTTGCGTCATGCCACGAGCGTCTCCGAGATCGCGCCGTCACCTCGGAATGGGGATCGGACATCGCGTACACATGCGCGGAGCTACCCTCCCACACGCACGACGAGCAGCCTCACCTCGTGCGTGTTGTCTGAGCTGCTCAAGAGAACCTCGAGTCGCGGCAGCGACGAGGTGCGGAAGGTGCCCCACAACCCGAACGATCCGTCGTAGCTCTGCTGAAATGATCGAGCGGAGGGAGACTGCGTCGCAAGCACTCCAGGCTTCCAATATTGATGGTCGAACGTGAGGCGAGCGGCGATCCCCGTTGGACTCGCGTACTGCATTCCGATCACCGCGTACGTTCCTGCGGCGAGTTCGTCGACCGAGGTGAGTTGCATCGGCCACCACACGTCGCTCACAGGAACGAACGCCGAGCTCGTCATTCGCACCCAGAACCGATCGCCTGATGGAACGGGTTCGAACTTCTCTTCGAGCCACACCAAGCCACGCGCCAAGCTCTGCCCGACGCCCGACGCCTCGAACGTGATCGGTTCGTCGCGTTGCAAGTGGATCGCGTCGTGGCCGAAGTATGCGACGTTGGGCGTCGATGGAATAGACGCCCCAATCACGAGCGGACTCACGTTGATCGGGTTTACGCCTCTCAGAATCGGAGACGTCACCTTGGCCGTTTGCAGCGAGCTTCCCATCCCGAACGCGCACACGAGGTCCATGGGGCAGGGAAGCACGATCCGATCGTCGACCGAATACAACTGGGTGTCGGTTGTCGGGGACACGCGAGCGAGCGTCCCCGGGCCCTGCAGCCCTACGAACGATGCGAGATGAAACGTCATGGCGATTCCTCCGTTGCTGCTGGGACGATTTCGTCAGATGCGCTCGTCTGAGGAGCGCGAATGAACTCCACGCTGTCGAACTTCAGCCCCGAAGAGCCCTCGCCTGCGCCTGGGCGTCGGCGCCACTCGACCCACAGTCGCGTCGCTCCGCTCGGCGTCCGCGTGCGCACGGGCACACGCTGGACCGTCACGCCGACGCGGGGCAGCTCTTCTTCGCGAACACGCAGTCGGTGGCCGCTGGGAGCGCGAAGGATGCGGCCGTCCGGGGCAAGCGTTCGCCTGGCACCGGTGACACTGTCGAGCATCGAGCCGAGCGCGTATTCGATTTGCCCCGCCGCGCCTTCGATTCGTGCGGGAACGAGGGGGAACCAATACGCGGGCACGTCGGTCTGCAACACGTACTTGATTTGTGGGCCAGTGGCAGGCGGCGCAGGTGGTGGGGGAACGCCAGCAGGAAGGCGAGCCGTCGCTCGTTCGTGCGAGAGCCACGGTTCGCCGAGCGCGTTGGGAATCGTGTGCTCGATGGCCCACGACATGTTGGCCATCTCGTCGCGAAGAAAGCGCACCTCTTCGATCGCGGCGCCCGCCATGCGGCTCGGGTAGCCAGCGGGCAGCAGGAGAGAGGGCTCGACGCCGCCGCTCTCGCGGTCGGTGATCGACCACATCGTCCAACGCTCCGTGCGGCGTGCTGGATCCACTTGATCGCCACGCTCGACGAGCGTCGTGCCCCCGAACACATCACGAACACGGACCTGTTCGACGCGAAGCGCGGTGCCGACGCGTTGGACGCACGGCACCATGAACCAGTCGTTCGATGCCGTGAGCGCGAAGTCGATGACCACGAGCCGAGCAACGTCGCGACTGTCAGCGACCACGGCGCCGAAGTCTGCGCCTCCGTGCTCGAAGTCCCAGAAGCGATGCTCGGGCATTCCGCGGAATCGAACATGTGCTGGCATGACGACGCGCTTGCTCGTACGCGCACTCGATCCGCCGCGGCTCCTCGTAGCAACGTCGCACGAATACCAGTCCACGTCTCCCTCGCGTGATGGCTCGACGCGCAGAGACAGCCGGCTCTCCGGCGTGCTCAGCGAGAGCGTGCCCTCGGCGCGAAGCCGCTCGGACTGCCAAGCGGCTGGGCGGTCCGATGGCAGTTGTCCGAAAACACTCCGCGCGAATTGTTCGAGCGCCGCGTACGCTCGCTGAAGCGAGGCCTCTGCTTCGGCGTCGGCGGCGATCGTCTCCGAAATCGCTTTCCAGCCGCGGTCGAGCTCGAGCAGTGCGAGCCCATCGGTGAGCCTATCTGCGCATACCTGCTCGAACCGGATCGACGCCGCGTCTTCACGAGGAGCGCGCGCTGCGATCCCGTACCTCTGGCGGATGCTCTCGATCAAGGCGCGAGAGCCGCCCGCTGCGAGGAGTTCGTCTTCGAAGAGGCCCCCGAGCTCGGCGCGCGTTTCGAGCCCGTCGTCGAGCGCAGACGCGCCTGCGAACAAAGCTTCGAGAGGAGAATCTGCGTCGAGCGCGTGCGACGCGCCGCCGCGAGCAGACCACTCGTCGATGGGCGTCTCGCTCGTGTGCACTTCGATCCACGCAGGGCTCGCCGCGTCTTCGCCCTGGAACTCGCCGAGTTGCCACTGCCGCGTAAGGAGCCAGAGCGGATCGCGAATTTCCGCGCGCAACGAACGAACGATTGCGTCGGAGCGCACGATGGGTTCGAGTCGATTCCAGTACGTGATGGACGCCATGGTCAGCTCGGCTGTTCGACGGTGATCGCGTTGGTGAGCAGGGTCGAGACGACATCTCCCGCGACGTTGGCCGTCACGTACGCTGCGGGCAGAAACTGCGCGAAGTGCACGAGCGTCTCCGGTTCGGTCGCGCGGATGCGCGCGTTGTCGAGCGCCTCGTGCAGCGTCGCGACGAGGTCATCGAAGCGCCAACCGTCGAGCCTCGTTGGAACCGCCAACAGAAGCGTCTGTGGCGCTTCGGCGCCCGGATCGTCGTAGTGCGCAGCGATGCCGGTCGTCTCGTCGGGCAGCGGGATCGTTTCGACCCAGTCGTCGAGGAGCAATCCGCTCCACGCGGTGGCTCCCGGCACACGCGCGCCGCAGTCGACGAGCGCAACGGACACGCGCCCCGAGAGCAGCAGCGTTCGTTGGCGTTCTGCTTCTGTGGCTGTCCGGTTCGGGAGCGCCGCCCACCAATCGCCGGGCTCCGTCGGGAGCTGCACAATCGAGACAGGTGCTGTCGAAGCGCCGGTGGCGCGTGCGTACGTCGTCACCGTGCGCAGCGCGCGGAGCGACTCTCGTACGCGCGTCGCCTGTGCCTGCCACACACGAACTTGATCGGTCGTCGCCCCGAGAGAAGACGCTTGCTCGAGCGCTGTCTCGAGTGAGGTCCGTACGGCGCCGTCCGGGTGAACGCTCGACACGAACAGGAAGTCCGCGCCGAAGATCGCGCGGGCTTTTTCGCGCGCATTGGTTGCCGCTTCTGCCTTCTCGAGGCGCGATTGCAACTCGGCAAGAGCGCTGCGCGCGCTCGTGGTCAAAGACCCATACGGGGCTGCGAGGCTCGACACCGGGAGATCGGGGAGGGCTCCAACGACTCCGTACAGCGCTGCGAGTTGGAGTTGACGATGGAGGTCTTCTGCTTGCTCGATCGAAGCGGGAGGAGTTCGAAGCGCGCGGACGAGATCGCGAATCAGCGTGACGAGCGCACGTTGAGCACGCTGTGCGCGCTCCTTGTCTCGCTCGGAGAAGGTGGCCTCGGCAGGGGTTGGGTTGGCGAGCGCGCTCGGCGCGAGGTCTTCGATGCGAAACGGACGGCTTCGGCCGAGCAGCGCGCTGATCGCCCGCGCCACTTCGAGGGTTTGTTCGAACGTCCGAGCGCTCGACGACGCGCCTTCGTCGTAGCGCACGCTCTCGATCGAAACTCCTGGGTACCGAGAAAGCACGAACAGCCGCACGCGACGGTCGATCTCGCTGCCCTGTTTCGGTTCGGGCTGCGTTGCCGCGAGCGCAACGACGTCCAGCGCTCCGAGCGCAAGGTCCGACAACCGCACGTGCAGCGAGGTTGCGTCGGCATCTCCTTTCGCGAAGCGCACGACGCAGCTCGTGTCGTCCGGGTTGCCGAGCTGGCTTCGAGCCCATGCTTCGAGCAGCGGGTCACACACGGCGCGCGGTGTCGGGGCCACTGATCCCCACGGCCCGATCACCTCTGGCGTGTCGTCGCCGAGCACGAGCAGTACGCGGTGGGTCAGCGTGCGGCCTGTGCGCGGATAGCGTGCTACTTCGAGTTCTGGGGGACGGGTTGCCCGCGCGAGCGCATCGAGGCTTGCGACCGAGCGCCCTGCGTTGCCTCGGATGAGCTGAAAGACGGACTCGGCCGTGAGCGCATCCGCGAGAGCATCCGCGGTGTCGTCCGCGTCGCGGGTCACTGTGAGCAACGCATCGGACTGCTCGGGCGTGAGGGGCAACCGAAGCGACCGAAGGAAGCTCTCTTTCGACGGAGATTCATCGGCGCGATACGCCCGAAGGAGCGCGAGTCCGTCGACGACGTTTCGGGCGGCGATCTTCGCGGCCTCCAAGTCGGGGCGTGCGCGAGGATCTTTCTTGCGCGCGACGGGTGCGAATCGTTGCCTGAGCGCAACAAACATCCTGTCGTTGGTTGGATCGATGTCGTGCAGTCCGCGCTCGACCTGGTAGCCGAGGAGCGCGCCGAGCGGAATGCCTGCGCGCATGTGGTCGAGGATCGATTCGGCGGTTCGCACACGCGCGGACGAGAGATCGATCGTGTAGCGCCGCTGAGGTTCGCCTTCGCGTGTGACCCAAGCGTTCTTGAGGATGGCTCCGGCTGCTGCGTGGTCGAGTGATGGGCCGTGGACGAAGCCTGCGGAGCGACTCTGGATGTGCGCCGTCGTTCCGTCTTCGAGGACCCGTGTCGCGCTCGGCGGGCGGCGGCGCAATCGCTCGACCCAACCAAAGGCGCCCACGTGGAGACCTGTGGGGCGAGCCGCGCGCATGGCGTCGAGCTTCGCTGTCGCGAGCGCGGTCATCCACGGATCGAGCCTGTGTGACACCGCATCGAGCGTCTCGGTGAAGAGTCGCTCGAGCTCCGCCGCTGGCAG
>LNEO01000112.1 GCA_001465015.1 Deltaproteobacteria bacterium Ga0077539 | reverse complement strand
CATTTTCCCAATGCGAAGCCGCCGCCCCTGCCGTTCCAGGCGGGGGCGGGGCGCGCGGCAGCGCGGGTGGGGGCTTTAGCACTGCGCCCACTGCCGTTGCACTCGCGCGCGCGGCAGCGCGGGTGGGGGCTTTAGCACTGCGCCCACTGCCGTTTCACTCGCTCGCGCGGCAGCGCGGGTGGGGGCCGCCCCGCGGCTCTGCGTACAACGTCGTTCTGCTCACTTGGGGACCGCCGCGAGGCTCGGTGACAAACGTCGTTTCGTCTCTCGATTTGCAACTCCAACTCGCTTGTTGTGCCGTGGAGTTTTCGTCGCCTATGTCCCGCGCGCCCCCTCTCGCCCTATCGCGCCACGGGCTCTCTTGCCGGCTGCTGCGGCACCGGCGACCGACCGCTCGTCTCGCCCTCGGGCCTGCGCGCTGGCTCGAACGGCGGAACCCCTCCCAGATCCGTCTGCGGAAACCGCACGCGATCCACGCGCTCGGGGTGCTCTTCGACCGAGTGTCTCGCCCTGAGCTGCGTCATGAGCTGCTGCTCGCGCTCGCGTCGTCGCTGATGAACCATCGCCGCCACGATCGAACTCCTCACGCCTGGATCGTCGATCGTGCGCGAGAGCGCCGGGCGAATCCCAGTCAAGACAACGATGGCCCACTTGCCGTTCGCCAGCCGCACCGGGTCGGACACCTCGAGCTCGCGCGCGAGCGCGAACGTCGCGGCGCTGAGCGCGGGGTCGACCGCCGAAGCGCCCGCGTCCGCGCTCGCAGCCCCAGCGTCTGCCCTCTGCTGCGCGGGACGCGCGTTGTGCGTCGCGCGAAAATAGAAGACGTCTCCGCGCGCCTCGCGCGAGTGCTCGTCGACCGAGCGCGTGCGGGCGAGCTCTTGAATCGTCCGGAGATTTCCACGCGCCGCGCGCACCTGCCGAAGGACGTCGTCGGCCGCCGCGCGGTCGTCGAGGTAGATCACCGTCGCGCGTCGCTGCTCGTCCTGCACCCAGTCGCCCACGTGCTCTTGATAATAGGTGCGAATATCTTCGTCGCTCACCGAGCCCGGCGTGATCGCCTGAACGACCTCCACCTGCTGCAAGCGCGACGAGAGAATCCTGCGGACCTGCCCTGCGACCTCGGGGTTGCGCTCGAGGTTGCGACGCCGCGCCTCGCGCGCCAGCAGGATGGTGTCGACCATGTTCTGCAGGTATTCGCGCTGCCGAGTGGGGTCTGCGTAGGTCTGTCGCACCGGCGCGGGGGCCTCGTTGAGCGTGTCCTCGAACTCACCCACGGTGATCGACACGTCTCCGACGCGGGCGACCACCGCCGCGCGTCGCGCGCGCTCTGCCGGTGATTCGGCCGCGGCGTCCGCCCGCGGGCCAGCGTCTCTCGCTTGTGACGAAACGAGCGACGGCGAGGCCAACAGCGAGAGAGCCAACGCCGACGAGAGAGCAGTGCGATAGGTACGGCCGAGCGCGTTCACGGGCGCAAAGAGGGACACCAAGGACCCGCCGAGGTCAAGCCCGCGCGCTTCGATCTCGCTCTCGCGCCGTCGGAAGGGGGACACCGCGCACGCGAGTGAGCGATGATCTGCGCCGCCCAGCAATGTCCGAGAACCCCCGCTCCGGTCCCGACGAGACGCTCACCCTGGCAGCGCCGCCCGTGCCCCTCGCGTCGGGAGACAAGATCGCGGGGCGCTACACGATCGTCGAGCTCTATGGCGCAGGTCCGCTCGGATACGCGTTTCGAGCGACCGATCGCGACAACCGGTCCGTGGCGGTCAAGGTGCTGCACCCGTCGCTCGTCCCCACCGAGCGCGAGAAGCACGCGGCGCTCAGCGAGCTCGAGAAGCTCACGGTCCACACCATGCGCGGCGTCGCGCTGCCCATCGACGTCGGAACCACCGAGACGACCAGCAAATTCGCCTACGTCGTGAGCCCGTGGGTCCAGGGCCGCTCGCTGCGCCGCGTGCTCGGCGCCTTTCGCGACGCGGGCATCGAGCTGCCCGCGAGCGACGTGCACGGGATCCTCGCGGGGGTCGTCGAGGGGCTGCGCGAGCTGCACGCGAGCTTCGTGCACGGCGCGGTCTACCCCGAGAGCGTGCAAATCACCGCGGATTCTCGGGTGATCCTCACCGACGCCGCGATCGTACGAACCATCGCGCGGGCGCGGTGGATCGAGCACCTCGAGTACTTTCCCGACGTGCAACCGTACGTCTCTCCCGAGCTGCACCGAGGAAAGCCCATGACGGCGTCCTCGGATTTGTGGGCCGTCGGCGCGCTCGCGAGCGAGCTGCTCACCGGTCACGCGGCGTCCGTTCGCGAAGGAATCGCCCCCGCGATGCTCAGCTCGTGGCCCGCCACCGTGGCCGAAGCGCTCGCGGACATGGTCGCAGCCAAGGTCGGAATGCGCGCCACCGCCCTCCCCGTGCTCCTGCGCGAAATCGCCAAGGCCATCCCCGCTAGAACACTTCCGCGGACCGGCGACCTGCCCGCGCAACGCGCGCGCACCGAGGTCATTCGCTCTCCGGCGGCCCTCGATGAAGGGACCTCGCCGGGCATCGCGTTGATCTCTCGGGGCGTGAAAAAGAAGCGCTGACCGTCGGTCAGCGATCAGTGATGGTGCCCGTCGGGGCCGTGCACGTGGCCGTGCGCGCGCTCTTCGGCGGTCGCGTCGCGAACCTCGCGAACGGTGACCGCGAAGTGCAGCGTGAGCCCAGCGAGCGGGTGATCGGCGGTCACGAGCACCGCGTCCTCCTCGACCTCGACGATGTAGAACGTCTGCACTTCGCCTTCGGGCGACTCGGCGTGCAGGTCCATGCCGATCTCCGGCTCCGGCTCCGCCGGAAGCGCGCTGCGCGGAACGCGGATCGGCGGCTCTCCGGACTCTTCGCCGTACCCGAGCTCGGGCGGGATCGAAACGCTGAACTCGTCTCCGACCACGCGCCCTTCGAGCGCCTGCTCGAGGCCCTCGACGATCTGACCTTCACCGTGCAAATACAGCAGCGGTTCGTCGCCCTCGGAGCTGTCGATGACGTCGCCGTCGTCGTCCGTGAGCTTGTAGTCGATGGACACGACCTTTCCGCGCGAAATTTTCATGCGCGCGTGTTACGCGAACCCGACGCGCTCGTCCATCGCCAGCAGGCCACTTTGCAACGGAAAAAGTCGGCTGCTCACCAGCCCTCGCGCGCTCCGATAAACGAGTAGGGGTAGCCCCAATCGGGCTTGCTCGCCGCGTCGAGCTGCTGAACGTCCTCGGGATCGAGCCTCAGCTGCTCGGCCGCGAGGTTCTCGTCGAGCTGCTGCACCGTGCGCGCGCCCACGATGATCGACGAGGTCTCGCTTCGCGCGAGCAGCCACGCGAGGGAGATCGCCGAGGGCGTCGTGTCGTGCTTCTCGGCGAGCTTTCGCACGGTGTCCACGATGCCCCAGCAGCGGTCGTTGTCCATCGCGCGCAGGCTGTCCTTCCACGCGTCCAAGCGCGTGCCGGCGGGAGGGGGCTCGTTTCGCTTGTATTTTCCCGAGAGAAATCCGCGCGCGAGCGGCGACCAGACCAGCGTCCCGAGGCCGAACGCCTTGCACGCAGGGAGCACCTCGCGCTCGGCGTCCCGCACCGCGAGCGACCACTGGAGCTGCACGCACTCGAAGCGCGCGGTGTTTCGCTTGTCCGCGCTCCAGAGGCTCTCGACCAGGCGATAGCCCGTGTAGTTCGAGCAGCCGACGTAGCGAACCTTTCCTTGTCGCACGAGGTCGTCGAGGGCGCGCAGCGTCTCGTCGATCGGGACGGTCGCGTCCTGCATGTGCACTTGATAGAGGTCGATCACGTCCGTGTTGAGCCGCTTCAGCGAGTCTTCACAGGCGCGCATGATGTGCTGGCGAGACAGCCCCTGCTCGAAGGGTCCGGGCTTGAGCCCCTTGGTCCCGAACCCCATCGGAAAGCGGCACTTGGTCGCGAGCAGCACGCGGCCGCGCTTTCCCTCGAGCCACTTGCCCGTGAGCACCTCGCTTCGTCCCTCGGAGTACACGTTGGCCGTGTCCACGAGGTTGACGCCCGCGTCGATCGCGCGATCGAACACGCGCCGCGCCTCGTCGTCCGGCGAGGTCACGCCCTTCATGAACGTCTCGGACTCGCCGAAGGTCATCGCCCCCAGCGAGAACACGCTGACCTTGAGCCCGCTCGTTCCCAGTCGTCGTAGTTCCATGGTTGGTGGGCGGCGAGTGTAATGCGAGCGCGGCAGTCGTTCTCCGCCAAACCCCTCGAGCGTCGGTCGCGGCTCAGCCCGATCGCTCGCGGCCTTGCGCGACCGTCCCCATCGCGTGCCCCTCGACCTCCATCGCAGGGCTCGCAGCCGCGCTGACGTCGGCGCGGATGTTGGCAACGGCCGCAGCCGCGAGCGGCGAGAACCGCGCCTGCCCCTGGGCCTCGAGGAGCCCGTCGGAGTGTCTGTCGAAGAGCAGCCGCTGCAGATACGCGATCGACATCAACGCCACCAACGGCGTCGTCGTCACGAGCACGCTCGTCGCGTCGCCGCGACCGCGAAACGAATTGAGCGTCATCCAGCTCGCCATCGCCAACGCCGCGAGCCCGTAGCCCGCGATCGCTCGGCTGATGTGCGCGCGTGCCTTGGACACCTGGCCCTCGAGAAGAGCCGTGCTGCCCATCCAACCGCTGCGCGTCGCGACGGTCGACGACGCCATCAAGCACGTGAACAACAGTCCGTCGACCAGTTGGATCCTCGGTCCTTCGATCGCGTACAGGAGGGCCATGAGCACCGCGCCCGCGACATAGAGCGCACAAAACGGCCAGAGCTGCCCGAAGAGCATTTGCACGAAGCTCAGCGCCTTCAACGACAACGGCGCTCCTGCCGGCACTCGCTCTTCCGTCTCGTACTGCACCGTCCCGTCGCGAAACGCTCCCCCCGAGACCTCCACCTTCACGCGCGTCTTCACGGTGCGCTCGGGCCAGTGAAAGCGCGCGTTCACCGTCCGCGCCCGCAGCGCTTGCGCGGGGATGGCAAACCACAACCCCAGCGCGAGCAGCACGCACACCGCCGTCATCGCTCTCCTGCGAGGGTGCACAAATGCTCGACCAGGCGCTCTTCGAGCGCGTGCGCGCCGGGCAACCCCGGCTTGTCCAAGAGTCCCTCGAGCGCGAGCTGCAAAAAGCCGTGCATCGCCGACCAACACGTGACCGCCAGCGCTTGCGCTTCTTGCGCCGTGCGACCGCGCTTGCTCGCGCGAAGATACTCCGCCCACTGCGCGAGCGCCCCCGCGGCCACCGCGCGAATCGTCTCGAACCGCGCCTCCCTGAGCTCGGCGAAGAACATCACGCGATAGTGCGCCGGGTGCGCCTTGGCCCACGTCAGGTACGCGCGAACGACACGCTCGACGACATTGCTGTCCGTCGCGTTGTCCACGGACGACGCCATCGCAGAGCCAAGCTCGAGGTAGCCGTCCTCCGCGATCGCCGCGAGCAGCGCGACCTTGTCTTCGAAGTGATGGTACGGCGCTCCTGCGCTCACCCCGGCCCTCGCCGCCACGGCGCGCAGCGTGAGCTCCGAGACATCACCCCGCGACCGCTCGAGCATCGAGAGCGCCGCGGACACGAGCGCGCGACGGAGATCTCCGTGGTGATAGCGGTCCTCGGGCTTCTTGATGGGCGCGCGCTTCATCGACTGACCGCAGCGCGACGACCATAGCACGCAACAGAGAACCACAGCCATCGATCGCCCCCCCCCTTGCGCGACATCTGAACGGCATTTAGATGCCATCTGAACGCGGTTCAGATCGCCGCGCTCGAGGAGTTGCTACGTCATGCGCACGCTCTACACGTTCGGGGACTCGATGCTCGACTGCTCGCACTACAACGACGAGCGCGTCTCGCCGGGCACGTTGCTCTGCGAAAACCGCGACGATCTCTTTCCAGAGTTCGTCGGCGAAGACCTGCGGTCGGTCGGGCCGGTGACGCTCGCGCACCGCGCCCGCGACGGCGCGGTGCTCCACGGGCTTCGCGCGCAGTATCCGCGCAAGGCGCAGCCCGAGAGCGCCTGCGCGATCATCACCATCGGCGGCAACGACCTGCTCCAGGGGCTGATCTCTCGCCCCGAAGACCAGCTCCGCGCCGCGTGGACCGCGTGGATGGACGACTTCGAACAGGCCATCCGCGAGTGCCCCGTCCCGACGCGCTTCGTGGGCACCGTGTACGACCCCACGTTTCGCGACCCGATGATCGAGGCGCGCTGGGGCTTCGGCTCGCTGACAGAGATCGTGCGCGCGAGGCTCGTGGCGTTCAACGCGCAGCTCACCGAGCGCACCCTGCGCGCAGGCGCCGTCCCCGTGGACATTCACGGGCTGTTTCTCAACGGCGACCCGTCGTGGGTGGTCGAAGAAATCGAGCCCTCGATCCGCGGCGCGAGCGAAGTGCGCCGCGCGTTTCTGCACCCCGTGCTCGCGTGGGCCCGCGGCGCGTGACGCGCTCGCGCGAGCGACGCGGTTGCCCGGCCGCTCAGCTCTTGGCGTCGCCGCGCGCGAAGATCGAGCTCACGTACTCGAGCACGTTCTGCGCGGAGATCTCGTCGTAGCCGAAGTCGCGGATGAGCCGCGTCTTGACGGCGTCGATCTTCTCTTGCGTCTCGCGGTCCACGACGTTGCTCACCACCGTCGTGAACTTGATCGTGTCCTTCTTGTCCTCGAAGAGCTTGAGCTCGAGGGCGCGACGCAGCCGATCGTTGGTGTTCCACAAGAACTTCTTGCCCTCGAGGGCCAGGGCGCCGATGAAGTTCATGATCTCGCGGCGGAAGTCGTCCTTGCGGCTCTCGGCCACCTCGATCTTGTCCTCGATCGAGCGCATCAAGCGCTCGTCCGGCTCCTCGTCGCGGCCCGTGTAGCGGTTCTTCACCTTCTCGCGCAGCGTGTACGCGCGGACGTTGTCCACGTAGTTCGCCGCGAGCTTGGCGATCTCGCTCTCGTCCGCAGAGATCGCGCGCTGAACCTCGTTCTTGATGATCTCTTCGTACTCACGGCGCACGATCGAGATGAGGTCCGTGTAGCGCTTTCGATGCTCGTCGCTGGTGATCAGCGAGTGAGCCTTCAGCCCGCGCTCGATCTCGTTGAAGATCATAAACGGGTTGAGCGTCGGCTCTTCGTAGCGGACGAGCGCGTTGGAGATCATGTCCTGCACGAAGCGCGGCGAGATCCCGTCCATGCCCTCGCGCTTGGCCTCCTTGCGCAGCTCCTTCACGGTGTCCTGCGTGTAGCCCGGCAACATCTTGCCGTCGTACAGCTTCATCTTCTGCAGGATCGACAGGTTGCCGTGCTTCTTCGGCTCCTCGAGCCGCGTCAAGAGCGCCCACATCGCGGCCACCTCGAGCGTGTGCGGCGCGACGAACTTGCCCCGCACCTTTCCGCGCCCGAAGGACTTCTCGTAGATCCTCACCTCCTCGGTGAGCTTGGTGATGTACGGGATGTCGATCTTGATCGTGCGGTCTCGCAGCGCCTCCATGAACTCGTTGGCGATGAGCTTCTTGTACTCAGCCTCGTTCGTGTGACCCAGGATCACCTCGTCGATGTCCGTCTGAGCGAACTTCTTCGGCTTGATCTTGTGCTCCTGCGACGCGCCCAGCAGGTCGTACAAGAACGCGACGTCGAGCTTGAGCACCTCGACGAACTCGACGATCCCGCGGTTGGCCACGTTGAACTCGCCGTCGAAGTTGAACGCGCGCGGGTCCGAGTCCGAGCCGTACACCGCGATCTTGCGGTAGTTGATGTCGCCCGTCAGCTCGGTGCTGTCCTGATTCTTCTCGTCCTTGGGCTGAAACGTCCCGATCCCCACGCGGTCCTTCTCGGACAGAAGCAGCCTGCGCACGCGGACGTGACGGTTGACCACGAGGTCCCAGTGACCCTCGTAGCGGTCCATCAGCTTCTGAAACAGATAGCGATCCGCTGGGTTGAGGTCGCCGTCGATGCGGATCTTGTAGCGATCGCTGCTCAGGCCGATCTTCTCGATCGCCTTGCCGCGCCACTCTTCGGGCACGAGCTTGAGCGGCTCTTCGTTCATCGGCGATGGATAGCGCCCGCGCTTGTACTCGTCGCTGTCCTCTGGGATCAGCCCCGTGCCTTCGAGCGCGACCCAGTCGAACGTGTACATCGCGCCGTCCGCGGTGCGCGAATAGTCTTCGAGCCCCTTCTTCAAGAGCCTCGCGATGGTGCTCTTCGACGAGCCGACCGGCCCGTGCATCAAGAGCACGCGACGCTCGGGGCCGTAGCCCTCGGCCGCGGCCTTGAGCACCGTCACCAGGCGCATCAGCGGAATGTCGAGGCCGTACACAGCGTCGCGCTGCCCGTTCACCTCGTCGCGAAAGAAGTTGTACCGAACCAGCTTCTTCTTGTTGTCGACATACTCCTCGAAGCCCGCCGCCAGGATCATGTCGTACAGCCGCTGAAACGCGTTGCGCGTCACCTGCGGCCGCTGACGCACCAGCGCCAGGTACTCCTCGAAGCTCCCCTCCCAGTGCAGGTCCCGGTACTGCTCGTAGTTTTGCAGTCCAGCGACCAGATCGACCATCGAGTTCATGCGTCGACGCTACTCCTTACACCGTTCGATCTCGAACGCCCTCGAAGCGTAGCAGAGCGCGTCGCCCCGGGGACGAGCAAACACGTCCGCCGCGCGGGACGCTCGTCACCCGCGCGCTCGAGCGCGGCGCGGACGTGCACCGATCGCAGTCGCTCGCAAAGCGTGCGCTTCGCGCTCGACATCGCGCCGGGTCGGCCCTCTAACTACCCATCGTGAACGCGCGTTGGACCGACGAGGTCACACAGTTTCGCGCCGTCAGCCTGCTCGAGGGCGTGTCGTATCTGCTCTTGCTCGGCGTCGCGGTGCCCGTGAAATATCTCCTGCACGAGCCAGCGCTCGTCCGCGTGCTGGGTCGCGTGCACGGCGGGCTGTTCGTGCTCTTTGTGCTCGCGCTCGTGCGAGCCGCGGCCGCAGCGGAGTGGAAAGCGTCCCGTTCGATCACGGCGTTCGTCGCGTCGGTGCTTCCGTTTGGCGCGTTTTGGTTCGAGCGAAAGCTGCGCGCCGAAGCGGCCGCGTCCCCGCGGGCATAACGGCCGCTGGCGCCCTGGCCCGCCCGATCAGCCGCCCTTGTTGGCCTGCGGCTGCTTCTGCGAAGGAGCGTCCTCGGGCTTCTCGCTCTCCTTCACCTTCTCTTTGCTCACGCGCTCGATCACGAGGTTGTCCTCCTCGGTGAGCGCGCGGCCGAGCACCTTCTCGACGAGCGCGCGGTGATCACGCTCGTGCTCGTGCGGAAGCGCGTCGTCGTCGCTCTCGTAGTTGATCACGAGCTCGCGCTTTCCCGTCGTGGGGTTGTGCCTGAATCGAATCGTCACGTCCGCCATGGATCACCTCACCGTATCACGACGATCGGGACTGTCCTGATTTCGTCCTTCCTCACGCCTCGCAGAGCCTCGGCGTTCCGCAAATCAAGACAGTCGCAGATCAGGGGACTGTCCTGATTTCGTCCTTCCTCACGCCTCGCAGAGCCTCGGCGTTCGGCAAATCAAGACAGTCCCTGACGATCACTCCCCGCCGCCGGCTGCGCTCGCCACGCTCGCAGGCTCGACCGCGGCCTGCGCCTCTTTCGCGCCCGCGGTCTCCGTCGAGCTCGCCGCGCCCGCGTGCGCGTTTTTGTCGCCGACGAAGTCCTTGATGCTCGTGGCGTCGAGGACCTTCTTCTCGAGCAGAAGCTCGACGAGCGCCCGATGCAGGTGCTCGTTGTCCTTCAGCAATTGCTCGCACCGCGCGCGCTCTTCGCCGAGGATCCTGTCGATCTCGATGTCCCGGGCCTCGAGCCGCGCCGGAGAAACCGTGCGTCCCTTCGGGCCGTCCTCGTCCTCGAGCATCACGCGCACGCCGAGGCGCGACATGCCGTACTGCTCGACGAGCGCGCGGACGATGCTGTTGGACTGCTGCAGGTCGTTCCACGCGCCGATCGAAAACTCGTTGAAGACCATCTTTTCAGCGGCCATTCCGCCGAGGCCTACGGCGACCTCTGCGCGCATGTCCTCTTCGGTCATCGCGTACGGACGCGCCCGCGCTTGTCGAAGGACGTACCCGAGGGCGCCCTCCATGTCGGCCACGATCGAGATCCGCTCCGGCGGCGTCGCCCGCGGAAGCAGCATCGCCACGAGCGCGTGCCCCGCTTCGTGCACGGCCACCACGCGCTCTTCGTGCGCAGACAAGACCACAGGGCGCTTGGTCTTTCGCTGCAGCGCCTTGTCGATGTCGTCGTTGGTAAACGTCGTGGATCCCTGGCGAATCGCCTGACGCTTGAGCGCGCGACACACCGCTTGAATGTGGTCTCCCGCGAAGGGAATCCCCTTCTCGCGGTCCGCCAGCCCCTCGGTCCTGCGCACCATGTGCTTGATCAGCGCGTCGCTGAGGTCGAGGTTGAACTTCTTGTTGTAGATCCGAATGATCGCGTCGCGGTCTTCGGGGCCCGGCGCCGGAATCTCGATCATGAACTCGAAGCGCCCCGGCCGCATGAGCGCGCCGTCGAGCGACTCGAGGAAGTTCGTCGTCGCGACGACGAAGACCATCTCGTTCTTTCGAAAGCCGTCCATCTCGGTCAAGAGCTGGTTGACCATCGAGTGCTCGACGCCCGAGCCCACGTAGGTCCCGCGCTGGTGCGCGAACGCGTCGATCTCGTCGAAGATGATCACCGACGGCGCCGCCTGCCGCGCCTGACGGAAGATCCGCCGGAGATTTTCCTCTGAATTGTGAACGAGCACGTTGCCGAATCCCGCGACGAAGCGCTCGGTCCCAGGCACGCTCAGGTCGTATACGTATTTGCCGTCGTACGGCTCGCGACGCTTCTCGACGACCTTGTCCCAGTACACGTCGTTGCTCAGGTGCGGCGCTGGCGTCTGCGCGTAGCGGTGCAGCCCCTGCGCGTCGCAGTACGCCCGCACCGCTTCTTGCTTGGCCGACTGCGCGAAGCCGATCTGCTCGACGAACGCGCGAAGGTACTCGGACCAGCCGAAGCGCACGCGGTGCGAAGTCGATCCGCTCCACTCGGTGCGCTCGCGGAGCCGCGCGACGATCCCGAAGAACTGAAGCATCGTCGCGATGTCCCGCGCGAGCCCCACGCTGGTCGTCGTCGCCTCGATGTGCTTGCCCGAAAAGCCGCCGTCGCCGCTGAAATACCCACGCAAAAACGCGGCGATCACCGCCTTCGGCGCGAGAAACATCCACGGCGGAACGCGCTTGTTCGACGACCCGTCGCGCAGGCCCATCCCGTCGTGCATCACGTAGCGCAGCAGCGTCGAGTTGATCACCAGATCGACGCCCTTGCCTTCGCCCTTGCGCGACGTCGTCACGTGACCGAAGAGCCGCTCGCACAGCGCTCGGACGTGCGCGCTCTCGTCCTCGTTCACCGCGAGACGAACGCCCGTCGTGCTGTAGCAGCCCTCTGCGACCCACCACCCAAAGAACTCTCCAAGGTCCTCAGTGACGTCGAGGATGCCCGGCATGTTCTTGTTGCGATGCCAGCAGTACAGCGAGAGATCGCGTGGCAGCGGCCGCTCGTCGGCGAGCGCGGCGACCCGTTCGAGCGAGGCGAGCGAGAGCGGCGAGCGATGACCGCGCCCGCGAATCTTCGAGAGCTGCATCCCGATCGCGTCTTCGACGAGCGCAGGACCCACCTTCTCGACCGCATTCGCGACGAGCGCGTCGTAGCCGGCGACGCGAACGTCAGCGCGCCCCGCCAAGAGCGCGAGCACGTCGATCGAACGCACCGTCTCGGGCGCCACCAACCGCGAGGGAATCGCGACGCGCGTCTCGCCTGCGACGATCTGTTCGGCGGTCACTTCGGCCAGAGTTCCACCGCGATTCACAAAGAGGCTGTGTCCGCCGGTCACGCGCACACGCCGTCCCGTCTCGGTGACGAGCACGTCGATGTACGGCGGCGCTTCGTGACGAATGAACCCCTTCACCGGCGCGAGCATCGCGCGCCCATCGTCGCTCACAGTCCACGTCGAGACGTCCGGGCGCCGCTCGGGGTGCTCGTAGTCCTTGTCGACGAGCGCTCCGATCGGGAGTCGCTCGGCGATTCCGTCACGCACGACGAAGACCTCTTCGTCCCACGGCAACGACTCGCCGACCCATTTGCTCTTGAGCTCGGGGCCGCTCACGACGATCACGCTCGCGTTGAGCGCGGTGGCCATCGCCTTGGCGAAGAAGGTCTTTCCCGTCCCGGGAGGGCCGTAGAAGATCACGCCGCGGGGCAAGAGCGACTCGAGAACGTCGATGTCGCCGACGCTGTTCATGGTCTCTTTGCGGCGCACGAGGTCGATGACCTCTTCGCGCATCCGCGTCTTGACCTCGAGATAGCCGCCGATGTCGTTGTCGATGTCGACGTTGGGCAGCTCGATGTCCTCGGTCACCGTCTGCTTGCGAATCTCCTGGTAGACCTCTTGCGCCATCGAGCGGCCCGGCGGCGCCTCGCGACGCAGCGCGAGGTCCGCGAACAGCTTTCGGCAGCGCACAGGGTTGAGCCCCGAGGTGTACTTGTAGAGCCCGTACGGATCGAAGTCCGTCGCGTGCATCGCCTTGGCTTCGCGCTGCGTGACGATCTTCGCCAGCGCCTCGCGCGGGATGCCCGTGATCTCGCGCCGCGCGGTGAACACGCCCTGAATCACCTTGGGGATCTCGAAGCTCGGGTCGCGAAAGCCCAAGAGCACCGCCTCGGGGTTCTCGTAGAGCAGCGGGATCGACTCGCGCGCCTCGAGGGTCAGCCCCGTGTGCGTCGTGGTGAGCACATCGAGGTGCAACAGAACGATGATCGTCCGCTCGACCGACCCGCGGATCGCGTCGGTGAGCTGCTGGATCATCCGCCCGAGGTTCGAGCCCGGCGGGTCATCGGGCCGCGGCCTGCCGTCGATCACGACGAGCTTCGGGCCGTCCTTCTGGCGACGCAGCCGCGCGCGCACCGCGAGGTACAGAAACAGCGACAGCTCTTTGTCGCAGTCGACCAAGACGCTCGAGCCGCGTCGAAGCCGCTCTTCGATAAACGTGATGTCGCTCGCGCACGCAGCCTCGACCGCGTCCTCGGTGCGCACCGAGTTGACGAGCTGGCTGATGGGAACAGTCCTCGAGGCGGTCGTGGTCACGTGCGCACCCGAATCGTGATCTCGTACTCGCCGTCCTCCCGACGAGACTCCTGCATGCCCTCGATCGTCCCGAGCGAGGCAGCCTTCTTCTTGAGCGCCTCGAGGTAGACGCGCTGAATCGCCTTGTCGACGCCCTCGCGGATGTCGCCCTCGACGCGCGAGAGCTTCTTGACGAGCTCTTTGCGCAGCGCTTCTTCAGCGGCGCTCGACGCCGTCTCGAGCGCCTTCTTCGCCTCTTGGTCGCTGATCCCGCGCGCGAGCACCTCGCGGGTCTCGCTGCTCTTGACGGTGATCTTCTTGCTGTCCTTGTCGAGCGTGGCGCGCACGCCCTCTTTCTCGAGCACCATCGAGCCGTCGGACTGGCGCTTCCACCCGTCCGCTTCGAGCTGCTGCTGCAACAGCGACTGCATGTCGCCCTCGCAGACGATCGGCATCAGCTCGACGTCGATCGTGACCTGATCCCCAGCGTTGACGGTGTTGCGAACGTTGACCCAATTGACGACGTACCCGCGGCTCATAGCGGCAGAGCGTGCGACGGCGATGGCCGCTCGGCAACCACTCTCGCGCTACTTTCGCTTCTTCTTCTTCGTGCGCGCCTCGTGGCCATCGTGGTCGATCGAGGAATCGGCGCCGATGGCCGTTCCGATCGAGGGAGCCCCTTCGTCCGCGGCTTCGTCGCGGCGCCCTCGGGAGGCCGCCGCGCGCAGCCGAAACGGCGACCCCGAGGCGGCGGTCATTCGGCTCGCTTTGGCTCGCTCGCGCGAGAGCTCGAGAAAGCGTTGCTGCGAGCGGATGACCGGCTCGCCCTCGGCGACGGGCCTGCGCTCGTAGTAGCCGTCGGGCCGCATGAGCCGCGCCTTGACGTTGTCCGCCAGCATGGTGGCCAGGATCTCGTCTCGGATGAGACCAGCGAGGCTCTTGTCCTCGATCGGCCACATCACCTCGACCCGGCGCTGAAAATTGCGCGGCATCCAGTCGGCGCTCGCGAGGTACACCTCGGGCGCGCCGCCGTTGTCGAACATCGTGATCCGAGCGTGCTCGAGAAACCGATCGACGATCGAGAACACACGAATTCGATCGCTCACGCCAGGCATCCCCGGACGTAGGCAGCAGATCCCGCGAATGATCAGGTCGACCTGGACCCCCATCTGCGACGCAGAATAGAGCGCGTCGATCACGTCGGGGTCCACGAGCGAGTTCATCTTGGCGACGATGCGCGCGGGACGACCGGCGCGCGCGTGCTCGGCCTCGCGGTGGATGAGCGCGAGGAGGCTCTCGTGAAGCCCGAGCGGCGCGACGATGAGCCGCTTCCACCGGGCCGGAGCGCTGTATCCCGTGAGCAGGTTGAACAGAGAATTTGCGTCCTCACCGAACTCGGGACGCGCGGTGAAGAACGTCACGTCGGTGTACAGCCTCGCGGTCGACGCGTTGTAGTTGCCCGTCGACAAGTGCACGTACCGACGCAGGCCCGTCGCCTCGCGGCGCACCACGAGGCACACCTTCGCGTGGGTCTTGAGCCCGATGAGCCCGTACACGACGTGAACGCCGCTCTCTTCGAGGGTGCGGGCCCACTGAATGTTGTTCTCTTCGTCGAAGCGGGCCTTGAGCTCGACGAGCGCGGTGACCTGCTTGCCCATCTCCGCGGCGCGCGCGAGCGCGCGAACGAACGGAGAGTTCTGCCCCGCGCGATACAAGGTCTGCTTGATCGCGAGCACCTTGGGGTCGTCCGCGGCGCGAGAGACGAACTCGACCACGGAGTCGAAGCTGTCATATGGGTGCTGCAACACGACGTCGCGCTCGGCGATCACAGAAAAGAGATCGTCGACGTCGCGAAACGGCGCGGCCACCTGCGGCGTCGCGGGGGGATCGCGGAGGTCTGGGGCCAGGTCGGGGCCCGCCATCGCGAGCAGATCGCCGAGGTGAATCGGGCCGTCGACCTCGTAGACGTCGTCGCGCTCGAGCTTGAGCTTCTCGCGCACGAGCTCGAGGAAGCCCTGGTTCATTCCCTGGGCGACCTCGACGCGCACGGCGTTGCCGCGATCGCGCCTTCGGAGCTCTTGCTGAATCGCCTCGAGCAGGTCTTCGGCCTCTTCTTCGTCGAGCTCGAGGTCCCAGTTGCGCGTCACGCGAAAGGGCGAGACCGAAGAGACTCGCAGGCCAGGAAAGAGCTCGCCGACGTTCTTCGCGATCACGTCTTCGAGCAGCGCGTAGCGCTTCTGCACGCCGTTGCGCCGCAGCTCGACGAGCCGCATCGAGGTGGTCGGCACCTGCAGCACGGCGTACGACGGCGTCGCTGCGTCGTGCGCCTCGTCGAAGGTCACCGAGAGATAGAGCGTCTTGTTCTTGATGCGCGGAAACGGATGGCCCGGATCGATCGCCAGCGGCGTGAGGACAGGAAACACTTCCTTCAAAAAGTGATCGTTGAGCGAGCGCAGCTCGTCCGGCGTCCACGCGTCGGGCGCGGCGATCACGAGCCCTGCGTGCTCGAGCTTGGGGCGCACCTGCTCGCGAAACACCTGGTATTGATCGGCCACCATTCGGTGGACGCGTTGCGAGATCGACGCGAGCTGCTCGACCACCGTGAGGCCGTCAGCCGCGGGCTCGTCGAGCTCTCCAGCGAGCTGCTGCTTCAAGCCCGCGACGCGGATCATGAAGAACTCGTCGAGGTTCGAGCTGACGATCGCGAGAAACTTCAGCCGCTCGATGAGCGGAACATTGTTGTCCCCCGCCTCTTCGAGCACGCGCTGGTTGAACTCGAGCCAGGACAACTCCCGGTTGATGAACAGCGGGTTGGGCGCGCTCGACGAGCTCGATGCCCCGTCGCTGGTGCGCAGGAGCGAGGGTGACGAAGTACGAGTGCTTGCATTCTCGGCGCCGTCAGACATCGGCGGCGAGGCTACCACGCACTTCGCTCAGAGCGCGCCATCCAGCGTGTAACCGCGAAGCAACAAGCGAAACTCGTGGATGCTGTGGTCGATCACGACGGGCGTCGTCGTCTCGATGACCCCGACGCCGGGCGCGTAGAACGTTCGTTCGACGAACTGCTCGCGCCCGCGTCGCACCACCTCGATGACCTCCGAGAACGTCCCCGCCGGCGTGACCCGCCGCTGCCCAACAGCGCGAATCGTGTAGGTGTCGCCCTGCATTCCGTCCCAGGTCGTTCCCTCGCGAATGGGATCGGCGAGGATGGTCTCGCCGTTGCGCAACACGCCGCCCTCTGCGTACGCGTACACCGAGGTGCGCTGTCCGCCCTGGTTGACGACGAACGTCTCGCCGTCCTGCCGCTCGACCCGCAGCGTCACCAGCGTCGAGACGCCGCCCGCCGTGGTGTCCCGGGCGTCGTAACTCCAAGCCGCCGCGCGCTGAAGCGGCATGTACTCGCGCGCGGTCCTCGCCCGGGGAGGCGTCGCGACGGTCTGGGTGCCCGCGCAGCCGGCCATTGAACCCAACGATGACAGGGCGATCACGAGGAGCAGCGAGAGGCGCACAGAGCCTCTGTAGCCAGCGGCAGAGCGATCGTTCATCGAGGTCGTCCGAGGTATTGCCACGCGAGCAACAGCAAGAGCAGCCCTGTCGCGGCGAAGACCATGAGAATCACAGGATCCGGCCGCAGCCGCAGGAGAAACGCCTCGGCGTCCCTGCGGACGACCTCGTCCTCGCTCTCGGCGAGCTTGCGCGCGAGCGACGCGGCCTCCACGTGGTCCCCGCGCTCGAGCGCTGTCCACGCCGGAGCGAGCGGTCCCTCGAGCCGCGGGTCCTTCGCGACCACCTGCGTAGCCTCGCTCGTCGGCGCTTCAGCCGCCACCTTCGCGGGCTCTTCAGCGGTTGCCTTCGCGGGCTCTTTCGCGGGCTCTTTCGCGGGCTCTTTCGCGGGCTCTTTCGCGGGCTTCGAGGGTTGCTCACGCTCCGAAGCGCGGTCTTTGTCGTCGGTGCGTGGGGGATCGCTCACGAGCAGTTGTGGTGCGATGGGTACTACGGCGCGCACTCCCCCGTCGACGCCGTGCATGTCCAGCCGGCCGGACACCCCTAGTTGTTCATACATCCGCAACGGCCCGTGGCGGTGATGCACTGCCGATTGCTGCCGCACATGGTGGTCGCGGTGCAACGGCACTCGCCCGTGCCGGTGTTGCACGTGCCTCGACCGTTGCAGTCAGCGCTGCTCGTGCAACGCAGGCAGAGGCCCGTCGTGGCCTGGCATGCGTTGGGGCTGCAGGCGCCGATGTCCGTCTTCCATCGCACACGCGCCGGCCATCAACGCAGCGACCGCACACAACCAGCTCCTCGACCGTTTCAACATCGAGCCCTCGACTCCAGTTCACGCCATTCTGCGCTGTAGAAGCTCTGCAGTAAGCCTGCGCTGACCGAACCCGAGCGCGATCGTTCGTCAACAATCCGCACTCGCCCCGAGGCAGACGCACGCCTTGCGTTCGTGGCTCGACGGTCGAAGCGCCGAGACCGACGAGGCAGCGATCGCCGATTCGCCAACTTCTGTCAGTCCTTCGGGGGCTGCGCCTTCGGTTGGCGACACGCCCCCTGAGAATTCCGGGTTATTTCCCAGGAGATTGCTCGGAGCGTGTCTACCTCCAACCGGGCGTCGCGATCGCGAAGGAAATTCGACACCATATCAGAACTCCCGCTCGGCGAGCGCGAGTCCTCGGCGCGAATCCGCAAAAGTGCCCGACGAATCGAAGCATCCGATGCCCGGCGACGTCGCACGGAGCTCATCGAAGACGACCTCGCGGCGAATCGCCCGCACAGCCCCGTAGAAAACACAGCGAGATCGCGGTACCAACGCGGGCAGTGCATCGGCTGCGAGGCAGGCGGCGATGGTGCAACACAGTCGAATAACCTTCGTCCCAATGGGAGGATTCTCGTGAAGGCAAGATCGGTTCATTTGATGTCGTCGCGGTTCGCGCTTGGCGCGAGCCTCGTCGCGGGAACAACGCTCGCTCCGCAGATCGCTAGCGCGCAAGCGACGTACGCAGTCAACATCGAGTCCACGCCCGCCGGTGCGGCAGTGCGCGTCGACAGCGAGAGCGCGCCGCCCGTGTGTCCCTCGACGCCGTGTCGTGCCGTGCGCGTGCCGCGCGGGGCGCACACGCTCTACTACACGCGAGACGGCTGGGTTCCGGCGCGGCTCGACGTCAACGTGCGCAGGGCGCGCGAGACGTTTACCGCGCAGATGACGCAGGCGGGCTCGATCTACGTGACCGCCGACGTCGAGGGCGCGCAGATCCGCCTCGACGGAACCGGCGTTGGCACCACGCCAGGCCGCCTCAACAACGTGCCGCCCGGCGCGCACGTGGTCGAGATCGTCGCAGAGGGAATGCAGCCCTTTCGCGAGACGGTCAACGTCGGCGCAGGCGCCGTCGCCGCGGTGAGCGCCAACCTGCGGCCCCGTCAGGCGCCGACAGGCATCGTGCGCGTGATCGTGTCCAACCCCGCAGGGCCCATCCCGTCGGATCTTCAGGTCGCGTTCGACGGCGTCCCCATGACGGGCACGCCTCCGTCCATCGAAAACGCGCAGCCCGGCCAGCACATCATTCAGGTCACCGCGAACGGCTTCCGTACGATCCGACGACAGGTCGACGTGACCGCAGGCCAGACGCAGGCGCTCGCGGTCGACCTCGAGCGACAAGAGGTCGTCGCCACCGGCGGGACCATTCGCGTGATCGTCAGCGCGATCGAAGGCGCTGTCGTGACGCTCGACGGTGAAGTGCTCGCCGGCACGCCGCCGCAGCGCGACAACATCCCCGCGGGCTCGCACATCCTCCGCGTGACCGCGCCGGGACGACAGCCCTTCAGCGAGACGATCACCGTCGAGGTGGGCCGTCAGCTCAACCGTGAAATCACCGAGCAGAACATGCCGGTGCAGGCGGTCACCAACCGACTCTCGGCCACCTGCGGCACGCCCGACGCGCACGTCTTCGTGGACGGTCGCGACATGGGGACGTCGCCGTACGTCCGCGCGGATCAACCCGCGGGTTCGTACACGATCACGATTCGCGCGCCAGGCCACGACGAGTTCACGCAGCGATGCACGGTGAGCGCGTCGACCGCATGCGAGGTCACAGCGACGCTCACGCGCACCGTCGGTCGCGGATCGATTCGCGTCGAGCTCAACCGCCCCGTCGCCGGCGCGATGGTCACGATCAACGGCGGCGAGCCGGCGGAGATCGGCGCGGGCCGCGATGTTCCCGAAGTCCCCGCGGGGACCCGTGAAGTGCGCGTCCAGGCGCCCGGCTACGAAGACTTCGTCACGACGGTCACGGTCCGCGAAAACGCCCAAGAGCGCGTGCTCGCGCAGCTTCGTCGCCGCCGCGCCGGCCCCGGAGGGCAGTCCCTTCGCGAGCGTCGCACGGCCATCAGCACCTGGGGCGCCTCGCCGCTGTACGCAGGGGACGTCGCCCTCGATTTCGCCGCCGCGTTCGGCGAGTACTACGGGATGGCCCGCGGAACGGTGGGCCTCGTCCAGAGCCCCGACTGGGGCGTCGACGCCGGCTTGCTGATCCGCACGCTCGGATGGATGTGGGAGTTCGAGCTCCGCGGTCGCAGCGGCGTTCGGTTCTTGAACGGGCTGTTCTCGCTCGGCGGTGAGCTCGACCTGCGCGCCGGCCTCGGCATCGCAGGGCAAAACACCTTCGGCCTGAGCGCGTTCGCCGTGGCCTCGCTTCAGTCGCTCGCCCCGACGTCCGATGAGGATGCCGACGCGGGCGACGAGCGCGAGCGCACCAACCGGGCGGGGACCTTCGCGTTCTCGCTGCGCGTCGGCCTCGACGCCGCTCGCGACAACCTCGCGGGATCGCTCTATCGCGGATCAGGCGAGCAGAACCCCCGCTTCGACGCGTGCAACCAGTTTCAGCCCGCGATGGGCGCGCTGCGACCGAGCCAGTGCGGCGAAGCGATGGGCGCCAACGCGTTCACGCTTCAGTCGATGGCGATGGGCGGAGGCACGATGCCCACGGTGCTCACGGACTTCGAAATGGCTCCGATGGGCACGATGCGCGCCGCGGCGATGGCCGACGAGCGCGTTCGAGTCGGCAGCCAGGGCATCCTGCGCGCGGTCATCGGCCTCACCATCGAGGTCGGTCTCTCGCGCCACTGGAACCTCTTCGCCGGCATCGATCGCGTGCTCACCAGCACCGATCAGCCCTATCGCCGCGCGATCTACCAGGGCTCGTGGTTCGGAAACGACTCGTTCACGTACATCCGCCTCGGGACCACGTTCAAGTTCTGAGAGACCGCCGCGCCGCCTGCATCGAAGCCACGCGCAGGGGCGCGATTCGATCATCAGCAACGGGTGCGTGTATTCAACGGGGGGCCTGACGACAGCCCGACGGCTGCGCGCAGCGCCCCTGCGCGTCACACGCCGCCCGCGCGAACGCCAGGCGATCGTCGCCCAGCACGAAGCGATCCGCGCTCGTCGGTCCCGCGCCCGCCATACACAGCGCCGCCGCGGAGACGCGATCGAGCGCTGCGCCGCTCGACGCTACGCCCTTCTCGACGCAGAGACCTTCGCGACACTCGACGGCGTGACCGCGGTGCCACGGAGGGCAGTCCGTCGGGTGCTGACAGCTCACTGCCCTGCACCGCGAGAGGTCGTGTCGAGCCACCCGCCCGCTTCGATCGAAGCACGCGTGGCACGCGCTCACGACGTACGCGCCCGCCATCGTGAAGCCCGCGCGTTCGCCAGCGCCGCACGCTGGGCTCGGCCTGGAACCCATCGGAGAGGTGAGCTCCTCGCGGCACCGGCCCTGCCAGCAGCTCGTTCGGTACGAGCCCTCGTCGGTGTCGCGCATCGAGTAGTGCGTGCCCGTATCGCACGCCGTCAGCGCGCGCACAGAGCCCAGCGACAAGAGAGCCAGCATCGAGAGACGACGAGCCACGAGCACAGCGCTGGCTACCGCAGCTCACCCGCCGCGGCAACCGCCCGGCATACTCCGAGGGGTGATCAGCGATGCGTGAGTCCGACCAAACCGACAGCGAAGGCGCCGCGCGAGCCGCCCCCACCCACGAGGAGCTCGCCAGTTGCCTCGCGACGCTCGAAGCGCTGCACGAGCTCCCTCGAAGCCAGCTCGTCGCGCTGCCGCACAGCGCGCAGATCCTGGCAGCGGGCTACTCGCTCGCGCGAAGGTCCGGCCGCGACGCTCGTGACCGGACGTGGAAGCGACCGGGCGCGATCGAGACGCCCGAGCCCGACGCCGAGCCGCCCAAAGAGCCACGCCGCCGCCCCTTTCAGAGCCCGGACGCGGTCTTCGCGATGACCTCCGAAGAGCTCGTCGAGAGCGAGCGCCGCGGTCGAATCGACGCGCCCCCGCAAGGCGAAGCGATGGACGCCGGGCCCCTTCGCGCCCTGCGTTGCTACCTCTGCGACGCGCCGTTTCGCGGAGACCCGAAGGCGCCCGAGCGGCGGTGCTCGGACTGCGTCGAGCTCGAGCGTCGCAAGCGCGAGCGACGCCCTGCGCTCGCGGGCCGCGTGGCGCTGGTGACCGGAGGGCGCGTGCGCATCGGCTACGCAGTGTGCCTGTCGCTTCTGCGCGCGGGCGCGACGGTGCACGCGACTTCGCGCTTCGCGGCGTCGGCGCTCGATCGATTCGCGCGCGAGCCCGACTACGGTACCTTCGCGGCGCGGCTCGCGGTTCACAGCCTGGACCTGTGTGATCTTCCGGCGACAGAGCGGTTCGCAGAGCGCTTCGTCGCGCGCTTCGGCGCTCCGGACATCCTCGTCA
The DNA here is from genome assembly GCA_001465015.1 of Deltaproteobacteria bacterium Ga0077539. Taxonomy (GTDB): domain Bacteria; phylum Myxococcota_A; class Polyangia; order Polyangiales. The sequence continues at coordinate 11,631 of LNEO01000112.1, read as the reverse complement.
ACAACGCCGCGCGCACCATCGATCACCCGCCTTCGTGGCTGGACGAGATGCGCGCGATCGACCGACGGCGGCTCGACGCGCTGCCCGAGGGCGTTCGCGACGCGGCGCGCGCGTTCGACCCGGGGCCCTCGCACGAGCTGGCGAACGACGGCGGGACGACCGCGCTCGATCACGAGGGACAGCCGCTCGATCCGCGACCGCGCAACGCGTGGAGGGCGAAGATCGGCGAGGTTTCGCTGCGCGAGCTGCTCGCGGTGCACGCGGTCAACGCGCTCGCGCCGTTTGTGCTCGTCGACCGCTTTCGCAGGGCGATGACCAGCGGTCATCGAGAGGCGCATCCAGCGCGGTTCATCGTCAACGTGACCTCGCCAGAGGGTCGCTACTATCGCCGGTACAAGGGGCCGTGGCACCCGCACACCAACATGGCCAAGGCGGCACTCGACATGATGACGCGGACATGCGCCGAGGAGCTCGCGTCGCACGGGGTGTTTCTGAGCAGCGTGGACCCGGGCTGGGTGTCCGATCAGCACACGATGACCGTGCGAGACGCGCTGAACACCGGCGTCGACTTCTCTCCGCCGGTGTCCGTCGAGGACGCCGCGGCGCGCGTGCTGGACCCAGTGTATTCCGCGATCGAAGGAGCTCCGCCCGCGTGGGGCGTGGTGTATCGCAACTACGCCCCCTGCCCCTGGTGAGCCAACGGTTGGCGGAGCGATCGTGCCCGCTACGACGATGCCTTCGCGAAGGCCGCTTGGAGCTCGGGGCGAAACGGCGGCGCCATCGTCGCGGGCGTCAGCTCGAAGCGCCCGATCCCGTGCATCGGGTTGAAGAGGTTGGCTCGGGCGTGGTGGATGCCGTGAAAGTAGATCCCGAAGAAGATCCGGTTTCCGAGCCAGTAGTAGCCATGGTCCTGATCGACGGGGTGGTAGGGGCCGTTGGGGGACGTCGCGTTGTGCGTGCACCAGTTGAAGTGCACGACGAAGCACAGCGCGAACACCGTCGGAACGAGGACGAACAGAAAAAACCCTGCCAACCCGAGCAAGTGATACCAGCACGCGAACAAGAGAGCGCCGGTGCTGAAGCTCACGACCGAGCGAACCTTCTCGCGCCTTCGATTCTCCGGCGTGTCGCCCCACTGATCGACGTACGCCTGCATCAGCTGAGCCTCGACGGACACGAGCGTACGAAACACGTAGCGCCAGTAGCTCGGGATCACCGGATGCGGGTCCAGCTCGCTGTCATCCGAGTGGATGTGATGCCGCGTGTGGATCACCTCCCACGACGCAAACCGCGTGAAGACGAGCACGCCGAGCAGCTCGCCCACGACGCGGTTGAACGTTCGGCCGAAGTTGCCGTGGGACGCGTTGTGGATGAATACGTGCGCAATAATCGTGAGGTACATCACGATCGGAAGCACCGCGAAGCACCAAGGCTGCGCCTTCGGAACGAGCGGCTGAAAGTTCGTCGCCCTCATCCACACGAGCGCCGCCGCGAACGCGAGCGCGTACGCGCCGTCGTACTTCAGGTAGAAATACTTGTCCTTTCGGTACTGCACGTGTGGCAGCGCCGTGAGCCACTCTTTCAAGCTCTCGCCCAACGTCATGACGCGGGAACCTACCAAGGACGCGCCGCGGATGTCCGCTGTTTTATCTGACCGTTTGGTCTGCCGACCGAGCCGCGCGAGGGGCCGTGGAGCCTTGACGCGCCCGCTTCGAGCAGTGAACATTCCGCGACTCTCTTGCGACCGCGAGGTCGTCCAAGTTTCGCGACGATCACCGCCCCGAGGCTCCCCCAGTGAACGCTACGCACTCGACTCGAAGCGACGCTCGATCCTGGCTGGTCAAGCACCCCGCCGAGTGGCGCCAGATCGGGATCGTGACCGTCTACCTCGCGCTGCTCTTCACGATGGTCTTGGTCCCGGCGTTCAGGACGCTGCCTTCCCTCGCGCTGGCGTGCGCGCTCAGCTTCTTGAACACGGTGGTCATCCACAACCACCTGCACCTGGGCATCTTTCGATCGCACGCGCTCAACCTCGCGTGGCGCTGCGTCTTGTCCTTCGGCGCGCTGTATCCCGCGAGCGCCAACATCCCGTCGCACAACCTCGTCCATCACCACTTCGACGACGACGGCCAGCCCGATTGGGCAGCGCCCGAGCGCGTCGGGTTTCGCTGGCACCTGCTCAATCTCCTGCACTTTCCCAACGTCGCTGGGCCACACACGTTCAATGGCGTGACGCGATGGGGCGCGCTCTCGGGACGCGAGGACTTTCGTCGACAATACACGCGCGAGATGGTCTTCGCCTTCGGCCTCACGGGCGCGCTCTTGCTCGTGGACTTCTGGGCGACCCTCTTCTTCGTGCTCATCCCGCAGCTCTACGGCGCGCGCTGCATCCTGCGCATCAACCTCATTCAGCACGACGGCTGCGACACTGCGAGCGACTACAACCACTCGCGCAACTTCGTCGGCCGCTTGTTCAACTGGGTGATGTGCAACAACGGCTATCACACGATCCACCACAACCGCCCCGGCGTGCACTGGTCCGAGCTGGCTCGCGAGCACGAGCGCGAGGTCGTCGCGCGCATCGACCCGAAGCTCGACGAGCGCAGCATGCTCGCCTATCTGCTTCGAACGTTTGTGCTTCACCTTCGACGGCCCGCATCGCCCGTGGACGCCCGCAGAGCGCACGAGTCCAACGCTGCCCCATCGTCGCTCGCCTCTCGCGCCGAGCGCCGCATGGAGGTCGAAGCGGAGCTCGGCGTGACCCGCTGAACATCCCCCCATCCGCCGAGCAAACGAAGCAACCGATGCTATCGAACGAACTGATGGCTGGGCTGGGGCTATCCATCGTCTGGATCAACGCGCTGCTGATCGCGGCTGCCGCGCTCGGCGAGCTCCGAGCGCTTCATCGACGGCTCGCGCGGTTGAACGGGCCCCTGCTCCGTGGAGTCGTCCTGCGCGGAGACGGGCCAGACAACGCGCTCGCGTCGCACTCCGTCGAGCAGCTCGGTCAGGCCGCCGACGCGCGCTCGGGGCTGGCCATTCACTTCAAAGACCGCGCCTACCGATCGACGGTCTACGGAGGCGCTATCGCCCTGTCGAACGCGAGCGAGCGCACGATCGCCGCCGCGAGCGACGAGCGCGCAGAGGTCTGGGTCGAGCCGCACGATCCGAGCGTTGCTCCCGATGGCGCGGCGCTCGAACGAGCGTGGGACGAGTCGAAGCGATCGAGCGGCTACCTCCGCACGTTGCGCGGCGCGCTCGGCGAAGGGGCCGCGGTCGCCGTCGCCTTGCCCGCGGGCGAGACCGAGACCACCTGGGTGTTCGACGAGCCCTCGGCGCGGCGCTGGATCGCCAGGAGACGCGCGCTCGTCGCGGTCTTCATCGCGCTCGAGCTCGCAGCGCTCGCCGGGGCGACAGCGCTGTGCTTCGCGGGAGGATCGTTCGCGAGCCTCGTCACAAAACTTGGCGCAGCGGCGTGCGTGGGCTGGTTTCTCGGGGTTCAACCGATCGGCGTCGCCGTGAGCGAGGCGTGCAGACCTCCGCATCGCGCGCCCGTGCGCGGTCAATGGCGCCGCCCGTGACTACGGCGCGACGAGGCGCCGTCGACCGTCGGCGCTCACGCGGTGCGCGGGCTCTTCGGGATCTCCTGGACGAATCTTGTCCCACAGCTGACAAGTGACCTCTTTGTGGTGCTGATCGAGCCCCTCGCAGTAGTTCGTAAACTTGCAGCGACGCACGGTCGCGCCCTCGCCGCGAAGCACCTTCGCGAACCAATCGGGGTCCGCCAGAGACTGCCGCGCGCTCGCCACGACGTCGCAATCGCCCTGCTCCAACGCGCGTTCGGCCATGATGAACCCGTTGATTCCACCGGCGCCCACGACGGGAACAGAGAGACCCCCCTCGCGCAGCACGGCGCGGATCTCTCGCGACAGCCCGAGGTTGCGACCGAACGGCCCGCGCTCGTCCGAGCGAACCGTCGGCATGCACTCGTGCCCGCTCGGGCCGGTGTACGGGTAGACCGCGCCGCCGACCTTGGGCTGCTTGGCGTCCTCGAATTTTCCGCCCTTCGAGACCGAGATGAAGTGAGCGCCGCCCCGCGCGAATTCGACAGAAAATCGACTGGCGTCTCGAATACGTGTGCCGCCTTCGATGACCTCGTCCCCGAGCAGCCTCACCCCGACGACTGAGTGTCCCGACACCGCCGCGCGCACCCGAGAGAGCACCTCGAGCGGAAGGCGCAGGCGGCCCTCGAAGCTCGCGCCGTAGCCGTCGTCGCGTGTGTTGAGCGCCGAGAGAAAGGACGCCATCGTGTACGCGTGCGCGTAGTGGAGCTCGACCCCGTCGAAGCCCGCGGACTCTGCGCGCTGCGCGGCCGAAGCAAACAGCGACGGCAGCACCTCGGGCAACGTTCGCACGTGCGGCAGGTGCATGTCCGTCACCCGCTCGCGATAGCCGTACTCGAGAGACTCGCGCTCGCGCTCGGTGAGCACGCCGCGCACGCCCTCGTCGTCGAGCGCCAAGAGCGTCTCGCGCACGCGCGCCTCGTCGCATTCGAGAAGCGTCTCGTCGCCTGTGAGCGCGGCGAGCCTCTCTCGGTGCTCGCGGGTGACCGAGAGAAACCGCGCGAAATACTTCGCTCGATCGGGCCTTCGCCGCACCGCGAGAAAGTCGATCAACTGCACAAAGAGCAGCGTCTCGCCCTCGGAGGCCTCGCGAACCGCGGCGACCAACCGCGCGAGCCCTTCGACGAACCGGTCGTGACCGATGCGAAGGAGCGGCCCCGAGGCGACGTCGCGGATGCCTGTCGCCTCGATGACGATCACGCCAGGTTTGGCCAACGCGAACCGCGCGTACCAGTCGATCACCTGCTGGGTCACCATCCCCTCTTCGGTGGCTCTCCACGGAACCATCGCCGGAACCCACGTCCGTCTCCGCGAGACCCGCGGCCCGAGCTGCACCGACGAGAACAGCCTCGATCGCTCGGCCTCTTCTCTCGTCGGCCACGGCTCGTCTGCGATCCTGTGCACGATGGGCAGCGCTCTCATCGATTCGACGACCACGATACCCAAACCCAAGCCCCCTCGCTGTGAGACACTGGCGTCGCCGCCGAGAGCGAAGACCACGAGCTGCGCGCTCGCCAGGCGCGACCTACCTGGTGAGAGTCCAGGCGGCGGCAGTTGCCAACGCGCGATCGAGTGCGCAGAGCGCGCAGCTCGATGATTTCGACGCAGATCGAGGGCCTCTCTGTGCTCGAGCGATGGCTCGACGAAGCTTCATCCCGATCGTTGCTGAGCGAAATCGACGCGATGCCCTGGCGCGACGACCTCGCGCGGCGCGTGCAGCACCACGGCTGGCGCTACGACTACAAAGCGCGTTCGGTGGACGCTTCGATGAAGCTCGGCCCGCTTCCCTCGTGGGCCAAAGCGCTGTCCGAGCGCGTCGCTCGAGCGGGGCTCTCTGCCGAGCCCGAGCAGGTGATCGTCAACGAGTACCTCCCCGGCCAGGGAATCTCCGCGCACATCGACTGCCTCCCGTGCTTCGGCCCGGTGGTGCTCTCGCTCTCGCTCGGCGCCGCCTGCACGATGGACCTGAGAGACACAGAGGCAGCGTCGCCACAGACCCATTCGGTGCGGCTCGAGCCTGGCTCGATGCTCGTGCTCGCTGGCGCTGCGAGAACGCGATTCACGCACGGCATCGCCGCGAGAAAGACCGACGTCGTCGACGGGGTCCGCGTCCCGCGCGCGCGCCGCGTGTCAGTGACCTTTCGCACGATCCTCCGTTGAGTCACCATTGTCCGATCGCCGCGCGCGAGCGGTAGATCGCAGCTCCGCGGTTCACACTCTCCCCGAAGGCAACGATGGTCATCGACCCCGAAACCCTCGAAGTCGCCGCGCTTCGAGCGCGAAGAGCCACGACCGTTCGGGCCGAGCAGCTCGACGCGTGCCTGCGGATCGCGACGCGCTACCCCAACGGAGTCGCCGCGTGGGAGGCGCTCTCGGCCAACGGCTTCGTGCCGGAGGCGTGGCTCTCGGAAGGCCACCGTTGGTTCGGGCTTCCGAAGCAGTTCTACCGTAGAAAACGCGCGCTCATCGACGTCGACGCATCGCTCGTCGAGAGGGTCTCGCTCGGCGCGGGCTTCACCACCACCGCCGCGCGAGCGCCGATCGAAGTGCGCTGGGCCGCGCTGCTCGCGGCCATGGCTCGATCGCTGATAGAGGCCGAGTCGCTGGCGCGCGAGTGCCACCGGCGCACGAGCGCGTGGTCCACCGTCGGAGCGCCCGTCGAAATGGGCCCCAAGGTCGTGTGGCTCTCGCGTCGCTACCAGACGCAGAGAGCCCCCCTCGCTTCGGTCGAGGCGTTCGAACGATCGTTGTGGGTCTTGCGAGCCTCGCTCGCCCAGAGCCCCAGCGCGCCGACGATGCCAGCGCCCATGCGCGAGGCGCTCGCGGCGAGCCTCGATGGCGACTACGCGTCGCTCGTAGCGCTGGTCAATCGGCTGCAGGCTGCCCCCCGTCGCACTCCGAACGCTGCCGTCGCCGCGGGGCTATTTTCGAGCGAAGCCAACTCGCGCTTCGTGCGCGCGCTCGAGCGCGTCGCGGGAGACGAGCCGACGCCGTTCGGACCGTCACAGTACTTTCCGAACTATGTTCTTCCCGCGCGCGCTCGGATCAAGGACCCGTTCGAGCCGTGGATCGCGATCGCCGATCTCGGTGTGCGCTGGATCGCCGAGACGCCCGAGGGCATCGCGCTCACGACGCCGACGCCCGACGACGTCGGGTTGAAGAAGTGAGAGACTCTCACCGCGGTCGAAGGCAAAGCGTCGAGCCACGCGTCTCCAAAGCGCGGCCTACCCGGTTCGAGTCCGTGGCGACCGCACATTTTCAAGGCGCGGCGATCGACCGGGGCTCGAGGGTCATGCGCATTCCGTAGCGCGGCGACATCGTGACCGCGATGCGCTTCTCGACGCGATGGCCCGCCGCGAGTCGCAGGCGGTAGCGCTGCGCGAGCGTCGCGAGCAAGAGCCTCGCCTCCATGAGCGAGAAGTGTCGACCGATGCACTGGCGCTGGCCTGCGCCAAACGGCGTGTACGCCCCGCGCACGACGGTCGCGAAGCGCTCGGGCAGAAAGCGATCGGGGTCGAAGCGCTCGGCCTCTCGCCACCACCGCGGATCGCGCTGCGCGAAGTACACCCAACAAATCATGTCGGCCCCGGCCGGGACGCGGTAGCCGCCGACCTCGACGTCCTCGATGGCCACGCGCGGAATCGTGGTCACCGGCGGAAAAAGCCGCATCGACTCGGACAAAATGCGATCGGTAACGGGCAGCTGCGAGGCGCTGGTGGCGGGCTGTCCCTGAAGGACCGAGTCGACCTCGTGATGGAGCTGCGCTTCGACGTCGGGGTGCTGAGAGAGCAGGTACCAGGTCCACGTCAGCGCCTGCGACGTGGTCTCGTGTCCCGCGAGAAACAGCGTGAGGATCTCGTCGCGGAGCTCTTCGCGGGTCATGCGCGCGCCGGGCGCTTCGCCGTCTGGCTCGCTCGTCGCGAGGACGAGCGCGCTGAGCAGGTCGTTGCGGGCCGCGAGCGCTGACTCGGGCTCTGCCCGTCGCGAGTCGATGAGCCCGTAAACGATCTCGTTGACGTCCGCGAGCGCGCGGCGCGGACGCTGAACGCTCGCGAGCGGAACCCACTCGGGCAAGAGCACGCTCGGACCCGAGAACGATCGAAACGCATCGAGCGCGCGGGCGATGCGGTCTTCTTCGCCGCGCGGGTCGTGATCGAAGAGCGTCTTGGCGACGATCCCCAGCGTGAGAGACATCATGTCCTCGGCGATGTCGCGGGTCTCGCCCGGCCTCCACCGCTCTCCGAGCGCTCGCGCGTGGGCCACCATGACATCCCCGAGCGCCTCGATGCGCTTTCGCCCGAACGCAGGGTTGATCATGCGCCGCTGCCGGCGCCAGAAGTCCCCGTTGGACGTCACCAGCCCCCGACCGAGAAAGCGTCGGAGCTGCTTTGCGCCGAGCCCAGTCTCGGGTTTTGCAAAGCTGGCTCCCTTGCTCACGAGCACCTCGTGGATGTGCTCGGGGTGTCGGGTCACAAACAGGGGCGTCCCTCGGATCGACGTCGTGTACAGATCGCCGTAGCGCGCGAATCGACCACCCACGAATTCAAGTGGGCTTGTTTGAAAGGCCCGCAGATAGCGCAGCAGCGCGAGCGGATTGTGGCCGATGGCCGGCGGACCAGACGGGACGAGGACCAACGAGGACTCCTGTGGAGACTGCACGCGAAGACGATCAGCGCTCGAGGCGCTCGGACCACATCGATTCGGCGACGATCGTACGCTCGAAAGGGCCCGGTGCCCGTTGAGAACGCGAGAAGAGCGACGACCATCGGTGGCGCGAGCGTCGGTGATCGACCGGGCTCTTCGCAGCTCGATCACCGGCGCGAGGAGCCCTCTTGCGCGGGCGACTCTACGGCGACTTCGCTCTGGGCTGCGGTCTCACCCATCGAGCGAAACCCGCCCACGCGAACGCCGGTGACCGCCCTTCGCGCGAGGGCTTCGAGCAGTCTAGCGCGCAAGTGACCCATGAAATCACGGAGCCGCATCGCGAGCAGTACGTCGAGCTCGCCGGGCCAGTGGAGCACGAGGCTCTCGCCGACGACCTCGAGATCCAAGTTGAAGTAGCTGCCCGAAGCTGCAGCGCTCAACGCGAGGAGCTCGCGGCGGGTGCGCTCGTCGAGCACTTCACGCAACAGCGCAGCATCACCAGTCAGCGCAAAGGTCTTGTCGAAGGTCTCGTCGCCGATCTGCGCGTCCGTCGGTGCGCCGAGCGCCGCAGCGAGACGACCGCCGACGCCCTGCCGCGCGATCTTGAACGGGATGTTCGCCCCGCCGAGCTCCACCCGCGCATACGAGCTCACGAGGTACATCGGCGAGTTTCGCGTCGGTTGCACATAGCTCGCGAACTGCCATCGAGCTCCGTCGTGCGTTGCGTCCAGGGTCAGACCGCTGCCCATGTTGGTCCAGGACAGGGTGTGTCGCGATCCGAGAAACGTCTGCGCGACCGAGGCGTCCCACTTCTCTTGAACGGGGCTCTTGGGAGAGTCCATCCCGCGCGTCGCGAGCGCGTCGAGCGTAGCGCGCGAGCGACCGACCGCCGCCGCGAACGCGTCCATGGCCTTTTGAAACATGAACCACGCGAAGGCAGCGATGGTGCAGCTGGCCGCAGCCACGCCGACCGCGGCAAGGCTTCCCGTGGCGATCGCCGCGATGATGGCCCCCAACGCGGACAGGCCGAGGTAGCCCACCACGAACGCGCGCATCGTCCGCCAGTACTTCATCGCGAGCGACTGTAGCGCGGATGGGGGCGACGACTGGCGCGCCCGAGCGCGACCGTGCTGACAATCCCTCTCGATCGTGCTGCGCTTGCCCGCTGCTCACGTTGAAACTCACAGCGCTATTCGACGCGGCACAACGTCCAGACGAGTACTCCGCGCCGCGCGGCGTGTTGAGCGAGCAACAGTATTCGCCCGTTTGTTGTGCCTGTGGAGCCCTTCGCGGATGGACGCATGACGGAGTGCGCTGCCACGACTGCGACGTCGTCGCTGGAACGCTCGGAGAACGAAGCACCCGTTGGGATCGCGTTGATTTCGCGCGTGCCATTCTGGACCCGCGTTCGCGGAACTCGGGACGGAGCGGGTGATGGCAGGGGTTCCCTTTGTCGGCGCTCGCCGCGTGGGCGCTGCGCTTGCGTTTACCCGCCCAGCAAGTGACTCGGGCACCACGAGCGCGAATCTCGACGGGCCATGCTCGATACCCGCGCTCGCGGCAGATTCTCTCGAGCCCTCGGAGATCGCGTCGCTGGAGATCATCGAGGCATCGAGCAGTTCTGCCGACACTCCCGATGGGCGATATGTGTGGGCGCTCGGGGAGAAAGAGGAGCACACATCCCTGCAGGATGAGGGCTCCGTTCAACCTGTGGGCGAAGCGATTCCGATCCTGACACCCGAGCGGTTCGGTCGACGCCGAGCGGGCCCGCACGTGATCGTGCGCAAGTCCGACCAGACGTTTCGCCTCCTTCACGGCAACGGCGTGGTGAGCGACGGACGCGCGTCGCTCGGTCGAGTGTCATCGGTGCCCCGCGAATCGCACGCGGCGTTTACAACAGACGAAAGCAAGCTCGTGGTGATCGACTCCTCACGGCTGCGCGTGTTCGACGTCGGCTCCTCCGTCGTGCAGAAGCACGAGCGGCTGATCGAGGAACTGCTCCCGACCGCGCCCGACGACGCAGGGTGACCGCCGCTATATCGCGCACACGAAAACAAGCGACGTCGGATAGGACGTACGCTTGATCACCACTGGCGGAGCTGAGCCAATCCCTCGAATAACTGGGCGACGGTGAGCTCGCCCATCTCGAGGGCGACGAGCGCGTCGAATCGTCGCTCGGCGCAGTAGACAGCGGGTGGGATCGTGCGAGAAGTTGTCATCAAGCCTCCTCCGCGACGCACGGCTGGCAGGCTTGCAGCGTCGCGGTAGGCCCTATTTTCTCCCGGAGCTCCCTCCACGGACCACTCTGTTCTCCGACAAACTCAACCCCCGTCAGCCGCTCAGCCGGACGGTCCCTTCACTCGTTGTTGCCAATCCTCGCGACTGCACATCTACTAGCGATCATTGATTAGCCAGTTCGAAAGATGAATGAACATCAAATAGTCTCGACTCTTCTTTAGAACTGCGAATTCCGCTTCAACGACGACGTCCATGGCTCGAACAAGAGATATCGCAGTCTCTTGATTGAAGCAGTTCACGTACGAGGTCAGTGCGAGAAACGCAGCGTCAAGCGCATCTTCAAGCGCCCCTTCTTCATCAAGTGGGCGACGAACGTATTCGTCGATGTCGTGATCCGACGGGGTGTGCGGGCCAGCACTAAACGCTGACGAGTGCACATACGTCCAGTACTGATGAGTCGAATGACTCGCACTTCGATACCAGAGCTCAACCACGCGAAGAACAGGGTCGTCGATCTTGGTCCAATCCAGCGACGCATCGGCGAAGAACTGATCCAACGCAGGTCCGACGCCACTGCCTATCGAGGCGCGACGAACTGCCGCGCGAACTTCCTCTCGAATTGCCATCAATCGCCTCCTCGCATGAATGCGTCCAACGCGCGCACTTGGTGTGGTTCAGGCACATCGGCAACTCCGCCTGCTCGTGCCACGTTGACACAGTGGGTCGCGCAATTGTTGCTACGCGTGTTGTACTGGCCAGATGGGCCAACTTCTGCTTCCTGCCGAACTCTCGCGGCTCTTGCATTCTCAGGACTGACACGGTCGATTCTCATATCTCTGACTCGTGCTATGGAGTCCGGATCCGCTGCATTTACACGAACGATTGCGGTTCCGCCCGGGACTTTCGTCTGATGTGTCAGCACAGCTGTTCCGTCCACGACAGTCTCAACACTAAAGTGACCTACAGGATTTTCCGCTGAGTGATGACGTCTGATCACGATCATGCACGTCGGGTCCGCATTATGCACCCGTAACCGTTCAGGTCCCCTCTTGATCGGGAGCTCCGAATGGAGGAAGAAGGCGGCGTGAACGGCGAGCCAGCGGTCGACGTAAGCGCATCGGATTGG
>LNEO01000111.1 GCA_001465015.1 Deltaproteobacteria bacterium Ga0077539 | reverse complement strand
ATGATGACAGTACCCGTCCCTGGGGGCGCTGTCGCAGGCATGCCTTCGCGGTGAGGATGCATCGCGTCGACGATGGTGCTCCCGCCCATCTGTTGCCACGTGACGCTGTCGATCCGCGTTCCTCCCGGCGTGTACAGTCCAACACCACCACCTGCATCGTTGAACCCCAAAACCGTAACGAAGCCGAGATCGACGGCGGCTCCTGCAGGAGGTGCCACGGCACCACCCCGGACGATGCCGTACTGCCCAGGTGCGAGCGAACGTGCTGCCGTGCCGGTCCAAACCGTCGAACCCGAGCCGCTCATGGTACCGGAGGAGCCGTAGCGCAGCGTCCAGCCGGACAGAGAAACCGTACACGTGCCCGTGTTCAC
>LNEO01000110.1 GCA_001465015.1 Deltaproteobacteria bacterium Ga0077539 | reverse complement strand
GGACTGGAGCTCGTTGATCACGATTGGTCCCATGCATGGCGGCTGTACGTCGGGAGGGGGCACTCCCGTATCCACGCCGGTATCCACGCCCGTATCCACGCCCGTGTCCGTGACGACGCCCGTATCGCCGCGGGTGTCCACGCCCGTGTCCACCAAGACGCCCGTGTCGACGCCGCTGTCCACCCTGACACCCGTATCGACGCCGCTGTCCACCATGACGCCGCTGTCCTCGACGACGCCCGTGTCGATCGGCTCGACGATGTCTGCCGTCATCGTGTCGGCCGGCGCGCGCGCGTCTGCTCGCAGGGAGTTCCAATCCAACATGCAGCCCGAGAGGGCGAGCGCGGCCAGGGCGAGGGCGGGTCGTACGGCGGGGCGGAGCATGGTTCGGACTGAAGCGTAGTGTGTAAGCGTTACGGACGCGACGATTCGACGCGCTGACCCTGACGGTCGCACAACCGACCGACGATCGCCACCAACCCCGCTCACTCCGTGATGTCGTACAGGGGCTTGTCGCGGCCCTTGCCCGGCCAGGTGTGAAGGTCACGGGGGCGGCGCTCGAGCAGCGCGATCGCGAGCGCCCACAACGATCCCAGGTGCGAAAACACGGTGAACGGCCCGAGCTCGTCCGCCCGGACGCGCACGAGGGTGTGCCGATCGCGGTCGAGCATCGACGCCACGCGGTCGACCAGCGCCCCGTGCGAGGCCTGCTCGAGCGCGATGAGCGTCGCTCGTTGGTCGAACAGCGACTGGTACGGCCCGTGCGCGAAGCCGAGCAAGTCCCACAGGGCGACCGGCGCGCACAGCGTCGACTCCATCCACACCCACGCGAGGCCCCCGTGCGTCTCGTCGTCGCCCGCGGCGCAGAGCATCGCGCGAACGTGTTCGAGCGCCGAGACGTCCATCGCGCTCGCGATCGACCGACCGACCTCGACGCCACGCTCGAAGGCGCGTTCGGCGCTCAGCGAACCACCGCCGTTCGATCGTTGAGCCGCCGCGACAGCGTCGGCGAGCGCTCGCGCGACGGTGAGCGCGCACGAGGGGCCGGTGAGGCGCACGAGCAGCGCGCCCTCGTCGGCCGGCTCGTGCGTGCACAGCAGCCACCCTTCACCGCGCGCATCGAGCGCCGCAGGATGTGACGGCGACGCGGTGACTAGAATTCGTGTGCTGCTCTTCGGCGCGCGCGCCGTCGCGATGCGCGCGTTGGGGCTCATCCCTTGCGAGAACACGACGACGCCGTCGAAGCCGAGCGTCGAGCTCGGCTGGCAGAGCCACTTCGAAAACGGGACGAACTCAGCCCTCGCAGCGCCCTCGCGTTGGATCCAGGCGGCGGCTGCGCGCGCGACTCCTTCGGATGCGCCGATGCCCGAGAGCGCCCAGCGACGAGGCGCCTCGAGCGCGCGTGCGTGCTCGGCGACAAACGTCGTCGCTGCAGCGTGCGTGCGGGCGATCGCCGAGGGCGTCTCGTCGAGCCTCGCGCGGAGGTGATCCACGGTCGGATCGGTCACGGGTCGCGAGCGTACCCCGCATCCGAGGCGCGAGGCGCGTCGGGATCGAATTTCTCCTCGCGCATCGCGGTGAAGTACGCCACCAGGTCGTCGAGGTCGGCGTCGGTGAGGTGCAGATGGGCCGGCATCGCGCCGTACCGAAAGGTCAGCGGGTTGCGGATGTACGCGCGGATCTGCTCGACCGGGCGGTACTCGGTGATGTTCTGCGGGACGTTGAGCTCGGGGCCGATGCGTCCACCCTCGCGGTTGATCGCGTGGCATCGCACGCACTCGCGCGCGAACGTCGCGAAACCGCGGCGCGCTGGCGACCCTTCTGCGGCGCGCGTGGGGACCGTGTGAGGAAAGATCGCTTCGTATCGAGCGATCTCGATCACCGCGAGCTGCCACGGTCGCGGGTGGGTCTCGAGGTTGACCTGCGACGGATGCTTCCAGACGAAATAGAACGGCGCTGGATCGGAGCGGCGCGGACCGATCGGGTCCCAGCGACCGACGTGCTCGTCGTCTGCGAACGCGAGGTAGCCGCCGCCTTCGAGCAAGCGCTCTCCCGCGAGCGGGACCGTGTAGCCGTCGCGTGCGCGCAGGACGAACGGGCGAGTGGCCAAGGGACCCGTGGCCTCGCCCTCGAAGCCGATCGCGAGGACGCGCTCGATCGGAAGCGCCCGAAACCGCTTGTCGCGCCCGTAGTACGGGTCGAAGTTGGTCACGGTCTCTTCGATCACGCGCTCGCGCAGGGCGCGGAGCGTGAGCGTTCGGACGCTGCGTCCTTCGAGGCGAAACTCGATCGTGGCGCGCTCGTCGATCGTCGGTTGCGCTGCGTCGAGCGTCGTCGTCGCGCCCGGCTCCGAGGGCGGACGACGAGCCGGCGGGCACGCCGTGACGCTGATCGAGAGCGCCAGCGAGAGAGCGGTGAGCCTCGTGTTCACGACGCGCGGACCTCGTCGGGGGCGCTGCGCCACACGAGCGGGAGAAAGACCGCGTAGTAGAGCGCGCTCGGGATCAGCCTCAGCCCGTAGCCAGCGTCGTGGCCAGAGAGGATCACGATGTCTGCCGTGGCCCACAACGCGTATTGCACGGCGACGAACGCGAAGATCACGCGCGCCCATCGAGCGAGCGAGCGCTCCGCGAGCGCGAGCGCGGGGCGCACGA
>LNEO01000109.1 GCA_001465015.1 Deltaproteobacteria bacterium Ga0077539 | reverse complement strand
AGCAGCTCGTACGCGAGAAACAGCCGTCGTCGGTCCGCGAACACCGACGGCAGAACCTGCAGCAAGATCGCCTGCATCACCGGCACCGCGAAGGCCATCGCGATCGCGACGAGCGTCGGACGAAGCGGGTCGCGCGAGACGAACTCGCTCGGAGAGCGAACGCGCCGAACGCGCTCGAGGAGGATGATCGCCCGCGCGTCGCCGAGGATCACGAACGGGATCCCGATGTACGGTCCGAGCGCGGGAGGGATCGGCGCGCCTTTGAACGTCAGCGTCGCGTCGAGCAGGATCTCTGCGACGAAGACCAACAGAAACGCCCGCATCGCGCTCTTCGACAAGAGCACCGCCGCGAGCACCGCGACGTTGACGGCGATGTAGCTCACCGGGTCGTTCCACGGGCTTTCGTAGATTTGGCGCCACATCGCTCGACGATGCACTCCATCGCGCGAAAGCCATCAGCCGCGCAAGAGAACACGTACGTCTCTCGCGAGTCCGTGAATGTCCCGAGCGCGGGGTCGTACTACGGCGCCCAAGGGCCCCTGCCCTTGTCACTTGAACTGGTGTACCTAGAGCGCGTCCCATGTCGATTCTTGCTCCCTTGCCGTGGACGTCGAGAAAAGGCGTTCGAATCTCTGGTCGTTGGCTGGTGGCAGCGGCGATCTCGGTGGCGACGTTGCTGGGAAACCGCCGGGAAGCCAGCGCGCAGATCACCGGCTGGGCGCTCGATCGCTTCGAGCCAGCGCCCGCGGGCGACGCGTTCTTCACGACGAGCCATCCGCGCGCGCCGAGGGACTCTTCTGGCACGCTGCACGTGGGCCTCACCGCGGACTACGCGCTGCGCCCGCTGGTCTTCAACCGACCCGCAGGCTCGAGAGACCCTGGCTTCGGCATCGTCGATCACTTCGTGGTGTTTCACGCGCAGGCCGCCGCCGAGGTGTTTCAGAGGCTCCATCTCGACCTCGATCTGCCGTTCGCGGCGACGATCTCCAGCAGCGCGGCCGGGTTGACTGCCATCGTTCAAGGCGGAGTTCGAGAGGGCCTCGCGGTCGGTGATCCCCGCTTCGGACTGCGGCTGCGGCTCGCCGGACAGGCCGATCGCGACCCCCTCAGCGTGTACTTCGGCGCGCAGGGCTTCTTCGGGTTCTTGCTCTCGGCGCGGCGCACGCAGTTCGTCACGGACGAGGCGTTTCGCGGGCGCTTGTACCTCGCGTTGGCTGGGCGCGGCGGCCCCATTCGGTGGTCGTTCACGGCGGGGTATCACGCCCGTCCGCGGCTCGACATCGGCGCAGCGTTCGATCCGACGATCACGGACGGACCTGTCGTCGCGAGCGAGATCTTCGCCAACGCTGGCGTCGCGTGGACGTTCTTCATGGACCGCGCGAGCGTCGGGCTCGAGGCGTCTCTGCAAACGCCAGCCGAGCGGATGTTCGCCCGCAGCAACGTCGCAGCCGAGGTGATGGCCACCGGTCGCATCAAGCCCGCTTCGTGGGTCGAGCTCGGGCTCGGGCTCGGGCCGGGCCTCTCGCGCGCCGTCGGAACTCCTGCGTTTCGTGCTGTGTTTTCTGCGACATTTCTCGCCTTCGACGGAGCCCGAGTCCCGCGCCGCAACGCTGGTGAAGCCGACTCTCTCGCGACGCGCGAGGGTCGCGCGGCCAGCGGTCGCGCTTCGAGCGCTGCTGGAGATGGTGGATCGTCGGCCGTCGGATCGGCGACGCACCGAGCGACAGATCCCGCCGACTCCGATCCCTGTCCGCTCGGCGAGCGCTGCGACGAACGTCAGCTCGATCGGGACGGAGACGGCGTGCTCGTTCCGATCGATCGGTGTCCCACCGTCCCGGTCGGTCCCGTGGCGGATCCCACGCGCGCAGGTTGTCCCGCGCCCGACGGCGACGGCGATGGCGTCGTCGATCCGCTTGACGCGTGCGTGTCCGTCGCGGCCGGGCCTCGACCGGACCCGCTTCGAGCTGGCTGTCCGCTCATCGATCGCGACAACGACAACATCGCAGACGCGGTCGACCACTGCCCCGACGAACCGGGCGGTCCCAATCCCGACCCCGATCGCAACGGATGTCCGTCGCTCGTTCGGCTCGAGGCAGGGCTGCTTCGAATCCTCGAGCAGGTGTACTTCGACACGGCGCGAGCCACGATTCAGCCGCGCTCGTTTCCGGTGCTGCAGGCGGTCGCCGACGCGATGCGCGCGCGAAGCGACGTGCGAAGGCTCAGCGTCGAGGGACACACCGACGACCGAGGCAACGCCGAGCTCAACGTCGATCTCAGCGTCCGTCGCGCGACCGCCGTCATGCTCTGGCTCGCCTCGCACGGCGTCGAGCCGCAGCGACTCGAGGCGCACGGGTATGGACCTACCCGCCCGTTCACCGACAACCGCACGCGCGAGGGGCGCGAGCGCAACCGACGCGTCGAGTTCAGGGTCGTCGATCCCGCGCCGCCGGCTAACGCCTCGCGTCCGAGCAACGCCGCGCCGTCCACTTCCGCTGCAACGCCGAGCAGCTCGCGATGAGCGCCAGTGCGCAGACGGTCGCCACGGCGACCCGCGGGCTCTCGCTTCGCACGAAGTGGACCTTCGCGATGCTCGCGCTCGCGGTGCTTCCGCTGCTCGCGGTCGGTCCCGTCGTGTCGAGCCTTCAGCGCAAGGGTCTCTTGCACGCTGAAGAGGCCCATCAGTCGTCGGTGATGGACCATGCGGGTTCGATGCTCGAATCGCAGCTCCAGTCTGCGGGTCGCACGATCGGCGCGATGGTCAACGTCCTCGCAGAGGCGCGCATGACCGACCCTGACGCCAAGGTCGCGTTGCTGCGCGCGCTCTTGTCGCGCTGCGAAGAGCTCGACGCGGTCACGATCTATGGCCCCGACGGGAGCAAGCTCGACACGGTCATCCGAGGCGAGGGCGCAGAAGCCGCCGCGCCCGCGTCGATCGCGCGCGAGCACCGCGACTACGACGAGCGAGGGCAGTGGCTCGCGCCGTCGGCGACGCGCGATCGCGGACTCGAGCTGCAATTCGTGCAGCCGATCGTCGTTGGTGGTCAGCGCACCGGGTGGGTGCTGGGCCAGGTGCGACGGGGCGTGGTTCCCGAGATCCTCCGCTCGCTCTCTCGAGATCACTTCGAAGGGCGCGACGACGGCCTCGTGCTCGTCGGTCGAGAGCTCGAGGTCCTCGCGACCTCGCGCGCCGTCGAGGACGTCAATCTCCGCGTCGGCACATCGATGGTCGGTCGCGATATTTTTCGGGTCATTCTCTTTCCTCCCGAGCGACTGAGCGTCTTGTATCTGAGCTCTGCGGAGTTCACGCAGCCCGACGGCAGCGCTTGGGTCGGCTCGGTTCGCACCATCCCTGCGCTCAAGGTCGCCGTCTTCGCGCGGCGGCCCGCAGAGCAAGTGTTCACGTCGCTCGCCGCGACGAGGCGCGCGGTGAGCATCGAGATCGTCGCGATCGGGATCATCGCGACGCTGGTCGCCACGTGGATCGCGTCTCGCACGACGCGGCCGATCGGCGAGCTGATGAAGCTCGCCCGCGAGTTCGCTGCGCGTAAGTTCACCGCGCGCTCGACGGTCAAGACCGGAGACGAGCTCGAGGGGCTCGGCTCGTCGATGGAGGTCATGGCCGACGATCTGTCGGCTAGCGAGAAGGAGATCGCTCGCCGCGCCGGGGTCGAGAAGGACCTCTCGCGCTTCTTGCCTGCGACGGTCGCCGCAGAAATCGCCGAGGGTCGACGAAAGCTCGAGCTCGGCGGCGAGCGGCGCGCCGTGTCCGTCCTGTTCGCGGACGTCGTCTCGTTTACGCCGTTCGCCGAGCGCGCAGACCCCGAGAAGGTCGTCGAGTTTCTCAACGAGCTGTTCACGGTGCTGACCGAGGTCGTGTTTCGGCACGAGGGCACGGTCGACAAGTTCGTCGGCGACGCGATCATGGCGTTCTTCGGCGCCCCCAACGCGATGGATGACCACGGCGAGCGGGCCGTCGCGTGCGCAGAAGACATGCATCGCTTCGTCGATGCGAGCGCGCCAGAGTGGAAGCAGAAGTACGGTATCGACGTGAAGATCGCCGTCGGCGTCAACAGCGGTGAGGTCATCGTCGGAAACCTCGGCAGCGAGTCGCGCATGGACTACACGGCCATCGGCGACGTCGTAAACGTGGCCGCGCGGCTCGAGGCGCTCGCTCGGCCGGGGCAAACGCTACTCACGAGCGAAGCTGCCGGCGCGGCTGGAGACGCGTTTGAGTTTCGACCGCTCGGCGAACACCCGCTGCGCGGCAAAGAGCAACTCGTGGCCATCGTGGAGCTAGTTCGATGAGCGAGGACAAAAAGGACGGCGACTCGTCGCAATCGACCGAACCTGCGCGACCGAGCGCGCTCGAAGCGCGCGAGCGCGTGACGCGCGTGGTCGCGAAGACCGTCGACTACTCGGCGGGTGCGACCAAGCCGGACGCGCCGCTCGTGTCGATCAACGTGAACGCGAAGGTGCTGCGGGGAACGGTCGGATTCGAGGAGGTCGCGCGTGATCCAACGATGGGGGACACCGCGGTCGATCGCGTCGATCCGCGCGCGATCGCGCCCACGATCGACAGCATCGATGCAGACGGCGCAGAGGCGATCACTACGCCCGGCTTCGGCGCGGTTCATTGTCCGACGTGCGGCGCGCTCGTCCGCGCGGTCGACGCGTGCAGCGAGTGCGGGCACAAGTTCGAAGATCCGCGGCTCGGCTCGATCGTCGGCGGACGCTATCAGGTCGAATCGCTGATCGGCGCGGGCGGCTTCGGCCGCGTTTACCGAGGAATTCACCTGACGATCGGCGAGCCCGTCGCCATCAAGTTCTTGCTCGAGGAGTTCTCGGCCCGCCCCGAGCAACGCGCGCGCTTCAAGCGAGAAGCGGTCGCGCTCGCGCGGCTGAGGCACCCGTCGATCGTGGCCGTCCACGATTACGGTGAGCACCTCGGCGAGCTCTACATGGTGATGGAGCTGGTGCGCGGCACGCAGCTGTTCGATCGGATCCGCGACGAGCGCGGCGCGCTGATGCCGATCGAGCGCGTCTGCGGGATCATGGACCAGCTGTTGGCCGTGCTCGAAGTGGCGCACGGGATGGGCATCGTTCACCGAGACCTCAAGCCCGAGAACGTGATGCTCCTCGACGCTGGCGACCGCGTCGATCACATCAAGGTCCTCGATTTCGGCCTCGCGTTGATGGACGACCGCGTCGGTGGAGACCGCCTCACCGCGACGCGCTCGGTGCAGGGAACGCCGATCTACATGTCTCCCGAACAGTGCAAGGGCCGCGACGTCGGGCCGCCGACGGACATCTACGCCGCGGGCGTGATGCTCTTCGAGCTGCTGTCCGGCGACCCTCCTTTCGAGCGCGAATCCGCGCCGGAGCTCATGGCGCAACACTTGTTCGTCGAGCCACCGATGCTGAGCGAGAAGGGAGTCACCACGGTTTCGCCTGGCATCGAGGCGGTGATGCGGCGCGCGCTGGCGAAGCGCGCCGAGGATCGACCGAACGCTCGACAGTTTCGCGACGGGCTCGTCGAGGCGCTGCGGGGAATCGACGCAGTCTCGCTCGACGCCAGGCAGGTTCAGACGCGGGTCGAGCACGCCGCGCTCAGCCGCGAGGCCCGCGCGCTCATCGACGCCTCCGCGGCGCACGCCGGGCAACCTCGCGATTCCATGGCGCCTCCGGCGGCCGAGGGAACGATGCCGCGCGTGTTTCTCTGGGCGCTCGACGCAGAGCGCGCGGAGAAACTACGCAGCGCGCTCGCGGTCCACGGCGTCAACGGAGCGTTCTGGAAGGGCGAGAGCCCTCCCGACGCGGCGGCGCTCGCCAAGCGGCCGGCCAAAGTGATCATCGTCGGAGGCGAACACTCACTGGCGCGCGTGATCGCGGCGCGCGCCGGGGAGGCGACCGCGAAGCTCCCAGTGCTCGTGATCGAACCAGACGTCGCGACCCCGTCGTTCATCCGCGCGGGCGCGAGCGACGTGGCCGCGACGGGCGCCAGCGACGAGGCGATTTGCAAGCAGGTCGTGCGATTGATTCGGAGAGGTCGATGACGGGTTCGAAGGCAAGTCCGCGCGTTGGGCGCGCGCGATGGATGTGCGTCTCCAGTGGGTCGGTCAGCGGCCTGGCGCTCGTGCTGCGCGCGCTCGCGCCGAGCACAGCGTACGCGCAGGAGACGCAGGACTATCGCGTTCAACAGGGCGACACCTGTCCCGCGATCGCGCAGCGGCTCTACGGGGATGTCGGTCGAATCGATCTGATCCACCAGAACAACCCGGGGCTCGGACGACTGCCGCACAGGCTTCGTCCCGGGCAGATCCTGCGACTGCCGCGAACCGCGACCGGCGCTGCCCCGACGACCGCGGCTCGGGTGAGCTTCGTGCGCAACGAGGTCAACGCGTTTACGCCCGAGCAACACCGCGCGCGGCGCGACGAGTCGCTCTCGCGAGGACACCGGCTAGGCACGCTCGATCAGTCGACCGCCGAGGTGACCTTCATCGACGAGACTCAGCTTCAGCTCGATGAGAACACGCTCGTCGTCGTGCTCGGACGCAGCGCGCAGCGGCTCGACGCCGGCAACGCGTCGGAGACTCGCCTCGAGCGCGGAACGCTTCGAGCGAGCCTCGCCGCCCTCGCTGGCGCTGCTCCTTCGCAACCGCCCCGACAAGTGACGGTGCAGACTCCCTCGGCGACCGCGCAGGTCGGCGCGGGCTCGTCGCTCGTCAACGTCGACGCTCGCGCGAGCACCAGGCTCTCTGTGCACCAGGGCGCGTCGAGCTTGCGCGCCGCTGGACGCACGGTCGCCGTCAACGAAGGGTTTGGCTCTCGCGCCGATCGAGGCCGTCCGCCGAGGCCGCCGCAGCCGCTTCCGGCGCGGCCTGTGTGGAACTCTGCCTTCGCGCCGCTCGTTCTTGTCGATGGCGCCGACTCCGACGCGCGCACGCGGTTGCAAGCCCAGTACGGACGCGGTGCATCAGGACCCGCGCCGGTCGTATGGCACGTGCAGCTCGCGCGGGACGCGCGGTTCAACGACCTCGTCGTCGACGCACGCGTCCCGGCGGCGGTGACCAACCTCGACGCGCAAGTTGGCGCCGGCGTCTATCACGCGCGCATCTCTGCGGTGGACGCCGACGGGTTCGAAGGTCGTCCGAGCGAAGTGTCGACGGTGCGCGTCGCAGCGGTGTCGCTCGATCCGGGCGGCGCCGGTCGCCGCGCGTCGGTACGCGTCAGCAACGGCGCGTTTTGCTCGATCAACGGCGGTCCGCTGTCGGAGGTCTCCGCTCCGCTCGAGCTCTCGCCCCTTCGTCGCCACTCGCTTCGCTGCGCAATCGACGCCGGCGGAACGGGCAGCGTCGAGCGCGAGTGGGGCCCCGCGCAAGCAGGGCCCGTCGTCGTGCGAGCTCGCTCGATGAGCGCCGAGTACACCGGCTCGCAGGGCTCTCGACGGATCCTCGTCGGCGTCTACGACGCCGTCGGACAACCCGTCAGCGGCGCCGCCGTCCGCGCGCGGGCGCCGCGCGGCGTGTCGCTCGATCCGTTTCGGCCTTCGGCGCAGCGCGGCGTGTACGAGAGCGTCGCCCGTTGGTCTGGCGCTGTCGGCGCAGGCGCCGCAGAGGTGTTCGTCGGTGACGGCGACGTCGCGAGCGCAACGCTCGAGCTCGGCGCCTCGGCGCGGCCCGAGGTCGTCGCGCCGCCTCCGCCCCCGCAGCGTCCGCACGTGGGGCTCGAGCTCGCGTTCGCTGGCGACGCGATGGTGACCTTCGACCCGCGCTTTCGAACGGGCCTGGGGCTCTCGCTCGACGCGCGCGCGCGCATTCCCGCAGGGCCCGGTCTGTTGCTCGGCGCTCGCGCGGGCTACCTCCGGTTCGGCTGCTCGGGGCCGGTCACCGGCGACGTCAACGTGTTCTGCCCACCAGTGACGACCGCGAACATCACCGCGCCGCGCACGGTGGTGGGGATCGACACGTTCGATTTGGGACTGCAGGTCGGCGCGTACCTCGCCCGGCACGACGCGCCGTTGACGGGATATCTCACGTTCGTTCCGCAGTGGGTCTTTCAGCGAACGAGCGTGCTTCGCGGCGACGGCAGCGAAGTGACCTTCGCTGGATCGACGTTCTCTGCGCTCGCGATGGCCGGGGCGCAGCTTCGCATCGGGCCGGGCGGGCTCTTCACCAACATCGGCTATCGCGGAGCGGTGCTCGAGTCTCCGCTCGGGCGCCTGCCGATCGGCGGGCTGCTCTTCAGCATGGGCTACCGCGCGCTGTTCTAGCGAGAGGCTATTGTCTCGGCAGCGCGCACTGCAGGCGCGTGAAGCGGACGCGCCAGCGTCCTTCGCGCTGGTCGCGAAAGAGCACGCCGATGTCGCCGTTGGGACCGAGCGCCGTCAGCGGGTACACCGAGTCGCGCGACGCCATCGTCACGCGCTGCTCCATCGAGAGCGGGCGCAGCGACGCGTCGAACATCCGCGCCCAGATGTCGTAGCCGTCTGCCATTCGATCATCAGCCCACACGACCATCACGCGATCGCCCAGCGGCACGAGCGACGGATACCGAGAGAACGCGTTGTCCGTCGTGAGTCTCAGCGGCGCGACGAGCTCGGATCCAGAAGCGCTGCGAACGGCGCCCCAGATTTCGCGGTCGGCGCTGCGCTCGGCCGCGTCGTGCCACGCGATCACCCACCGATCGCGGTTGAACGCGATCGTCGGTGAGACGGCGTCGAACCCCATCGGCGTGACGCGAAGATCCGGAGCCATTCGTTGGAGTGCCGCGGTCAACGGCGCAAAGAAGATCGCGCGCGCTCCGGACGCGTTGGGCGTGCCCGTGCGACCGTCGAGCCAGGCGACTCCGACCGACCCTCCGCCAAACGCGAGCACTGGAGATTCGCTGTTGGCCGGGTCTCGCGTCAGTCGAACGTTGTCGTCGAGTTGGCGTCCTTCGCGGTCGATGCGCTGCAGGTAGATCTCGAAGTTTCGGCCGTTGGGATTGCCGACGGACGAGTCTCGCTCGTCCTGCCACGCGACGACGAAGTCTTCGCCCGTCCACGTGATCGACGGGTTGATCGAGAAGCCTCTCGCGAAGGAGATCCGCTGGTCCGGCCCGAGCTTCTCGCCCTCGGCGTTGAGCCTGTTGAAATAGATCTCGTAGTCGCCGTCGCGCCGGTCTTGCCAGACGATGCCGAGCTCGCGACCGGTCCACGCGACGCCCGCACCGTACGCGTCGGGCTCGCTGATGGTGATGCGTCGCGTCTCGGGGCGCTGCGCCGCGGATCCATCGGCGTTTCGTGCGGTGAAATACACATGTGCCGCGCCGCGCTCGTAGCCCCAAAACGACGCGAGGTACCTGCTGCCCGACCAGGCGACGCCCCCGACGCTCGAGGGCGCGAGCGACGGCTCGCTCACCGCGACGTCAGGCCCCGCCGGAGTGAACGTCGCGTTGTCGTCGATCACGCCGTTGCAGTTGTCGTCGCGCCCGTTGCAGACCTCGGTCGCGCCGGGAAACACCGTGCGATCGTCGTCGTTGCAGTCGTCGCCGCACGCGTCGGGCGTTCCTGGTTGCGTTCCGGGGCGCGGTCCGCGGCGGCCGTCGCCGTCGTTGTCGCGCGTCGCCATCGTGAAGGTGCACGCGCGCGTGGCCTCGTCGCATCGATCATCGGTGCATCGATCGCCGTCGTCGCACTGCACCGCGACGCCGCGGACGCACCGTTCTTCGCGGCACACCTCGACGCCAGTGCAATACCGACGGTCGTCGCAGTCCGAGTCTGTCGCACACTCGGGCGGCGGCGGAACAAGCGGAGGAACATCCAGCTCGGTCTTCGCGCCGCAGCCCGCGCCCACGACAGCCGCGCTGGCCGCGATCCAACGAGCGCTCGCTCGCAGAAACCGATCCGTTCTGTTTCGAACCACTGTTGGTGCTCTCAACTCGCGCCTCACGGTTCAGTCGCACGCGCCGAAGTCCGGCAAGTCCGTCGGCTCGCAGACGCTTCCGCGCGGGCAGCGCGGCTCTGCCCCGTCGAGTCGGCACAGCCGAAGGCAGCGCGTCCCGGCGCCGGTCGCGAAGCACGAGCTTCCTGCGACGCACGCGTTGCTTCCCTCGCACGGGGCGCCGACGGGTTGTGTTCCCGCGGGGATGCACGTCGCGCGGTAGATCTCGCGAGCGCAGCGACCCATGGGGTATTCGATGAACGGGTAGCAGGCCATGCCCGACGCGCAGCCGCGGTTCGTAAACGGATCGCACTCGTACATGCGCACGCCGTCCGTCGATCCGTCGGGGCACGGCGGCTCTCGAAACGCGTCCGGCAGCGGGTCCGGTACGTCTCGAAATCGCACGTCACGCGAAGCGTCCGCGCCGGGACCAATAGCGCCGCCGTCGATCGAGCTTCCGTCGCTTCGATCGGGGCTCACGCTCGCTGCGCACCCTGCGCTCGCGGCGATCGCGCCGAGCCACGCAGCAGTCCGCAGCAAAGATGAGCAAAACACAGAGACGCGACGAGAGAGCATGACTCGCACTACGCAGGGTGACCTACAGGGTGCGCTCTTCGCAAGCCGCCGAAGAGATTACCGCATCGATCGACGTACCGTGACGAAAGGTCTTTCGTCGAGCGCGGTCAAAACTCGACGCCTTCGGAGGGCGTGGGCCGACGACGTCTCCGTGCGGGGACCGTCGTTCGTGCTGCTGGCGTTCCGCTGTCCGCGATCGGGGGCTGCTCGTTCGAGGGGCTGCTCGCTCCGGCGTCTTGCATCGCGGGCCGGTCGCTCCCCGCCGTCGGTAGCACGGCGATCGCGTTGGGAACCTCGATGGGCGCAAGCTCCACCCGCTCGCCGCGAGCGCGTGCGCGCACCGCGACGGACGCCGCGCCGAACGCGAGGCCGATGACCACCATTCCGACCGCCACGAAGACGAGCGGGTTGGTCGCTTCCTGTGCTTGTCCATGGTGCGGAGCGTGCGGTGCTCCGCTGCGTTGTTGCTGAGCGGAGGTCGGCCCAAAGGACGGAAGCGATCCACCCGACGTGGGTGGCGTGTACGCCACGGGCGGCGGCGTCGCATACGCGTCGAACGCCACGGTCTTCGGCACTCCGTTCACGCTCGGCATGCTCGCGATCGGGGCGCTCGTACTCTGCGCGTTGGCGACGTGCGCGCTTGCGTTTGGCGCGTACGCGACCTGCGCGCTCGCGGCTGGTGCCGCTTCGGGCAGCGGCGGCATGCCCTCGACCCGACGTTGCAGCGCGATGCGCTGCGCGCGTTTGTCCGCGAGGACGTTGCACGCGAATCGGGCGACAGTGTCCTGCGACGCCGGCGGGACGCCAGCGTGTTCGAGCGCTTCGGCGAAGGCGAGGGCGGTTGGCCATCGTCGGTCTGGATCGCGGTCGAGCGCTTTGAGGATGAGCGCGTCGAGCGAGGGCGGGACATCCGCGCGAACGTGGGACGGCGCGGCGATCGGCATCTCGAGGATCTGCGCGAGGATCGCTGTCTCGACGTTGGCGTCGAAGAGGCGTCGGTTGGTGACGACCTCCCACGCGACAAGCCCGGCGGCGAACACGTCCGCGCGGCGATCGAGCGGACCTTCGAGGGCCTGCTCGGGCGCCATGTACGCGAGCTTTCCCTTCGGGAGGCCGCCGACCATCGTGCGCGTGAGTCGGCGCTCGGCGCGAGCGACGCCGAAGTCGATGATCCGCGCGAGGCCGTCGTATCCGACGATGATGTTCTGCGGCGATACGTCGCGGTGCACGAGGTTCAGCGGGGTTCCGTCGCTGTCTTCGAGGCAGTGCGCCGCGTGCAGTCCGCGCAGCGCGTCGACCATCACGCGCACCCCGATCGCGAGCGGAACGCCTCCCGCCTGCTGATACGCAGCTCGGATGAGGTCGACGAGCCGCTCTCCCTCGACGTACTCCATCGCGAGAAAGAGCGTGTCTCGATCGTGTTCGACGTCGATCGTCGGCACGATGCTGGGGTGTCGCACCCGCGCCGCCAGCCGCGCTTCATCGAGAAACATCGACACGAAGTCGCGATCACGCGTGTGCTCCGGGAGGCACTGCTTGACCGCCACCAGGCGAGAAAATCCGCCGACGCTGCGGTGCCGCGCGAGATACACGACTCCCATCCCGCCTCGCGCGAGCTCGTGGAACAGTTCGTAGCGACCCAGTCTCCGCGGCAGCGCGGTCATCGATTACGCTCTCGGGGATGGGATTGTTCGAGACAACTGGCGTCCTCTGCAAGAGAAGAGAGCCTCGATGAGCCATGTGATCACGTTGATTCCGGGCGATGGAATCGGACCAGAGGTGACCGATGCGACGCGCGAAGTGCTTGCGGCGACCGGCGTCGATATCACATGGGAGCCTCGGGAGGCTGGCGCCGCCGCGGCCGAACAGCACGGCCACCCGTGCCCCGACGAGGTCATCGCGTCCGTTCAGCGCAACCGTATCGCGCTGAAGGGACCGATCGGGACGCCGATCGGCCGCGGTTTTCGCTCGGTCAACGTGACGCTGCGCAAGGCGCTCGACCTGTACGCGTGCCTGCGACCGGTCAAGAACATCGAAGGGATCGCCTCGCGCTTCTCGGGCGTCGACCTCGTGATCGTCCGAGAAAACACCGAGGGTCTCTACTCCGGGCTCGAGCACATGGTGGTCCCGGGCGTGGCCGAGTCGCTCAAGATCGTGAGCGAGCGAGCGAGCACCCGCATCGCGGAGTTTGCCTTTCGCTACGCGCGCGCGAACAACCGCCGGCGCGTCTCGGTCGTTCACAAGGCCAACATCATGAAGCTCTCGGACGGGCTCTTCCTCGAGTGTGTGCGAAAGGTCAGCCGACGGTACGCCGAGGTCGAGACGAGCGAGGTGATCGTGGACGCGTGCGCGATGCAGCTCGTTCGCTTTCCCGAGCGGTTCGACGTGCTGGTCATGGACAACCTGTACGGCGACATCCTGAGCGAGCTGTGCGCGGGCCTGGTGGGCGGCCTCGGCGTCGTTCCTGGCGCCAACATCGGCGACGAGTGCGCGGTGTTCGAGGCGGTCCACGGCAGCGCGCCAGACATCGCAGGAAAGGGCGTCGCCAACCCCACGGCGCTGATCCTGAGCGCGGCGCTGATGCTGCAGTATCTGGGCGAACGCGAGGCGTCGGCTCGCGTCGAGAGCGCCGTTCGCAAGGTCTATCGGGAGACCACCGTTCGGACCGGTGATCTGGGCGGCAACTCGAGCACCGTCGAGTTCACCCGAGCCGTCGTGAACGCGCTCTGATCACTCGTCTTCGAATCCGTGCGCACAAATCAAACCGTGCAGCGCCAGCGCCTGCTGCGGCGTGAGCGGGTCGAACGCGAGCCCCATCCCCGGACGCACCGTCGCGCCGCCGTCGCGCACCCAACGCACGGTGGCGTCGAGCTCGAGCGGATCCCAGGTGGTCGCGCTCGCGATGCCGACGCGAAGCCGTGCCCCGACCGGCATCGGCGGATCGACAGCCACGAACACCCCGCCGAACGAGAGGTTGGCGGTGATCGCCTCCACCTTTCGCGCGCTCTTTTCGTGTTGTCGTCGCACCGTGACGCGTACCTCGATGGGGTACCGCGGGCGGAGTCGGAAGTGAGAGGCCACCGTCGCGCGGCAACGCTACACGAAAACCCCCCGCTCAGCCGAGCGAACCCTCCCACACCCGGTACGAGATCACGACTTCGTCGCCCCGCATCGGGCGGAAGCGGTTGCCGAAGAAGATGATCGAGCGCGACGCCGGGTCGTAGTCGAACCCCTCTGCCCGGTTGCGGGGAACGTCCATCCCACGCACGCGAACCTTGATCGTGCTGGTGATGGGCGATCGGTTGAGGACGAACTGGCTCGCCGCGCCGGCGATCGCGTCGACGATGCGGGACATCGCCGCGTCCACGTCGGCCTCGAACGCCATGCGCACAGCCGCAGGAGACGACGCGCTGATTTGTCGCAGCGGGATGTAGGCGCCGCGGTTGGCCTCGATCACGCAACGCGGCAGGTAGCCGACGTCGAACGCGCTGCACGCGGGTGGCATTCGCGCGTCCATGGGCTGCTCGTTGAGCAATCGCGGCACGAGGCCGAACGTCAGGATCTCGTTGCGCTGGTAGTACGCGACGATGTTGTTCAGGGTCGCCATGTCCCACGCGCCGGACGCGCTGAAGCGCATCATCGTCTGCGGGTCGACGCCAGTCCGGAAGTAGTTGAAGTCGTTGCTGCCGGGCTCGTCGGTGATGTGAAAGGCCACCACCTTCGCGCCGGCGCGGAGGCGCCACTCGGGGTTGGTCTCGCCAGCCATGCCGCGGCGGCGGAACTCGAAGTGCGCTTGAATCGACCCTGCCGTGGGCTGCTCGGAGGTCGTTCCGCCGGTCCATGTGTAGGGGCGCGCGGTGTCGGGCATCGCCGTCGGGCACGTTCCGACCGTCGAGTACTGACAGAGCTGCGCCGCGCTGTTCATGTCGCGGCCGTTGATCCAGCGAAAGCCCATCGGCCAGCCGGTCGTGGGGCTCGCCATCGTGAGGTTGGGCGGGTTGGAGTTCGCCTGAAACGCCGCGACGCGAAAATCCACGCCCGCGGTCGCCATGCGCTCGACGAAGCGCGTCGCAGTGCGTCCCACTGCCTCTTGATAGGGTCCCATCGAGCCCGACGTGTCGATCGTCCAGATGAAGTCGACCGGCGCCGTCCCTTGCTCTGCGCGGATCACCTGGCAGGCGAATCCGACGTTCTTTCCCAGCTCGGACACGCCCGTCGCGTTGGTGAGGTCGTTCATCCGAATGGCCGTGTTGATCATCGGGTTGTCGACCTGCGCGCGCGGCGCGACCGCGACGATGATGTCGACGAAGCGCATGCTTCGAAGCACCGTCGTCACGTCGACGATGAACTCTGCCGCAGCTCCCACCGTTGGACCGCCAGCGGGGGCCGCCGCGCCCGTCAGCGCCATCGTGACGCCGTCGCGCAGCGCCGAGGCGCTGGTCATACGCGCGACACGATAGGTGCTCTGGACGCCGGGAAACATCTCGTGCGTCGTGAGCGCGCGCCCCACGAGCACGGCGGTCGTCCCCGCGCCGAGCGCAGCTTGCACCGCCATCTCGACCCGAGCCGACTCGGCGCGAACATCGCCGGTCGCCGGCGCTCCGACGACGATCGCCGACACGTTGGTCGCTGGGTCGTCGAGCAGCACTGCCCCACGGTTCATCGTCCCCGGCAGCGTCCTCGCCATGCCCCAGGCCGGGTCGTGACCGACTTGAAACGCCGTCA
The DNA here is from genome assembly GCA_001465015.1 of Deltaproteobacteria bacterium Ga0077539. Lineage (GTDB taxonomy): Bacteria > Myxococcota_A > Polyangia > Polyangiales. The sequence goes on along the minus strand of LNEO01000109.1, from coordinate 18,789 downwards.
TCGGGCCGGCCTGAACGCGGACCATCGCGAGACCATCGGGCCGGCAGATCGCGACGCCTGACATGCTGTCGGGCCGTCCGTCGCCGTCGGTGTCGCCGAGGCGCGGGTCTGTTTCGCCGTTGGCGATGTCGATGATCCCGTCGCCGTTGAGGTCCTCGTCACGATCCGGAACGCCGTCGCCATCCGAGTCGTTCGACCCAGGGTTGAGCCCGCGGCAGCGCTCGCCCATCATGCATTCGCTGTCCATCGTGCACGCGATGAGCGCGCAGCCGAGCCCAGCGTCCGCCGCTCCGCTATCGACGCCAGCGTCCCCACCGGAGCTTCCGCACCGTCGCTGTCGCATGGGGTCTTCTGCGACACAGATGCGCGGGTAGCGCGCCTCGATGCCGTCGCGAATTCCGTCCATGTCCGAGTCGGGGTTGTTCGGGTCGCTCCCCAGCATGCACTCGGTCGCGTTGTCGATGCCGTCGTTGTCGCTGTCTACGCCGGACGCGCAACGATCAACCATCGTGTCCATCATCGACACCGAGCTGTCGACGATCCCGGTGTCGGTCACCGAGCCGTCGCCGGTCAACCTCATGTCTTCGGAGCAGGCCGCGAGCGCGAGCGCGAGCGGACCGAGGAGCGCGAAGTAGCGAGCGGATCGAAGCATGTTGAAAGAGCCTCCGTGGGAGTGGCGAGACGCCGCTGCAAGGTTGGCACGAAACGAGGCGGTCATCGAGTAGCCCGCTTCGACTTTTCCGAGCAGTTCGTGAGGCTGACACGCGTTCGATCACGAGCTCGAGCGCTCGACGATGCATTGCCACAGCGCGTCGACGGTCGACGAAACTCCCGCGGCGCGACGCTTGAAGACCACGTATCGTTGCGCGGGACCGTCGGTGAGCGCGACCGAGACGCAGCCCGATGGCGGCACACAAAAATCGTTGACCACCGCCGCGCCCAACCCGAGTCGTGCGCAGTGCATCGCCAGCGGCCAACCTCGCGCCTCGATGGCGACCTCGAGCCGATCGAACAGCTGTCGCTCGATCGCGGCGCGCAGCTCGCTCGGCGCGGGAGGCAACACGAGCGCAACCCCGGCGAGCCCCTGGATCTCCAGCCGCTTCTTCTTTGCGAGAGGGTGCGTACGCTCCAGGACGACGGCGGTTCGCACCGTCGCGATCGTGCGCCACTCGAGGTCGTCTGGCGGCGCTGCGCCGAGCGCGGTGACGCCGATCTGCGCCGCTGCCGATCGCACCGCCGCGAGGGTCTGTTCTCTCGATCCGAGCGCGAGCTTCGGCGACCGATGCGCCTTGCGACGAAACGCCGCGAGCGCGGGCCCGAGGAGATACAACAGCGCGCCTTCGCCCGTCGCGAGCGTGGGTTGCTCGTCGGTCGTTCTTTGCGCCAACGATGCCGCCAGCGACTCGAGCCTCGCGCGGCTGTCTCTCGCGTACGCGAGCACCGCGGTGCCCTCTGCGGTGAGCGCGAGCGCCCGCCCGACGCGAGCGTACAGCGGCGCCCCGATCGCGTCGGCGAGGCGACGGAGCTGCGCGTGGACCGTCGGCTGCGCTCGTCGCAAGCGCCTGGCGGCGCGGGTAAGGTTGTAATCGATCGCGAAAGACTCGAGCGCCTCGAGGCACTCGGGGTCGAGCGAGAGCGGCGTCGACGGCGGACGAACCATCAGAAAATCGGAGTGTATCTCAGAAAAGATCAGTTCCGCTGATCGGACCGCGTGCCAAGAATCCGGCGCAGGAGAAATCCCATGGACGAACGAACGATCGTGCAAGCGAGCAAGAAGCTCTCGTGGCTCTTGCGGCACGGCGCCCACGAGGCGGGCGTCGCGCTCGACAGCGAAGGGTGGGCCGAGATCGCCGCGGTGCTCTCGGCCACGAGGCTGTCTCGAGCGCTCTTCGACGCGGCCGTCGCCCAAAACAACAAGAAGCGCTTCGAGGTCGAAGGCAGTCGCGTGCGCGCGTGTCAGGGCCACTCGGCGGGCGTCGTCTCGCGGGACGCGGTCGAGTCGAGCTGGACCGAGCTGGCCGAGGCTGACGGAACCGTCTGGCACGGGACCAGCCTCGAGGTCATCGAGGTCATCGCGAGAGAGGGCCTCTCGCCGGTCTCGCGGACGCACGTGCACCTCGCGCAGCACACGAATTCAACGGTCGGAAAGCGCGCGAACGTCGACGTGCTGCTGGGCGTCTCGATCGCCGCGATGCGCGCCGCGGGCGAGCCGCTGTGGACGAGCCCCAACGGCGTGATCCTCGCGCGACGGGTGCCGCCGGGCGCCATCGTGGCGGTGCGCGCGGCGCATCGTCGGGCCGAGAGCGCGCTCGATCGGGTGCGAGCGCTCTTTCCGTCCGCCCGAGACTGAGCGCGACGCAATCAGATCAGAGCGCGATGCCGGGCGCGGGATAGTCCTTCAAGAAGGCCTTCACCGCAGCGCCGATCGTCGCGAGCCTGGCGTCGTCGCCCTCGCTCTTGACCGCGTCGTCGAACCACTCGGCGACCTGTCCCATGTGCTTGGGCTCGAGCCCGCGCGAGGTGATCGCTGGCGTTCCGAGGCGAACGCCGGACGGGTCGAAGGGCTTACGAGGATCGAACGGAACGCTGTTGTAGTTGAGCTCGATCCCGGCCGCGTCGAGCGCCTTGGCGGCGCGCTTTCCGGTGACGTTCTTGTTGGTGAGGTCGATCAACAAGAGGTGATTGTCGGTGCCGCCCGAGACGAGCGCGTATCCGCGGTCCGAGAGGGCGGTGGCGAGCGCCTTGGCGTTGGCGACGACGCGCTGCGCGTACGCCTTGAAGTCCTCGGTCGCGGCCTCCTTCGCGGCCACCGCGAGCGCGGCCATCTGCGAGACGTGCGGACCGCCTTGCAGCCCCGGAAACACAGCCTTGTCGATGGCTCCCGCGAGCTCTTTGCGCGTCAGGATCATGCCTCCGCGAGGACCGCGTAGCGTCTTGTGCGTGGTGCTCGAGATCACGTCCGCGTGTCCGACGGGCGAGGGGTGCGCGCCGCCGGCGACGAGGCCAGAGATGTGCGCGATGTCCGCGACGAGCACCGCGCCCACCGAGCGCGCCACGTCGGCAAACGCAGCGAAATCCCAGAGCCGCGGGTACGCCGTGCCGCCGCAGAAGATCAGCTTGGGCTTGTGCTCTTCAGCGATCTTTCGGACCTCGTCCATGTCGATTCGCTGATCGTCCCGGCGAACGCCGTACGCGCGAGCGTTGAAGTACGCGCCCGTGATCGACACGCTCCAGCCGTGCGTCAGGTGCCCGCCCGCGGGGAGGCCGAGCCCCATGATCGGGTCGCCTGGCTTGCAGAAGGCGAAGAGCACCGCGAGATTCGCGGGCGAGCCCGAGTAGGGCTGCACGTTGGCGTGCTCGACTCCGAAGATCGAGCGGATGCGCGACTGGGCGAGCTCTTCGATCGGGTCGATGAACTGCTGGCCCTCGTAGTAGCGCTTGCGGGGATAGCCCTCGCTGTACTTGTTGTTGAGGGGCGATCCCATCGCCTCTTGCACCGCGCGCGAGGCGTAGTTCTCGCTCGGGATCATCCGCAGCTTGTCGAACTGCCGCTGCGTCTCGCCGCGCACGAGCGCGAACATCTCTGGGTCTGCTTGTTCGAGGGACGGATCAAAGGTCACGGTTTGCTCCTCAGGCGCGCTCCGTTGATGGGGTGAGGGCGCCAGGCTATGCGGGCGAGGCTCGACCGCCTCGGTGTCGTCGTGATGGCAAAGTTCGCGGCTGGCCGCGAACGGCGACGGAGGATGCCACAGGCCGCGCCGGATACGATGGCGTCGAAGCGCGGGTCGCGTGGGCGCTTTTGCTGGCTCGAGAGGGCTTCACCCCGAACCCCACGTGCACTCGAACGTTGACGGTGTGAGCGCTTGGAGTTAGCGATTCGCCTCCCATGATCGACCCAGAGACCCGAAACAAGTTAGAGGACCTCGCCCGCAGGGGCGAAGTCCTCGGGAGGCATCTTTGACCTCCCGAGGTTGAAGATCCGCATCGAAGAGCTCGAGCAAAAGACGCTCGAGCCAGGCTTCTGGGAGCGCGGCGAAGCGTCCCAGAAGGTGCTCAAAGAAAAGACTCACATCGAGACCCTCGTCTCGCGCGTCGAGAAGGCTCAGCGCGAGGTGCGCGACGGCCTCGAGCTGCTCGAGCTCGCCGCGATCGAGAAGGACGAGGCGACCGCCAACGACGTGACGGCGTCGGTCCCTGCGCTCGAGCACGCAGTGCGCAGGCTCGAGCTCGAAATGATGCTCAATCGCCCCGAGGACAAGCTGGACTGCTACCTCGAGGTCAACGCAGGCAACGGCGGCACCGACGCGCAGGATTGGGCCGAGATGGTCCTGCGAATGTACCTGCGCTGGTGTGACCAACATCACTTCACCTACGAGCTGCTCGATCAGAGCGAGGGTGAAGAAGCGGGGATCAAGAGCGCGACGGTGCTCATCCACGGGCACAACGCGTTCGGCTTTCTCTCTGCCGAGCGCGGCGTGCATCGGCTGATCCGCATCTCGCCGTACGACGCGCAGGCGCGGCGGCAGACGGCGTTCGCCGCAGTTCAAGTGACGCCCGACATCGATGACTCGATTTCGGTCGACATCAAGAAGGGCGACTACGACCGCGAGACCATGCGCTCGGGCGGCGCTGGCGGCCAGCACGTCAACAAGGTCGAGTCCGCCATTCGCATCACGCACAAGGCCACCGGCATCGTGGTCAAATGCCAGACCGAGCGCTCCCAGCACGAAAACGAGCGCAAGGCGCTCAAGATGATGCAAGCGAAGCTCTACGAGCTCGAGCGCTCGAAGCGCGAGGCTGAGTTCGCCAAGAACTACGAGTCCGGCAAGATGGAGATCGGGTTCTCTTCGCAGATCCGAACCTACACGCTTGCTCCCTATCGACTCGTGAAGGACGAGCGCACCGAGCTCAAGGTCAGCGACGTGCAACGCGTGCTCGACGGTGACCTCGACGAGTTCATCGAGGGCTACTTGCTCCAGCAAATGGAGCGACGAAAGTCCGCCGAAACGCGCGACAAGATCCTGTGAACCGCGCGGCGGGCGCGAGCCCGCGATCGTCGCGTGTTTTCATGGTAGCCTTCGTTCGATGGCGCTCGAATGGATTGTTCCGATGGCAATCTTCGGCGCATTCGTGTCGTCGAGCGGCGCGACGTGGATGAAGCGTCAACGTCGGCTCGACGAGGGCAGAGCGAAGCTGCGCGCGAACGGGTGGGTCGTGCCGGTGTTCGTTCGATCGACATTTCCCATGGACATTCGCGGCGAAGCCCTGGTCGAGACCTCGCTCGATGAGGCGAGCGCGCTCGCCGCGATCGCCGACTGCGCCCTCGACGCTGGCTACGAGCGCGCCGCTGCTCAGGGGATCACCGCTGCCTATCGCCGAGGAAGCGAGTGGAAGGCGCTCTCGTCCTTCGACCTCGTCGACGTCCCCAGCGAGATCGCGCTCTGGGTCGAGTCCCCGTCGCCCGCTGGCCGCACTCGGATCCGCTGCGTCGTGACCTATCGCACCAACGCCCACTACGTGTCCGACGAGGACGTCGAGCAATCGACGATCGAGTTTTCGTCGATCGTCCGCGCGCTTCGCCCGGTTTCGATCACGGGCGCGCCCCCTCGTTGATGATCGCTGGCCTCCGTCGCGATCCATAAGGGCCTCGATTGACAACGCGCGGGTGTCTCTCGCAAATGCGCGGGTCGAATGAGAGCGACCAACCAGAGTTCGCGCGACGCGCGGGCGCCCCTCGGCAAGGGTGACGAGCGCATCGCGTGTTGTCTCGAGGAGCGCACGCGGTGCGGGACGCGCTTCGCCGCGCTTCGCGCGTGGGCGTGCAAGTCCACGGGCAAGGGCGTCAAGCTGCTGCGCGAGACGCGAGGCAAGGCTCCCTTCTACGCGCAGCCTGTCGGCTTCGACGGGCGGTCTTTCTTCGTGGCGTGGGACCACGGGTGCGACACCGAGAAGCTCTTGCACGAGGTGTGTCACTTCGTCGTCGCGCCGCGCGAGCGCCGCAACAAAGAGAACTACGGCCTCGGTCCCGGCGAGGGCGAGTTCGATCCGATCGACCCAGCCGAGTCGGACAACGAGGAGGTCACGGTGATGATGCTCGAGCGACTGCTCGCGCCGACCTTCGGGCTCGCCGAAAACAAGATCGCCCGCCCAGATTACAACACCCACGATCGACGCAACGTCGATTGGGATGCGTGCAACGAGCGCGCGCAGAAGCTCTTCGAGGCGCTCTCGCCGTCGCTTCCGCCCCGCTGAGAGGGTTACGCGCCGCCCCGTTGGAGGGAAGAAACGCCACGAGCAAACTCCTGGGAAAAATCCTGAGATCCTCGGGTTGCGTTTCGCCAACGGAAGGCGGCGCGGCTCTACGCCCCGAGCTCTGGAGGAGGAAGCGGTCCGCGGGTGGGCTGAATCGTCGCGCACTCCCACTGCGATCCTTCGCCGCAGCGGCACGTCGTCGCCACTTCGCGATAGTTGCATGGCGCGGTGATCGCTGGATTGCAGGGCGTCGCCGCGGTGGGCGCGGTCGGAGGGCAACTGTCAGAGTTGGGGAGAAAGCGCGGGCGCGGATCGGGGTCGATCGCGGTTCGTTGGCAGCCCGAGAGCGCGGCCGCGGCGAGCGGTGGAAGCAACGCGAGGCTGCGCAACACGGTGAGCGGGCTTCGTCTCATCGATCAACGGTACCGCTCTTGCTGGGCTCGCGCATTCGTCTCAGGATCCATCGCGATCGATGGCTGAACAGCGAAAGTACGGCGCCGCGGAGGCGCACGAGATTCTCCGCCGCGCGGCGGAGAAGACCGCGGCGCGCGCCGAGGCCGAGGACGGGCTCGAGCACGACGCGCTCGTCGCCGCGGCGAAAGAAGCGGGGATCGACCCTGCGGCGGTCGAGCAGGCCGCGCGCGAGGTGGACGCGTCGCGCGCGCTGGAGGGGGCGCGTCGCGAGCTGACAGCGAAGAAGCGGCAGGGATTTTCTTCGCATCTGGCCGGGTACGTGATCGTCAACGTCGCGCTCGTTTTGCTTGCGCTCTTGGTGACTGGGCAGCCGTACTCGCTGGTCGTGGCGATCGGCTGGGGGATCGGTCTGGCGTTTCACCTGCTCTCGGCGCTGCGAGCGCCGACCGATCGCGAGGTCGATGCGCACCTCGCCGCGCAGCGCAGAGAGCACGAGTCGATGGCGCGCGCGATGGCCAAGAGCGAAGCGAAGCGCCGCTCCCGCGAAGAAAAAGAGCGCAAGCGCGCGGAGGACAACGCCCGCGCCGAGGCCAAGCTCCGCGAGAAAAACGAGCGCAAAGAGAAGCTCCGCGTCGCGTCCGAGGCGCTCGAGAACGCGGTCGAGGCCGGCGTGGCTGCGGCGCTCGAGGCCGCCGCGTCGACGATCGAGTCGATCGCGAAGCCCGCGGCGCCCGCCCCTCCGTCGACGGACTTCGCGCGCTATGTCGACGAGAAGAAGCGCGGAGCCTCGTCGAGCGCGCCGGGGCAGGGGACGATCGGCGCTCCCGCGGCGCCGACCGGCGTTCGCGTCGATGCCCAGCCAGACATCGCGGTTCGAGCCGGCGACGATCGAGCGATTCGCGACGAACGTCCGGCGGACGGACCCTCCGCGGTCGCGCAGGCGAACAAGAGGACATAGTCCGTCACTAACCGACTTGCGAGCGATCCCGTCACGCCCGTACGCTCGCGGCATCGCCGATGGTTCGCACCAAGACGCCGGCCGACACGGGCTCCTCGACGTTGCTCCTCTCGGAGTACTTCGACGCAGGAGACGAGCGGTTTCTCCCTGAGCTCTACAGCTCCAACGCCGCGCGCAAGCTGCAGGTCTTCGGACCCAAGTGGTACGCGGACAAGCGGCGCTTCGCGCGCGACGCGCTGCTCGCGTACATCAGCGACGGCTGCGATCGACCGCATCATCGACCGCTCGTGAAGAAGCTCTTCAAGCACGCCGAAGCGGCGGGCGACGACGAGGCCATGGCTCACTTTCTCGTGGCGTTCGACAAGATCGCGCCGCGCGTGTTCGTGACGAAGAAGCGCCGGCTCCCTGGGTCGTACACCCGAGGCAAGGTTCAGCTCCTTCGCGACGACCCCAGCTTGCCGAGCTATCGCAGCGTGGCCGACAGCGTGGGTCGCTTCACCATGAAGACGCGGCGCTATCTGCAGCGCCGCGCGTGGCGGTTCTTTCGCTCGATGGCGCGCAGGAGCCCGGTCGAGTACGTGCGCGTGCAGTCCTGGATGCTCTCGCAGTACACCGACGGCCAGTTCGATCCGCCGCAGAGGCTGCTGGACGCCTGGGGTCTGGTGCACGCGCTCTTCTGGGGTTGTCCCGCGCTGTTTCGCAATTTCGACGGCGTGCGCGTCGCGCGCGGCCGCTCGATGGCCGAGCTGTCGCCGGCGCCCTACGCCGAAGAGGTCTGGCGCGAGTCGTACGCGTTCGAGCCGCTGTTTGTCATGCTGACCCGCGGTCAGTCGTCGATGGTTCGCAACGTCGCGGTCTCGCTCTTGAAAGAGCACCACCGCGGCGCCCTCGATGACATCGGCGTGGACGCGCTGCGGGCGCTCTTGAAGAGCCCGCACGCGCAGGCGCAGTCGCTGGGCGCTGAGCTGATCGAGAAGAGCGCGGGCCTCGAGCGGCTCACGCTCGCAGAGTGGCTCGAGCTGTTGAAGGTCGACAACCCCTATGCGCTGCCGGTGTTGGCGAAGATGGTGCTTCGCTATGTCTCGCCGTCGCGCGTCTCGCTCGAGCACTGCGTAGAGCTCGCGACGGCGCGTCCTGCGCCGGTTGCCGAGCTGGGGTTCGAGTGGCTGAAGGCGCGCAAGCTCACGAGCGAGGCCGAGTTCGACGCGGTGCTCGCGGTGCGCAACGCGCCGGCCGACGTCGTTCGCGCGCCCGCGGTGCGATGGCTGTTGGGGATCTTCGAGTCCTCGGATTTCGCGAAGCCCGAGCACGTTCGCGAGCTGATCGATTCGCGCTTCGAGGACGTTCGCAAGTGCGCGCTCGAGTCGCTCGAGAGCGCGGGGCGCTTCGCGGACGAGCCGCTGTTGTGGGCCGCGCTCGCGGAGAGTCCGTACGCCGAGGTGCGCGCGTTCTTGCTGACGCACCTCGCGCTTCGCGCGAGCGCGCTGGACGAGGGCTCGCTGCGGCACCTGTGGGCGTCGGTGCTGCTCGCGGTGCACCGAGGATCGCGCGCCAAGCAGCGTGCGATCACGCAGGTCGCGAAGGCGGTGGCTGGCGAGCCCGCGAAGGCCGACGAGCTGTTGCCGCTGCTCGCGGTGGCGCTGCGCTCCGTTCGCGCGCCCGAGCGCCGAGGAGCGCTCGCGGCGATGGCGCAGGCGGTCGCGAAGAACCCAGCGCTGTCGGCGGCGGTGAAGAAGCACGTTCCCGAGCTTCGGATGGAGGTGGCTTCGTGAACGTCGACCTGAGGTATCTGGGACGAAGCCGCCTGGAGCGCTCGTCGAGCGGCGGCGAGCTCTTGTCGTTCGCGCCCAACCTGGCGCGGCCGGCGGTCTTCTACGACGGGCAGGTCCGGCACCCGATCCGCTTTCGCGAGGCGATCTCAGCGCTGCACGACGTGGTGATTGGTGATCACCGATTCAAGAAGCGCGACAAGGGCGCGTACCTCGCGTGGCGCGAGCAAGAAGAGGTGCGCGAGGCCGAGCTGCGCACGGAGATCTACAACAAGACCAAGCGCGCCGAGCTCGAGCGCATCGCGCGCGAGCCGCTGCCGCCGAATCTCGAGTCGGACTTTCGGCGGATGCACTCGCTGTACTGGACGGCGCGTCGTCGGTGGGCGTCGGAGCTCGCCTCCCACGACCCCGAGCTGTTTCGGCACCTGGTTCCGTGCGATCCGGTGGTGACTGTCGCGCCGGACGTCGTGTTCTTCGAGTGCTTCGCGAAGGACGAGTCGAGCTACGGCTGCCTCGTCGTCGATCGCGACGGCTTCGAAAACGAGTCGAAGGCGGGGCTCGGGACGACCAACGTCGATTACTCGATGGCGCTGTACGAGCACTTTCAGGGCTTGCGCAGCTATCGTCCGACGCGGTTGCAGGTCGACCCGACGGGCTTCGAGGTCAAGGTCGAGGGTCATGCGGACTACCGCGAAGAGAAGATCGACTTGCCGCCGTCGTGGCTGCGAGGCTTCGGGCAGATTTCCGCGGCGATGGGGCTGCCTGGGCGCCGGGTCGAGCTGTCGACGGACGCTGTGTACTCGCTGCTGGCGTTCTTGCGGCGGCATCGAGAGAAGGGCGGGCCGCGCTCGCTCAAGTTCGTGCTCGAGCCGGGCAAGCGCGCGCGCTTCGTGATCGAGCCCTTCAACGTCGAGATCGAGAGCCACGGGAGCGTGTACGACGGCGAGCGCCCCGAAGAGATCAAGGTGTGGGGCCGTCGGCGCTTGATGGTGCTCGCGCGGCTTCTGCCCCTGTGCGAGCGAATCGAGGTCGTCTTGCTCGGCAGCGGGCTGCCGTCGGTGTGGATCGCGCACATGGGCGAGATGCGCCTGGTGCTCGCGCTCTCTGGCTGGACGAGCAACGACTGGAGCTCGGGCGCCGCGCTGGACTTGATTAGTGGTGGCTTTCGATCGGAGCCCCGCGTGCTCGACGCCGTGAAGGTCGCGCTCGAGCGCGATCATCGACTGTCCTACGGCGCGCTCTCGTCGCTGACGGGCGCTGCGCCCGAGCTGTTGCTGGGCTCGCTGCAGACGCTGGCCAAGCAAGGGCAGTGCGTCTACGACTTCAGCGCCGAGGTGTTTCGTTGGCGGCCGATCTTGCCGGTGGCGCTCAGCGAGACGTTGATCGGACCCGAGCACCCCGAGCTCGTGGCGGCGCGCGACGCGTGGCGATCGGGCCGCGTGAAGGTCACGCGCGACGGCGCGATCGAGGGCAATCGCCGCATGGTCGTGGGCGTGGTCAACGGCGTGAAGTGCGAGGCCGTCATCGACGCCGACGGGATCATTCGCAAGGGAACCTGCTCGTGCAGCTACTTCTTCAAGTCGCGCATGCGAAAGGGCCCGTGCCAGCACTTGCTCGGGCTGCGCATGCAAGCGCAGACGACGCCTGCTTCGACGACGACTTCGTTGTCGGGCGCGAGGGCTTCGAGCACGACCGCCGCCCGAGCCCCGAGCGGTGAGCGCCCGAGCGAGGGACCCAAGTGGTACGAGAAGTGGTTCAAGTGATGCGCGGTCGCGGGAGTCGATCGCGTTCGTTGGTGCGCGTGCGCGTGGGTTGTTCGCGCGCAGCTCGCCGTGAAATTCAGGGCTGATCGAGAGTGACAGAGAATGTCGCGCGCCAGAGAAATCTCCTGGCGCGCCTGGTGTGAGAGCTGATAGACATCGGACTGCGCTCGACGAGAGAGCGCGGTCCCACACGGATGCAACGCATCCACAAACCATCGGCACGACGCGCGACGCGCGTGGGTGCTGCCAGGAGGTCGCGAACACCCGAGCCCACAATTCCCGGTGATCCGCCGGGGTGAGAGGAAGCTCTTTCATGCGTCCCAACGCTCGCTGCTCTTTTGCGCGCCCATTCACCCATGTGGGACCCGCCAGGGCAACGCTGCGCGTTCGGCTCCCACATGGGTGACGGGCGCGCTTTGGTTAGCGATCGTTGTCAGGAGCTGGAATGTCGGGTGTTCGCGGCCTCCTGGCCGCATCGACGAACGAAGCGATGATGCATCGGCGCCGCATCGGTGAGGCAGAGTCGCGATGGCAGGACTGTGGGACAGAATTCGAGCGTTCTTTCTTAGCGGCCGCGGCGCAGACGCGGACGGGCAGATCGAACAGGCGGTGCGCGTGGCGCTCGTGCGTCGCGTCAGCGGGCGCTCGGTGTTCACGCCGCTCGAGCTGGCGTACGACATCGTTCCGCGCGAGGACCGATCGGACGAGGTGATCGAGGCGATCGCTGCTGCGCTCGATCGATTGTATGTGCGCGCGTACTTCGGGCCGTTCAACTACCAGCGCTCGATCGATCCCAAGTCCTCCTACCGGTACGTCTACCACCCGGCAGGAACGCGAGTCCCAGGCACCACCCCGGACACCACCCGCGTTCGCGCCGAGCCCGAGAGCGAGCCCCCGCCTCCGCCCGCTCCGTCACGCTCCTCGCGCGCGAGCGCTGTATCGAGCACGACCCGCGCGCCAACGAGCGTCTCGACGCGCGGCGGCTCGAGCAGCCGCGGCAGGGCGCCGAGCCCCGCGAGCGCCCGTGGCGCATCGAGCGCGTCGAGCGCATCGAGCGGCCGCGGCGGACCCTACCGCACCGCGGCCGACCCCTATGCGCGCCCCGAGATCCTCACGCTCTCTGCAGCAGAGCTGCGCGCCCGCGCGGTGAAGATCGACCCCTATCGCACCGCGTGGATCGGTCGCGTCGACACGATCCCGCCGCAGAGCGACGAGCGCACGGCCATCATTGATCGCGGCTTGATCCTGCGCGGATTGCTCACCGAAGCGCAGATCTTCGAGATCCATCGCGTCGGAGACCTCTGGCTCCGGCACTCGGAGGCCTCGCGCCTCGCGGCCGCGACCGCCGCGCGAACCGCCGAGGACGCCGTACGCCAGATGCGCGAAGAGAAGGCGCGCAAGAAGGCACAAAAAATCAAGGAGGCCGCCGAGAAGAAGCGCCGCTACGCAGAGGGCGTCGCCCGACGCCGCGCGACGGACATCGTCTTTCTCGGCCGTGGCGTCTCCTCGATGCTCAGCGATCGACGCTCGGACATCGAGAAGCTCGACGCGCAGGGCCTGCCCGTCCTCTCGACGCCCAAGGACGTCGCCGACGCGCTTCGCACGACGATCGGCGAGCTGCGCTGGCTCGCGTTTCACAGCGAAGCCGCAGAGAAAACACACTACGTGTCCTTCACGATCCCCAAGCGCTCGGGGGGCACTCGCTCGCTCTCTGCCCCGCACGAGAAGCTCGCGCGCGCGCAGCAGTGGGTCTACGAGCAGGTGCTCGCGAAGCTGCCCACCGAGGCGCCAGCACACGGATTCATCCGCGGCCACTCGACGGTCACCAACGCGCTGCCGCACGTGAAGCGCGACGTCGTGGTCAACCTGGACCTCAAGGACTTCTTTCCGACGATCACGTTCGGTCGCGTCCGCGGCGTGCTTCACAAAGTGGGCTACTCGCCGGCGGTCGCGACGGTCCTCGCGCTCTTGTGCACCGAGAGCCCGCGGCAGGTGGTGACCTACGCGGACAAGCCGTATCACGTCGCGCTCGGTCCTCGCGCGCTGCCGCAGGGCGCGTGCACGTCTCCAGCGCTCAGCAACCAGATCGCGCGCAGGCTCGATCGCAGGCTCGGCGGCCTCAGCGCGAAGATGGGCTGGACGTACACCCGCTACGCAGACGACCTGACCTTCAGCGCCGACGAAGGGCATCGCGGAGAACTCCCAGTGCTCATCGCGAAGGTGCGAGAAATCATCGAGGACGAGGGGTTCAACGTCAATCCGAAGAAGGGCCGCGTGCAGCGCAAGAGCGCGCGGCAGACGGTCACGGGCGTGGTGGTCAACGATCACCCCACGGTCCCGCGCGACGACTACAAGCGCCTGCGGGCGATCCTTCACCAGGCGAAGTTCACAGGCCTCGACGCGCAGAACAAAGAAGCGAGACCGCATTTCGAGCAGTGGGTCGAGGGCAAGATCGCCTACATCTCGATGGTCGACCCGAAGAAGGGCGCCCGGTTGAAAGCGGCGTTCGACGCGGTCGCGAAGAAGTAACGGGGACGGTCCTCAATAACTCAAGTATTCGCGAGGCATCGTCGAAGATGTCACGGGGACGGTCCTCAATAACTCAAGTATTCACGACCGCGGTTACCGCGGCTCACCGCATGCTGCCGACGAACACGCGGTTGATCGACACGCCGTCGTTGTCTCGACCGCCCACGGAGTACACGCGACCTTCGTGCACGGGCGTCTGGTGCACGTGACCGCGAGCCACTGGAATCGCGCCGCGCACGGCTTCCCAGGTTCCGATGCGTCCGTCGCAGCCCACGGGGGCGCGCTGCACGACGTCGAGGTTCGTAAACTGATCGATCCCGCCAAACACATAGAGCCAGCGATCGCGCAGAACGCCAGAGTGCGTCGATCGCACAGGGTCCATCACGCCCATCGGCTCCCACCCCGTGATCGATCCTTCGCCGTCCCGAACGCTGCGAAGCACCACCTCGAGCGGCGTGATGTTGTTGCCGACCGGCATCCCCCGAAAGCCACCTGCGAGGTACAGCTGACCGTCGTGCACGAACGCGATGTGATGCGATCGTGGCTCGGGAACGTTCGCAACGCGCGCCCACTCGCCGATCGTTCCATCGGCGCGGACGGTGGCCATCGCGACCGCGGCCTGCGCGGCTCGGCCGTCGGTGCCGCCGACGATCACGAGCTTGTCGCCGAGCGCCGTGAGCGTGGGGTGAAGGGCGTTCCACGGGAGGGGCGTGTTCTCGCGCCAGCCCATCGACCCGTCGGCCATGCGCTCGCCGACGAACACGCGACGGGTGCCTGCGATGCTCCCAGCGCTGCTGCCCGACGTGAGCCCGCCCGCCAGATACACACGCGAGCCGATCGCGGCGATGCTGTGAAACCCAGTCGGAACAGGGAGCGGCGTGTCATCGATCCACGCGCCGAGCGTTCCATCGGGCATGATGGGCGCGCGCGCGACGTGGTTGTACACAGCTTCGAGCATCTCTCTCGGGCCCTGCCTGACGCCGCCCGCGACGTACAACGCCGCGCCCATCGGACCTGTGCTCACCCACGTGGCGTGGTGATCGACCGCGCGCCCGTAGTTGGCGCTCTCGGCCCATGAAAGCTCGGCGACGGGCGCGGGCTGCGTACAGGACGGCGCGTCCGCGGCGTTCGCGTCCGATCCATCGCCGACCGAGCCATCGTTCATCGAAGGAGGCGGGCTACATGCGAGCGCGAAGATGCTGAGCGCGACCAGAAACCGGTGAGAATCCATCGCTGCCACCCATCAGCAATGATCACGCCGCGAAAATGCGCTGTGTTTCGGGCGGGATCGTCGCCAGGTGTGCATCCGTTGACGGCGAGCAAACGACCAGGGACGGTCCTCAATAACTCAACTATTCACGACCAAGGGGACCGGGGACGGTCCTCAATAACTCAACTATTCACGACAAATAGTTGAGTTATTGAGGACCGTCCCCCTCGACTCGCTCGCTATTTCTTCGCGCTCTGCGTGTCGAACTCGGACGCGATCTTCTTGGTGTCCGCTCCCTTGAGCATCGCCTCGAGCACCGCTGGCAGCTTGTTGGGCGTGCACGCGAAGCACGGCACGTTCACGTTGGCCATCTTGCGCGCGAGGTTCTCGTCGTAGCTCGGAACACCGCTGTCGCTCAGCGCGAGCAGACACACCGCGCGAACGCCGGACTCGGTCATCGATTGCATTCGCTCGACCAGGCGACGCTCGTTGCCTCCCTCGTACAGGTCGGTGATCAAGATGAACAACGTCTTGCGCGGATCCTTGATGAATCCCTGGCAATAGCCCACCGCGCGGTCGATGTCTGTTCCGCCGCCGAGCTGCACCCCGAAGAGCATGTCGACCGGATCGCTGCACGCGTCGGTCAGGTCGACGACCTCGGTGTCGAACGCGATCACGTGCGTCTCGAGCGACGGAATCGTCGCGAAGATCGCGCCCATCACCGAGCCGTACACGACGGACTCGGCCATCGAGCCCGACTGATCCATGCACACGATGACGTTGTACTCCTTGCGACGGTGCTGCCTCGCCCAGTAGAAGAACCGGTCGGGAATCACCGTGCGCTTCTCGGCGACGTAGTTCTTGAGATTGCGCCGGATCGTTCGCTTCCAATCGATGTTGGGCAACGACGGGAGCGGCTGGTGCCGCGATCGATCGAGCGCGCCTCGCACTGCGCGCTCGATGGCGCTGCGCATGCGCTTCATGATCTCCTCGACCACCGCGCGCACGATCTGTCGCGCCGCCTCCTTGGCGCGCTCGGGAACCATGTTCTTCAACGACAACAGCGTCCCCACCATCTCGACCGACGGCGTCACCTCCGCCAGAAGCTCCGGCTCGAACAGCAGCACCTTGAGCTTGTCGTCCCGCGCGATCGCGTCCTTCTGGATGGTCACCACGATGTCTTTATCGAAGTACTTTCTGATGTCGCCGAGCCACTTCGCGACCGAGCCCTTGCCCGCGCCGAGACCAGCACCGCGCTTTCCTCCGGCGCCGTCGGGGTTGTCGTAGATCGCGCCGAGCGCCTCATCCATCGCTCGCTGCTCTGCGTCGAGCAGCCCGCCGCTGCCTCCACAGGCCTTGCGCAGCTGCTCCTCGGCGCTCTTGCCCAGCACCAGACGCCAGCGTTGAAACCGATCGAACTGCGCAGCTCCGTCTTCGCTCACGATGGTCCCGATCGTATCGCAGCCCAGCGCCACGCTCACGGCGCGCGTGCGGAGGTCGCGGACGTTTTCTGTCCAGCTCCGCTCCCTCAAAGATCCAGGTCGTCGAGCCCCTCGAGGTCTTCGGTGAGCTTCTTCAGCTCGGCCTCGTCGACCTTGCTCTCGACCGCGCCGGTGATCGCCGCGGCGACCTCGCGACCGCCGCCCCAGATCTCCGTGAGCAGCTCGGCCACGCGTCGCGCTTCGCCCGTCTCGAACGCGCCAAACGCGCGTCGCAGCCCCACCACGCTGCGCTTGAACGCGTCGTGATCGAGCGCCTCGATGAACTCGGTCATCGATCGCCAGAGCACCTTGCGCGAGAGCAACGCCATCCGGTTTCGCGACGCGAGCCCCTCGAAATAGTTTCCCACCGCGTTGGGCTCGAGCCCCGGAGAGATCCTCAACGCGACGCGCCGGTCGAGCACCGCGTCCGCCACCTTGCCGCGCTCGAGCAAGAGCGCGTTGGCGACGCCCGCGCAAAACCCGTGCGCCGCGTCGTCGTCGGCGACGCCGTCGAGAGACTTCCACCAGCGCTCGACGTCGAAGAGCGGCGCGCCGTTCTCGACTCGCTCGGCCATCGAGCTCGTCGTGGCCACCCACTGAAGGTCCCCCATCGCCTCGCCGACCGCGCGCGCCGCATCGTCGTCGCCGCGAACAGAGGTCGGCAAGAGCAGGGTCGCTCGCAGAAAGAGCTGCGCCACCAGCGGCTCGAGCGGCAAGAGGTCCACCTTGCGAACGCTGCCGTAGCTCGTCAGGTCCGAGAGCTTGCGCACCGCCGTCGCGATCGACGAGAAGCTCCCGTCGTCGACGCCGAGCTCGCGCACCCGCGTCACCGCCGCGTTCATCGCCTCTTGCAGCTCGCACTGCATCGCGACGAGCGCGACCTGCGCCGCGTCCCCGACGGTGCTCGCCGCGGCGAGCTTCTCTTGCAGCGATCGAACCGTGGCGATCTCGATCGTGTCGCCCTTGAGCGCGCACTCGACCAGCGTGATCTCGCAGTCCGGCGTCCACTGCGCGCTCCACGCCTCTTTGAACGTGCTCTGCTTTCGGGACCATCTCCGCGAGCCCGCGCCGCTCGGCGCGCCCTCGTCCTCGAGGTCGACGTCGCTGCCCGAGTACTCGAGCTCGGCGAGCTTGACCCCCAGCGCCGACAATCGATGCAGAAAGATCGAGACGTTGCGGTCGCGCAGCGCGCTCGCGGCCGTAGCCGCCCTGCGGTCTTCGCGCAGGTCCAGCGCCTCGCGCTTGCCGTCCTTGGCGCGCCCCTTCACGGGCTGCTTCTTGTCCTTGAGGTACTCCTCGAGCTTGAGGTCCTTCATCAAACGATAGAAGTCCTCTTGAATACTGGTGCGTGCGACGCCGGGCGCCACCGCGCCGATCTCGTCGCCGACCACCACCTCGGCCGCCGCGCTCTCGATCAGCGCGCGATCGCCGTACGCGAGGCACGTCAGCGCGCCGTCGAGCAGGTCTCGCAGCGTCGGCGCGGTTCCGTGCTCGTTGAGCGCCGCGAGGGTGCGCGCGAGGCGCGAGGCCTCGATCACCTCGGCGCTCGAGCGAATGTGCCCCCGCGCGCGCAGGCGCCCGGCGAGCGCCGAGAGCACGCGGTATCCCGTGTGCTCGGGGCGCCCCTTGCGCGTCTCGTCGAAGAGGATCTGATAGTACGCCGGAGCGTTGTTTCCCGCGCCGTAGCCCGACTGCGCCGAGAGTCGCGGGTAGCTGTACGGCATGATTGTGTGTGTGCACGAGGACTTCGGCAGCGCCGAAAGCTCCTCGTCGGTCATCGCGTGCTCCTCTGCGGTGAGCACCGGCGCGTGATAGGCGCCGCAGACGACGACGATCTTGTCCGGGTCGTGCCCGGCGGCGATCACCTCGCGCAAGACGCGGCGCATGTACGCCTCGCGCAAGAGCGTCTCTCGCTCGCGCCGGCCGCTGTCCTTGCGGACCTCGCGCAGCTGCGCGCCGAACTCGAAGATCGCCTCGCGGTACGCGTCAGGCTGCGCGTTGTGCTCGAAGTGTCGCTCCCACCACGTGTCGTGGTCGGCCTCGCCGGTGACCGCCGCGATCGCGGTGTACGGGTCGTCGAGGTACGCTTGCGTGTCCGATCGCGCAGGAGCGCCGCCGCGATCCTCGTCGTCCTTCGCCGCGTTCTCCGCGAGAAACACGTCCGTCGGCAGGTCCATGAACCGCACGAGCGCCTTGCGCGCGAGGCCCTTGGTGATCGCCATCCACTCTGGCGAGTACGCGGCGAGCGGATAGATGATCGACCGCACCGGGCGCGCCTGCGTAAACGACAGGATCGCCAACGGAGGCTTGCTCTTTTTGTGCGCGAGCAGCGGAATCATCGCGTCCGCGTCCGCCGGACCCTCGATCACGATCGCCGTCGGCGCGACCTCGTCGATGAAGCGCTCGAGCTGCA
>LNEO01000108.1 GCA_001465015.1 Deltaproteobacteria bacterium Ga0077539 | reverse complement strand
CTTGCCCTCGACGGGCGCGGTCGCGGCCGTTGATTTCGTGGGCGCCTTGGTCGGGGCCTTCGACTCGCTCTTCTTGCCCGAATTGCTAGTTGCCAAAAGACGCCTCCGGGCGCGAGCTACACGAGCTCTTTGCAGGCCTTGTAGAACTCAGCCCAGTCCGCGCCGCGCTTCTTCACGATACCCTCGAGATACTCGACGAAGACGGCCTCGTCCTTCGAGTCTTCTTTGACGATCGCGCCGATCACGCTCGCGGCGAGGTCGCGGTCTGCCACCTTTCCGTTGCCAAAGTGGCCGGCCAGAGACATCGCGTTGCCGAGCACGCTGATCGCTTCGGCCGTCGACAAGACGCCGGTCGGGGACTTGAGCTTCTGCTTTCCGTCGATCGTCTTTCCCTGCCTGAGCTCTTGAAAGACCTGCACCACGCGGCGCACTGCCTCTTTCGACGGGGCCGCCGACGGCAGGTCGAGCGCGTGCCCGATCTCCTTCACGCGCTTCTCGACGATCGTGATCTCGGTCTCGAGGTCCGCGGGCACCGGCAACACGACGATGTTGAACCGGCGCTTGAGCGCCGAGGACATCTCGTTGACCCCGCGATCCCTGGTGTTTGCCGTGCCGATCACGTTGAAGCCCTTGCGTGCTTGCACGTGCAAGCCGAGCTCGGGCACCGTGAGCACCTTCTCGCTCAACACGGTGATCAGGGCGTCTTGCACCTCGCTCGGCGTGCGCGTGATCTCTTCGAAGCGCACGATCCGCCCGTTCTCCATCGCGCGGTAGACGGGCGAGGGGACGAGCGCCTTCTTCGACGGGCCCTCGGCGAGCAGCAGCGCGTAGTTCCACGAGTAGCGAACCTGCTCTTCCGTGGTGCCCGCGGTGCCCTGAACGAGCAGCTGCGAGTCCCCCGTGATCGCCGCGCACAAGTGCTCGCTCAACCAGCTCTTCGCGGTGCCTGGCTCGCCGAGCAGCAAGAGCGCTCGGTCCGTCGCCAGCGTCGCGATCGCGATTTGAACGAGCCTCGGCGCGCCCAGGTACTTCGGAGTGATCGTCACGCCGCCCGCTTCGCCGCCGAGCACGTACGTCTCTACCGCGCGCGGAGAGAGCCTCCACCCCGTGGGCTTCGCGTGCTTGTCCGCCTTCTCGAGCGCCGCGAGCTCCGCCGCGTACGAGCGCTCCGCTGGCTCGCGCAGAACGTCTCCGCTCGACTCCTTTTCCTTCGCCATCTGTCACTGCTCCGTTCGAATAGTGCGTACGAAATCAACGAGCGCGCTCGAGATAGAGCGCGGTGTCCCTCAGTCGCGTCACGGTCCACTCGGGCCTGCGTCTCGTGCCCTTCTTCGCTGCACCCTCGAGCTTGTCCGCCGCCGCCCTCAGCGCAGGGGCCGCCGCAGCGTCGTCGAGCGCGCGCAGCGCAGCGCAGATCGGATAGACGATCGAGCTTGCCGCCGCTGGGGTCCAGAGCTTCTTGTCTTCGAAGAGCTCCATGATCAGCGGCAGCGCGCGCGGGTCCTTGATCTTCTCGAAGCCCTCGAGCGCGTCGTTGAGCTTCTTTCGATCGATCATCATCTCCTCGAGCCGCGTGAACATCGCCGGGTGCTTCAGCGCCGAGAGGATGTCGATCCCCACACTCGAAATCACAGGAACGTCCAAGAGCGGAAGGATCAGCTCCCCCCAGCCAGCGTGCACGTCCTTCAACACCATGTTGCCGTCGTCGTCGTACTCCGCCGTGTCCACGAGCGTGTCGAGGATCGAGCTCGCGATCGACATCGTCGTCTTGTCCCTCGCCTTCTTCGGGTCGAAGTACGGCTTCACCCGCGCGATCGCATCTGCTCCCCCCGCCGTGAGCGCCGAAATCGCGATCTCGCGCTCGCGCCAGTTCTTCGAGGTGATCCCCTTCTCGAGGTCCTTTCGAATGTCCTCGCGCCTGGTCTTCGCGAGCGCCTCCCCGGCGGTGCAGCGGATGTTCTCGGATTTGCCGCTCTTCCACGTCTCGAAGAGCGACGCCTCCAGCGCGTCGTCGAGGTGCTCGCCCATCACTTGAATGAGGTACGCAGCGAAGTCGAGCTTTCGCTGGTGCTCGCGCAGGCGCTTCTCTTCTTCCTTCTTGGCGGCCTTGGCCGCGCTGCCCGTGGCCGCCGCGCCCTTCTTCGCCTTCGGCGCCTTGTACTCGGGCAACGATCGCAGCTCTGGCGTAAACGCCGCGAGCAAGCGCGCCGACAGCTTCGGGTGCTTGTACTCCCGCAGCGCGTACTGCGCCGAGTAGCCGTGATCCTCGTCCGCGAGCTTCAGAAGCAGCGCGTCGAGCGCCTCGTCGTCGTCGTGCGCCTGACCCAGGATCGTGATCGCCGCGCTCACCACGTCCGACGCCTTGTCTGAAACACCGCGGCTCAGCGCGACGGAGCGGGCCTCCTTGGGATCGAGGGTGTTCCACTGCGATAGCGCCTCGGCTCGCACCTCGGGACTGCCGTCGGAAAAAGCCTTCTCGATGAGCGGCATCGCGTCCTTGCCGCGGACCGCGACGAGGATCTGCAGTCGCGTCGCGTCCGTGTATCCGCCCTTCATGTCGAGGTCTCGCTCGACCGCGCGCACGGCCTCTTCGCCGTACGCCTTGATCGCTTTGACGATGATCTCGTCGTCGATCCCGCCGCCAATCAGGTTGTTGACCAGCCGCGCAAAGCGCAGGTCGACCACGGCGTCCTCTTTGAGCGCCGCTTCGAGCACGCTCTCGGGCTCGTCGGACTTGCCGATGAACACCTTGTAGAGCTTGTCCGCCGCCACGCTGCCGAGCGGCGTCAGCATCGCTTGCCTCGCGGCGAGCGTCTCGAGCGCCCCAGCCGACGCCTCCGCGGGCTTCGCCTGCGCGCCGCGGATGCGCGCGGTCATCGTCGCGAGGTTGAGCAGCTCCGATGCGCTCTTTCTCCCCGCAGCGTTCATCAGCGCCTCGAGCTGCGTCGAGAGCGCGGCCAGCGCTGGAGCCTTCGTGGCGAGCTCCTTGATCGGCCCGCGCCTGGCGGTGAGCCCTTCGTCGCCCTGCGCGAGCGACGCGCCTGCGACCAGCAATCGTGTCGTGTCCGCGTCGAGCTCGCGGAGTGTCTCTCTAGCCATTGCTATTTCCTCGCTCTATCGCTTCTCACCACAGGAATCACTTCACAGCCCGAACCGAACGTGTCGGTCGCCGGCAAACAGCGCCAGCGGCTGGCCGTAGATCAGCCGGTCGGTCGCGTCGAACCAGAGGCGCACCGCGGTCGGCCCCGCGCCAAACGCGCCAAACGCGTGCTCGGCGTTGTCGATGGTCGCGAAGGTCGACGGCGCGTCGCGAAGCACCATGCGAGCCCCTGCGCCGTCTTCGATCACGAGCGAGCCACCCGCGCGACCGACAGCCTTTACGTCGAGCAAGAGCACCGCTTCGAGCGGCGAAAGCGGGTTCTTCAGCTGCTCGCGAAACAGCTTCACAGCGGCGTCGAAGGGCTTCGCCAGCGCTCTCAGCGTCGCGAGCTCCGCCTCGCTCCTCGGCCGCTCGGTGAGCGCTCCGCTCTTCTCGTCCCATCGAACGCGGCGGTTGACCACGTCGCCCGGATACAGCGCCGCTTCGCTGAGCGAGAGCACGTTGCTCCGCGCCTGACGCAAGCTCGCCGCCGCTTGTCTCACGGCGATGTACGGCAGCCCCGTCCACTCCATGTGCACCGCGCCATCGCCGAGGTCGAGCAGATAGCCCTTGTGAACGAGCATATCCAACACCGGATCGTCGCTCTTCTCGTGGGCCAGCTCGATCAGCGTTCGATCCTTGACCCAGTAGCCGCGCTCTTGAAGCTCGGGAAGCTTCCACGCGCGACCGAGCAGCGACTCGACCTGCGCGTCGGCTTCGGACTGCGTGTCGCCCTCCTCGAGCTTTCCGTCGAGCACCTTGCGTCCCTTGCGCACTGCGACCCATAGCCGCGTCACTGTGAGCGCGAGCCGCGCGTGCCGCTGCGCGAGCGCGTCTGCTGCGCCGCGATCCTCTGTGGGCTCTGGCTCCGCCGGCTCGGCAGCGCTCTTTTTTCGCTTGGGAGCCGCCTTCTTGGCGGTCTTCTTCGGCGTCGGCTCGTCGCTCGACTGCGCCGCGTCGATCAGGTGCTTGAGCAGCCCGTGCGCGCCGCGCAGGTCCGCATCGTTCATTCTTCGCGCTTGCTCTTCGATCGCCTTGACGCTCTTGGACGAGATGCCCCCGAGGCCCGTCGACACGAGGTCGAGCAAGAACTTCTCGAGCACATCGAGCGCCTCCGCTTGCATCACGGTCTTCTTCGCGGACGCGGCCTTCTTGGTCGCCTCCGCTTTGGCTTCGCGCGCCGCGCGCTTCTCGGGCGTCTCTTCTTTGGGAGCCGCCGCCGGCTTCGTCGCTTCGCCGCCGCCTCGCGCGACGTACTTCTCTCGCTTCTCGAGCAGGTCCTTCGGGGCTTCACCCTCCGCGAACGATTTGCCTTCAGCGAACGCCAACATCACCGCGACCGCGTGCTTGCACGGGTGAATGCGCGACGGACACGTGCAGCGCATCACGGGACGCTCGGGGTTGGCGCCGAGGTCGATCGAGGGCTTGTACGGCTCCTTCGCAGACCCTTTCACGAGCCCCCACAACAGTGATGCGTCCGAGGTCTTCTGCGGCTTGCTGAGCTTTCCGCCGCGCACGATCGAGCGCGCGTCCGAGAGAGCGTCCGCCGTGGGGGCGAGCGACTCGACGAGCGCGACCGTCAGTTCGATTGCCATGAGCGTCTGTGTCCTTCTGCTCGTCGACCGCCCGCGTAGCTCCTCTCGCGGCGGCGCGAGGCGGACAGAGGATACCCCCAGTCAACGCCTCGGATACCGCAATCGAGTGACATACTATGTCACTCAATCGGACGGTGACTCGACGGCGCGCGGCACGGGTAGCATATCCGCGGCGCCGCGCTCGACGCCGTCGAGCTCGGTTCACCCGGTCACGATCCGATCACTCTGAAGGAGCCCCGTCATGGACATTCGCATTCGCTACTGCGTGGCTTGAAACTACCTGCCCCGGGCCGCGAGTCTCGCGGCCGCGATCAAGAAGCAGGTCGGCGTCGATCCCGTGCTCGAGAGGGGCGGAGGAGGGCAATTCGACGTGTTCGTCGATGGTGCGCTCTTGTTCTCGAAGCACAGCGAAGGACGGTTTCCCCAAGAGAGCGAGGTGCTCGATCGCCTGCCCGATCCCGCCAACGATTGAGCGCGGCCTCGGAGCTTCGAGCGACGCGCGCTACCGCGACGGAGCCCAGGGCTCGGACGGGTCGAGCCGCCCCTCGACGATGTGTTGGCGAACCCGCTCGGCCGTCGCTGGCGCAAGCAAGATGCCGCTCCGATGATGGCCGGTGGCGAGCGTGAGCCTCGCGACGCCAGCATCTCCCACGAGCGCTGAGCCGTCCGAAGAGAACGGCCGGAAGCTCGACCACATTCGCTGGACCTTCGCCTCGCCGAGCGATGGGACGAGCCCTGTCGCCATCGCGAGGATCTTCGCCACGCCCGCAGCGGTGACCTCTTTCTCGAAGCCGACGAACTCGAGCGTGCTGCCGCACAACACCCGACCGTCGCTGCGCGGGACGACGTAGCCGCCGCGACCGAACACGACTCGATCGAGCGGCGGCGTGCGGAGGGCGAGCTCGACGATTTGCCCTCGCGCCGGCTTCACCGCGCCCGCGGCGATCTGCGCGCCCGGCACGAGCGCGCTCCACGCGCCTGCGGCGAGCACGACGTGGCCTGCCTCGATCAGCCCGTCTTCGACCTCGACTCCGACGGCGACTCGATCTTCTGCGGACCCTTGGATCCGAATGCTCCGCACCGTGCACCCTGATCGAAACGACACGCCCGTCCGCTCGGCGGCCTGCGCGACTGCCGTGAAGAGCGACGGCGGATCGACCTGACCGTCGTCAGCGAAGTACACGCCACCCGCAAATGAGTGCGCGAGTCTGGGCTCGAGCTCCCGGAGCTCTTGCGGGCCGAGGCGCGCGACGTTGTGCCCTTTGGTCCGTTGAAACGCGAACGTGGCCTCGATCGCAGCGAGCGCGGCCTCGCTCTCGGCCACGTCGACCGCGCCGCAACGGCGAAACCCGACGTCGATCCCGGTCCGCTCGCGGAGCATCGCGGACAGCGCCACGTACCGCTCTCGGCTCTCGATCGCGAGCCCGAACATGGCGTTGTCGACCTTCGACTCGGACTGACCTGCCAGGATGCCAGCCGCCGCGCTCGACGCCTCTGCGCCGGGAACGGCGCGCTCCAACACGAGAACTCGCAGTCCAGCGTCAGCCAGGGCAAGGGCTGAAAGGCTCCCGATCAACCCACCCCCGACGACCACGACGTCGTACGCGCGCATTTTTCCGGCTCGACTTTGCTCTGCCCCGCGATCGGCACCAAGCCGGCCCGAGGCCAGGTGCCGTTTAGCACGACGTACGATTCCTCGGGACACTGCTAGCAACCATCGTCGCGGGCAAACATCGGAACGTTCGTGGACATCATCACGACCCGTCAGGTTGCAGATCTTCTCGCTGTCAGCGAAGCGACCGTAAAGCGCTGGGCGGACGCCGGAACACTCAAGTGTTTCCGGACGCCGGGCGGCCACCGCAAGTTTCGCATGGCAGAAATTGCTGAGTTCTTGCAGCACCACAAGTACGAGCCAGCGGGTCCCGTGGCTCCTGTGGTCGCGACCGTCCCGGCGTCAGGAGGCGCTGGAATGGTCCCCTCGTCCGTCGTTTTGCCCGACGATCACGCGGTCGGAGGCATGGAGGGCGAAGTCGTCCTCAAGTTTCGCAACCTGGCGCTCGCGGGTGACACCGACGCGCTCGTCTCGTTGATCGCGCAGCAGCGCCTCAAGGGACACTCCCTGTCGGCCGTGTTCGACGGGATCGCCACGCCGGCGCTCGCGGACATCGGCGAGCGCTGGGCCCGCGGCGCGCTGACGGTCGCCCAGGAGCACATCGCCGCGCAGACGGTGATCGAGAGCCTCGCGCGCATCAAGGCGCTGATCGAGCGTCCGTCCGTCCAGCGAGGGCGAGTTCTGCTCGCCGCGCCCGGCGACGAGCTGCATGACATCGCGCTTCGAATGGCGGCGATCCTCGTGTACGGACTCGGCTTCGTGCCAGTGCTCCTCGGCGCGAGGGTTCCTGTGACGGACCTCTCGATGATGATCGCCGCCGAGCGTCCCACCGCGGTGGTGCTCTCGTTCTCGGCGATCCACTCGTCTGATCGGGCCGCGGACGAGCTGCAGACCGTCGCGGTGGCTACGCGCGGCGCCAACACCAAATTGTACGTCGGCGGCGCTGGCGTGAGCTCGCTCGAGCTTCCGCCCAACGTCGTGCGAACCAACACGCTGACCGAGCTCGCCCACGCGATGCTCTCGGCGTCGTCACGAACCTGAGGGTTGCCTTTCTGCGTAACCGCCGTAGAGTCCTCGTCGTCTTACACGCGTGGCCGATGCATCAGGCCATCCAATAAGGGTCGCGACCCACCACGAGCGCTCGCTCGGTTCGGTGGAACTCCTTCGGACCCTGGCAGACCTCCAAGTCTGCTCCGTTTTCGAGTAAAGCTCAGCCCACCAGCGAGCCGCGTTTCCCGCGGTTCAGCGGAGGAAACGCGCGAATGAACCTCGTTGAAACCCCCGACCTCATCGTCGAAGCGCAAGCCCCACTCCCGACACGGTACGGGTCATTCACGGTCTTCGTCTTTCGCGCTGCGCACGAGCCGGTGGGTCGTGATCACGTCGCGATCGTCGCCGGCGACGTGAAGGACGCAGAGGACGTTCCTGTCCGTTTGCACTCCGAGTGCCTGACCAGCGAGGTGATCGGCTCGCTCAAGTGCGATTGCCGCGAGCAGCTCGAGACCGCGCTGTCCCGCATCGCGCGCAACGGCAAGGGCGTCGTGCTCTACCTCCGCCAAGAGGGCCGGGGCATCGGGCTCGCCAACAAGATCCGCGCGTACGCGCTGCAAGCGGACGGCGCGGACACCGTCGACGCCAACCGCGAGCTCGGCTTGCCGGACGACTCGCGAACCTACGACCAGAGCGCGTCGATGCTGCGCTGGTTGGGCGTCCGTTCGGTGCGCTTGATGACCAACAACCCCGAGAAGGAGCACTCGCTCCGCGTCCTCGGAATCAACGTTCGCGGCCGGATCCCCGTCCTCATCCGCCCCAACCCCCACTCGCTCGCCTACCTCGAGGCCAAGCGCGATCGCATGCGTCACAAGTTGCCGGTGCAGCTCGCTGCGGTCGGCACCGACGACGCAGAGTGAGTCTCAGGGGTAGCGCGCCGCGAAGCTCCCGCGGAGATTCGGGCCCGGAATCGGCGGCTGGGGAACAGGGATCGAGTGCGCCGACATCGACGGCTCGCGCACCGGCTGCGGCGTCGGGATGCCCCGCGTCGCCCGCCCGTCGGCGTCGGTCTCGCGCGCGTTCAGCGCGATCGCGTCGGTCTCGCGGGCCGTCGTCGAGCCCTGCGTACCGATGGTCCGACCATGACCGGTGATCCCGGCCATGGAGGAGTGTTGAGCGGTCGTCGTCGCACACGCGGCGAGCGACGAGAGGAGGGTCGCGAGCAACACTAGACGCTTCATGAATCGGAATTGTCTCCTGAGTCGATCCCCTTCGCAAGTCCGTACTCACGAACGAGCTGCGACAGGCGCGGGCGCTTCATTCCGAGCAGCGTGGCGGCGCGGGTGATGTTTCCTCCCGCTTCGCCCAACGCGCGCTGAATACAGCCCTTTTCGAGCTCCTTTCGCATTTCGAAGAGCGGGACGCCGCCCCCTCGAATGCGCTCGTACACGACGTCGACCTCGCTTCGATCCGACGGCGGTGGGATCAGCGACGGGTTCGACGAGCGGTCGTGCACGCGCTGCTCTGGCGCTGGGACATCGATGTCATCCGCGTGAATCTCGTCGTCTTCGCTCATCACCATCGCGTTGCGGATCTTGCTGACGAGCTCGCGTACGTTGCCGGGCCACCCGTATTCGCAGAGCTTTCGCAGCGCCGCGGTCGAGAGACGCTTGTGCTCGAGCCCGCCGGTCTGCGCTTCGATCTCGAGAAAGTGCGTCGCGAGCAGCGGCACGTCCTCGATCCGGTCCCTGAGCGGCGGGATCTTCACGGTGATGTCCGCGAGCCGGTAGTACAAATCCTCGCGAAACACTCCGGCCCGCATCGCGTCTTCGAGGTTCTTGTTGGTCGCGGCGATGACCCGCACATCGACGCGGATCGGCGTGTTGCCTCCCACTCGCTCGAACGTGTGCTCCTGCAATACGCGCAGAAGCGCGCTCTGCATCGCCGGAGGAATATCGCCGATCTCGTCGAGGAAGATCGTTCCGCCGTCTGCTGCTTCGAAGCGGCCCTTTCGTCGCCCGTGCGCGCCCGTGTACGCGCCGCGCTCGTGCCCGAACAGCTCGCTGAGCAGCACTCCCTCGCCGATCGCCGCGCAGTTGACCTTGATCATCGGCCCCGAGCGCCGACGAGACGCGCGGTGAATCGCCTCGGCGACGCGCTCTTTGCCCGTCCCGGTCTCACCGCGCAGAAGCACCGTCGTGTCTGCCGGGCCGACGCGCGCGATCAGCCTCCGCAGCGAGTTCATCGCCGCGCTCTCGCCGACGAGGCCGCCTCGCTCGACGGCGTTGTTCGCGACGCGCTCGGTCGCCGCAGGAATCCTCAGCGCCTTCGCCT
This sequence comes from Deltaproteobacteria bacterium Ga0077539, assembly GCA_001465015.1. GTDB lineage: Bacteria > Myxococcota_A > Polyangia > Polyangiales. The sequence goes on along the minus strand of LNEO01000108.1, from coordinate 146,503 downwards.
CGGCCGCCACCAGGTCGAGACGCGAGACGAGCTTCGGCAATCCGGCCTTCGACAACGTCGCGTCGTACGACACCCTCAGCGCTTCGCCCACGCGCGCGACGAGCTCAGCGCGACGCTGCTCTGCGGCGCGCGCGTGGATGCGCGCCGTCTCGAAATCGCTCTGGTCGAGTGCGCACAGACCGCAGAGCACGTGAGCCTTTAGCTCGAGGTCCGCGTCGCTCGTTCGCTCGCACAGCTCGAGCGCTCGCTCGGCGATGCTCGTCGCGTCGCGCCCTTCGGCGCGGGTGACTTCGGTCGCGACCAGCGTGCGCTCCGCCACCACGCGAAGGCCTGCCGTCTCCTCGTCGTCCGCGACGCTGTCGAGCTCGCGGTTCGCCCTCGCGACGTCCCCCTCGACCAGCGCCGCGCGCGCGAGCAGAAGGTGCGCCTCGGACCCCCTCGCGAACTCGCCGGACGCGGTGAACATCGACAGCGCCTCTTGCAGCGCGCTTCGCGCGGAGTCGACGTGCCCGTCGGCGAGGTCCACCTGTCCGCGCAACAACAGCCCTTCGGCCACCAAGCCCCTCGCGAGCCCTCTGCCCACTTGCGCCGCGTAGTCGCAGAGCCTTCGTGCGCGCGCGGTCTCACCGACCTGCACGTAGAGCTCGCCGAGGTTGTTGGCCACCCGCGCGAGAAACTGTCGATGGCCCACGCGGATCAGCACGCCCAGGGCTTCTTGATAGAGCGCGAGCGCGTCGCCGAAGCGCCCGCGCAGGTGCGCCAGAACCGCCTCGTTCTCTTTGAGTACCCCGCGCATCATCATGGTTCCGCCCCGGGCGGCGATCGATCGAGCCGCTTCGAAGTGCCTGGCCGCGTCGTCGAGGTCGCCTCGGCGCACGGCGATCACGCCGAGGTTGATGACGCCGCGCAAGACTTCGCTCGTCGCGCCGCGGGTCCTGGCGCGAGCGATGTGCTCTTGCGTCCAATCCCAGGCGCGGTCGAGCTCGCCCCGCCACAAGTAGACCTTCGTAAGCGTGTTGCGAGCCTGCGTGTGAACCGCGGCGTCCTCGCGGGTGTGGTCGCACGCCGCGCGCGCGAAGCGCTCGGCCTCATCGAGGTTGCCGCGCTGAAAGCAAAACTCCGCGGAGACCGCTTCGATCGCGCCGCGCTCGTCGGCGCGCTCGGCGCCATGCGCGCGCGCGTCTCGCAGCGCAGCGTCACACGCGTCGAGGTCGCCCACCGCGAGCGCGAGCTCGGCGGCGATCCTCGCGAGCGTCGGGTCCGTGGGAGCGTGCGCCCTCGCTCGGTCGACGATGAGTCGCGCCTCGCTGTGGGCGCTCGCGCCGCGCGCCGCCTGCGCTGCGATCGGCGCGAGCTTCGCGAGCGCCTCGGCGTCGGCGTGCTCCGAGGCCTCGGTGACCACACGCAGCGCCGTTGCCGGCGCGTGTCGTCGCAACAGCGTGTTCGCGATGTCCGATGCGCGCGCCACGGCGCTCTTCGGCGCTCTGCCGCGCAGAAGGTGCCCGAGCCACTCCTCTGCAGGAACCTTTCCCCACTCGAGCAGCGCCTCGCCGAGCCGCTGTTCGAGCCCCGCGCGCTCCTCGAGCGTGAGCTGCGAGAGCGCGGCGACGCCGTCGTCGCGAAGCTCGAGGCCGAGCACGACGTCTCCGACGCCAGCGTCCAGATCGCGCCACAACATCCGCGCGTCGACGAGCGCAGGAATCGCCCTGCCCGTCGCGCTCGGATCGATCCCGGCCGCCGCTGCCAGCACATGCACGGGCAGCGGCCGGCCCGCTGCTGTCAGCGCCGAGAGCAGCGCGCGCTGCGTCGGGCCGAGCTGCGCGACGCGCGAGGGAGATTCGGCGGCGCGCGACGACGCGGGACGATCGAGCAGCGCGAGGATCGCGTCCGGTGCGCCGCCAGTGGTCCCGAGCAGCCGCTGCAGAAACGCCTCTTCGTTGACGAGCCGCTTGACCCCGTCGCTGTCGAGCCCGTCGAGGTTGACCACCGATGCGCGCGGGTGCTCTGCGAGCTCCCCCGCTTCGTCGGGCCGCGCGGCGCACACCACGAGCGCGGAGGGCGCGCCCGGCGTCGGCTCTCCCGATGGTCCCGCGGAGTCCAGGAGCGTCCGCAACAGCGCGCGCGAGGACTCGTCGACCTGCGAAAAACCACGCAACAGCACGAGGACGGGCCTCACGCGCCCGACCGCGGCCAAGAGCCGCGAGAGCGCGCCAGCGAAGTGCAACGCGCCTTCGTCATCGTCTTCTCGCTCGCGCGGCGCGCGCCCGGACACAAGCGGCGCGAGCGCGTCGACGTCGCCCGGCGCGAGCTGCTCGTGCTCGCCTCGCGCGCGCAAAAACGCGAGCGCAGCTGCGGCGATGGTGACCCACGGCGCAAACGCCGAGTGGCGCACGCAGTAGCCCTCGAGCACAGCGAAGCCCCCGAGCCTGGCGCGTTCGCGCAGCTCGGCGACGAGCGTGCTCTTTCCGATTCCGGCGGGGCCTGTGACGACCACGAGCCCTGTTCCGTTGGCCCCCGTCGACTCGAGTCTCGAGGTGATGTAGGCGAGCTCACGCTCGCGCCCGACGCAGTGGGCCATGAGTTTCGTCCGGTGATGAGGTCCCGCCCGAGGGCGACTGCACAACCATACCTCACCGCCCGCTCCGCTTCGACGCGATGAATCTCTCGCTTGACGAGCGGCGCTGGCGTGCACAACCGTGGCGCGCCTCTTTCGTCGGGGAAATCGTCCTCGCGAACCCGCGCGGCGCTCTGCGAACGAGGCGCAACACCATGAACCGTGACCCGTGGCGGACTCGGCCCCTCGGCCTTTTGTCCGCGCGCGTGTTCGCGGCGAGCGACGCGCTCGAGACCCGCGCGATGCGGCGCAGCTTTCACCGGCCGCCGCACGCTCGGATCCCTTCGAGCGACGAGGGCGTGCGTGCGTCGAACGCACCCCGCGCAGCGGATCGCTCGGCGGCGGGCGGCGCGTCCGTGCGCTCGCTCGCCGGCGAAATCGCTGAACCATCACAAAGGACCGCGACCGTGAACAACAACCGAAGCACGATCTTGCTCGCGCTGCGAACGGCGCGGCCCTGGTACGAGGGGACCTTTCCCAAGCCGCACGAGGTCGACGCGACCGTGCGCCGCGCGCGAAAGGCGCTCGTCGAGGCTCGCAACGCGCTCACGCGCGATCGGCCGCACCCCGCGGTGATCGTGGCGACGTTCGACCAGGTCTCCCACGGGTTGTCGCGCTTCGTTCTGCCATCGGCCAACACCGCGACGATCGTGCAGGAGCTCTCCGTCAACGCGTCGCGCGCGGCGAAGGGAACTTCCCTGTCGCCCGGTGATCTCTCGACGCTCGTCGCCGAGCTGATCGACGAGGCCGCGGTGAAGCTCGTGGAGACCGCCGCTGCTGAAGAGACCGAGCAACGCGAGAACGACGGCGCCCCCGGCGCGCCTCAGTGGTTGCTCAACGTGGCGGCCGAGCTCGCGCGACGAAACCACCGCGAGGAGCGTCACTCGGATGACGAGCCCGCTGCGACGAAGAACCGCCCCATGCAGACCGCTTCCAATAAGCAAAAGATGGAGATTTCCATGGTGAACAAGAACAGCCCCCTTGTCGAAACGTTGAAGGCAGACGCGACCGACGCTGCGTGGCGCACGGCGGGATCGCAGTTCGTCAAGCTCACGCGCGAGCCGCTCGTCGGCTTGCTTCAGCGGCACCTCGCGCCCGGCGACGACGCATTTCGCGCGAAGATCGCTGCGTTTCTCGAGACCGAGCTCGGCGCCGCGCTCGTCGCCTCGTTGCTCGCCGCGGCGCTCTCGGCGTTGCCTGCGACCGCTGGAGAGGTCCCGCAGAAGCTCGCGCGCGAGCTGCGTGTGCGCGCGATGAGCGACGCCGGTGATGTGCTCGCGGACCTGCTCATGGGCCCGCTTCGTCAGGTGATCGCGCTCTACCTTCAGGACCCCGCGGGTGCCTCTGCCGCAAACTCAACCCCTGCGCTTCCCGAAGGAGCGAGCGAGTCGTTCGAGGACACCACCGTTCGCGAGAGGGCAGTCCTCGTTCGCTGATGATCGCCAGCGAACAGCGTTCGAATTGCACGAGTGCAATCTACTACGGTGCAATCACGCAATTCGAGAGAGGGATCATCGCTGAAATCCACTGTGATTTCAATGATGCCATCTCTGGCACGAGTCATGAATTGTAACATCTCGCGGCGGTCAGCCGAGGCGGTCCCCCCCCCACGCCATCCTGACCGCCGTTTTTTATTTCTCCCCCTCGTGAGGCGTCGCGCTCGAAGGGCCAGACACGACAGTCAGTGTCTCGAGCAGCCGAACAACGACCTGCGCGTGAGCCGCGGCATCGCTGGCGGAGGCTGAATGATCACGACGGGCCTTGGTTGTGGCGAGGCGCACTCGATCCGCCGAAACACCACGGGCTCGTTGACCGCCGTCGCCCCGTCGTTGTTCACCGACTGGAACTCTTGAATTGTTGGGTCGATGACGCCCGTGAAGTGATCGGGGTTGTACGAGACCGCCGTCCCGGGCGGCTGGCAAAACACCTGCGTCGTCCGCGCGGCCGCTCGCGTTTTGGGTGACCTCGGCCGACAAGCGGTTGCTCTCGCAGTTGACCATCGGCGTCGACTGCGAGCGCAACCCCATCCAGAAGTGAACTCGAATCGAGCCGACGAGCTCGGGCGATCCGGCCGCCACGCGCCGCACTTCGAGTCGGTACCGTTGCCACGACCCCGAGCGAGGGTTGTGTTGTTGCCCGATCCACGTTCCCGCCGCGACGTCGCTGCAATCAACGCCCGCGTCTTGGTCCGCCGCAGGCGGAAGTCTCGCCCGCTGCTCTTCGATCGAGCCGAACAGCATCGATGGGGCCAGCGCGACCGCGGCGAGGGCGCCGCAGCCGAGCACGAGGGACGTTCGTCTTCTCATTGCAGGCACGAGGGTCGCCCGGCTCGAATCAGTCGAGCAAGCGACGTCGGCAGGGACGGGCGAGGTTCCCGCGTGCGAAACTCTCCGCTTCGACCATGATCGACCGAGACAACAATGGAATCGACGACCGCATCGACCTCCTCGAGCTCGCCCGAAAGGCCATGCGTGATCGTGAGTTCTTGACCGAGACGCCCGAGTCCGCGCGTCGAGAGATCGCCGCGACCCCGTCGCTCGAGGTCGCCGCGCGCGCGCGCAACGCAAAAGACCTGACCGATCTCTTGTGGACCTCGGTCGACAACGAGGACTCCAAGGACCTCGACCAGCTCGAAGTCACCGAAGAGCTCGACCGTGGCGTGGTGCGCCTGCGCGTCGCGATCGCGGACGTCGACGCGTTTGCTCCCAACGACTCCGCCATCGACCGCGCCGCTCGGCACAACAGCACCAGCATCTACACCGCGGGCGCGGTGTTTCCGATGCTCGACCGGACGCTCAGCGAAAACGCGACGTCGCTGCTTCCCGGCGAGGCGCGGCTCTCGGTCGTCACCGAGCTCGACATCGCGCCCGACGGCGAGATCCTGCGGGCGTCCCACTACTCCGCGGTCGTGCGCAACTGGGCCAAGCTCGACTACGACCACATCGGTCCGTGGCTCGAAGACAAGGGCCCGATGCCCGAGCTGCTCGAGCGCTCGCCGGACTTCGAGCGGCAGCTGCGCACGCAAGACAAGCTCGCGCAGGCCCTTCGCGCGCGTCGCATCGCGCACGGCGCGCTCGGGCTCGACAACGCTGAGCCGCGCACGATTCGCGACGCAAACGGCAAGGTGATCGACGTGGCGATGCGCGTGCAAAACCGCGCCAATCAGCTGGTCGAGTCGCTCATGATCGCCGTCAATCAGGCCGTCGCCCGCAACCTCGACAAAGCCGGGTATCACACGCTTCGTCGCGCCGTGAAGACGCCGCAACGCTGGGACAGGATCGTCGATCTGGCCGCGGGCTACGAGTACAAGCTCCCGCCGGTTCCTTCTCCGGCGGCGCTCGCGGGCTTTCTCGCGATGATGAAGCAAGAGCGGCCCACGGAGTTTCCTGCGATCTCGATCTCGGTCGTCAAGCTCGTCGGTCGCGGCGAGTACATCGCCAAGGCCGCAGGCGGACCGACGCCCGGTCACTTCGGCCTCGCCCTCGAGGACTACTCGCACTCAACCGCGCCCAATCGTCGATACCCCGACGTGATCACGCAGCGCATCCTGCTCGCGATGTGCGAGAACAAGAACGCTCCGTACGACTTCGAGACGCTCAACAAGCTCGGCGAGCACTGCTCCGAGCGCGAAGCGGCTGCGAAGAAGGTCGAGCGCAAAGTGCAGAAGTCCGCGGCCGCGCTGCTCGTCGCAAATCGCGTCGGCGACTACTTCAACGGCGTCATCGTCGGCGCGACCGAAAAGGGAACGTGGATCCGCATCGACCGCCCCACCATCGAAGGCCGCGTCTCCCGCGGCTGGAGCGGCTTGGACGTCGGCGATCGAGTTCGGGTCAAGCTCCTCTCGTACGACGTCGAGCAGGGCTTCATCGATTTCGGTCGCGCCTGAGCGCGATGGGGTCTAGCGGTTCGGGGCGCCCGCGAGGATCCAACGGCGGATCGTGTCGAGCTGGGTAGCGCTGAGCTCTCCGCCGCCGACCATGGGCATGCGCGTCCCGCAGTCTGCGCCCGCTGCGCGGCACTCTGCGAGGCTCGACATCGTCCCGTTGATCTTGTGCCACAGGTAGCTGCGCTCGACGCTGCCCGCGGTGACCATCGGCATCGCGATCTGCATCGAGTTCACCCCCACCGTCGCTGCGTGCGACATCCCGTCGAGCAACACGGGAAAGCGGCCGTTGGCCCCGTGGCAGCTTCGACCCACGGAGCAGCTGGTCGAATAGATCTGCTGAACCTCGGCGTACGCCGGAGGCGTCGGCACGTTGGGCGAGCACGCCATCATCGTCGCGCCGAGCGCCGCGAGCGCGATCGCGTCGCGCACTACCTTCGTCTCTGTAGCTCTTGCTTGCATCTCCCGCGGGACTCTATCGCAGGCGCTCGCTCCGGGCGTATACCCCCGCGTGGACGCCTTGGCCCCGGTTTCGGTCACCACTCGACGACTCGCGACGCCGCCGCTGCCGTTGCTCGTTTCTCCGTCGGTGTTCGACGGCTTCAACTGGATCCCGTCGACCGAGCTCGAGTGGCGATGCCTCGGGGAGCTCCGGGACAATCCGCTCACCGAAGACCCGTCCGCGATGGCGTTTGTCTTTCGCGCACCGGCCGGAGTGGCCCACGTGCCCGCAGAGCTGGCGCGATTGCACGTCGGGCGGAGGTACGGCCTCGACGACGAGCTGTGCCTCGCGCCCTACGCGATCGATGACGCGACAGACCAGCTCTATCTGCAGCGCATCGAGCCGGCGAGCGCGCTCTGGGTCGCCACCGACAACCTCGACGGCCTCTACTGGGCGCTTCACGATTGGGCGCATTTTCACAGCCACGGAGCGTTCTACGAGCGCGCCGCCAACGAGCTGCAGTGCGATGTATCCGCGCTCGCGTGGCTCTGGATCAACCGCGCCGAGGTCGGCCTCGACCCGTCTCGATGGTCGCAGCTGCGACGGGACATCCTCGCGGCGCACCACCGTCGATGCGAGCAATTCGCCCCGACGGTCCCCGTCGACGCGCGTGTGCTCGAAGACGATTCGATATTGTGTGCGCTCTCCGAGTCGCTCCTGTGTCGGGCGACACACAGCCGTTGATCTCGGAGCTCCCGAGGGGCGATTGCCGCAGTGCGACATTTCAAAGTTGCCACTTTGTGGTTGCCACCTTGAAAAACTGCGCCATGATTATCGGTACATGAGCCGCGCCGGTCGCGGCTCTGTGAGGGACGAACCACCAGTGAGTCCCGTTGTTGGAGCGCGCAGCCGGTAGAGCAGCCGTAGGCCAACACTGAGGAAGGTGGTTCGTCCCTTTGTTTTTCTCCGGCACGACGCGCGTGTTCTCCTGGGCGTAGTAGAAATAGCCCGGTGAACATCAAGCGAATCGCGCTCGGCGCGGCCGTTGGCGTGTTGCTCGGAGCGACGGCTATCATCGTGGGGCGCGTTCGTTCTGGGGCGTTTGTCAGCGCGTCGTGCCCTCGAGGTTGGACGGCGCAGTTGCCCACCTCGACCAGTGGCGAGGCGGCGAGGCTCGTGTGCACCGTCGGCGAAGGGGCCAACGCCACCGGCCGGATGGAGCTCCTTTGGGTACCCGGAGGCGAGCTCTCCGACGGTGCGTTGCTCCGCGCAGCGCGCGCCGCCGGCTGGAGCTCCGTGTCAGATCTCGCGATCGATCGAGCTGGTGAACCTGGACACCAAGGCGCCAGCGTCTCTCGCGAGCACGCCGGCGCTCCGATGAAGAGCGACGTGTACTTCTTGAGCGCGGGCCAGCGGTACGGACTGCTCTCGATCGTCTATGGGCCTGCCGCGACGTTTGTGGCCGAGGACTCGGTCGCGGCCTGGATGGAGACCGTTCGAGGAACAGCGCCCTGGGGTGCGCCGGTCTCGCCCGAGCTCGCCGCGTCGTGCCCGGCGCAATTCACGACGATCCGCGCCGCCGGCCGAGGCCTCGTCCTGCGATGCATACGCGACGTCGGGACGTCTGCGTTTACCGTGCTGCAGCTCACGCAGAGCGAGGGCGGGTTCGGCTCGGAGCAGGATCGCGCGCGGCTCGCGGGTGACATCGCGCAGCGCGTCGCGAGCAGCAGCGGCGCGCGGGCGAGAGTTCTCATCGAGCCGACGCCGTTCACACGCGCGCGCAACGTCGACGCTATGCACGCGAGGTTCGAGACCGACGAGCGCGTGACGCTCTACTCCAAGGTCGCGTGGATGCGCGCTTCGAGCTCGGGCAACGTCATCGCGCTCTACGCGGGGGCAGACACCGACGAGGGGCTCGGCGCGGCGCGGGGACTGCTTTCGAACGTGCGAGCATCGCGTGTGTCCGATGGAATGCTCGCGGGGATCGCGGCCGTGATGGTGCTAGCTGGCGGCGTCGCGGGCGCGCTCTCGAGCCGACGCAAACCCGCGCCAGCCGCCGCGAACGACAGCCACGCGGCGTAGCGGTCGATCCGCGATCGCGATGCGTCGCAGTTCAGCGTCGGTTGCGTCGGCGCGCGATCATCGCCACGAGCGAGAGCAGCGCCGCCAACCCGCTGTGCTTCGAAGGCGTCGCGGGGGCGCGGCAGCCGCAGCCACCGGGCTCTTCGCCGCCGATCGAACCGTCTCGACGACCGGTCGAACCAACGCCGGTATCTGAGCGCACGCCGGTATCCGCGCCCGTGCCGCTGTCGTCTGGAGACGGCGTTTGCGCGTCGAACTCGACGCCCGTGTCCGCGGGTGACGTGGCATCGACCGGAGGGATCGACACGTCGGGTCGAGACACGCCCGCGTCCATCGACGCGGAGGTGGTCGCGCGGACGCGGATCTGCAGTTGATTGTCGGGCGGCCCGAGCTGGCCCGCCGCGCTGAACCAGGTCATGCCTTCGCGGAGCACTCCGAAGTACTCGCTGTACTCCATGCCCGCGGTGGTGGGCGCGCGAAGCGAGAAGTTGAAGCGCCCAGTGCCCATCGGCGCAACGACGCGGTCGACCGTGGCTGCGCGGTTGTTCTGCGGCCAATCGCTTCCGCGCGCGGGGGACACTCGATCGCGAGGCTGAGTCGTACCCAAGAACACTTCGCCCGGTCGCCACGTCTCGGTGCCGACGTTGCGCAGCTCGATGTATCCGCGCTGCTCCGTGCCTCCCGGCAAATCGAGGGTCGTCGCCGCGAGCGGAAAGCTCTGCGACACGAACTGCGCGCCCCACGTCATCGCGGGCATGGGCGTCGAGCCGCACGCTGCGGGAGTGCGGGGCGAGGTCTCGCTGACGGTGGCCATCGGAAAGCCGCAGCTCGCGCAGATCTCGCTGCGCCGGGGATATCCGAGCTGTCGCCCCGTCCAGTGCGCGGCCGACGGCGCGTAGTGCGCGTAGCCCCAGACGAGCTCCTGGTACGGGTAGTTGCCGCGCGTCCTCGCCGTCGCGCTCGAGTTGAACTCGGGCCGATCCGCGCGAAACGCAGGGTTGTTGGGGTTGTTCGAGAACGCGAAACCGTTGTAGCCCCAGGTCGCGAAGTACCAATGCTCGACGATGCCGGGGTCGTTGGAGCCGACGCACGCGCCGGCGCGCCACTTGTCCGCGAGGATCGCCGCGCCCACCGAGACGTTGTACGCGGGCTCTCCCGCGACGCGGTTCGCATCGTACGCGCTCGTGTCGCCGCGACGCATGCCGGAGGTCACCTGCGCGATGCCGTAGCCGCAGTCGAAGCTGATGACGGTGCGTCCTGTCGAGCAGAACTGCCGCCAGGTAGACTCGGTGTAGTAGATCGACTTCAGCAACAGGCACGGAAACGTCACGGCCACCGTCGGGCAGGGCGTCGCCGAAGAGCCGTCACAACAGCCAGCGCCAGCGCCGATCGTGTCGCGTCCGCCGAAGTTCCACCCGAGCGTGCCGTAGGCGCGGGGCCCGGTGGCGATGCGATCGAAGAGCAACGCCATGTCCGCGACCGCGGGGTTGGTCCCGGTGCGGGACATCACGCGGCACGACTCGCACGGAGGACACGCGGAGCCGCCCGAGCATTGCGCGTCCGCCGTGCTCGCCGACGCCGTGACCGTGAGCGCGGCCATGACCGCGAGCGCGGCAGGCGCGAGCGCGGCAGGCGCGAGCGCGCGCCCAAAAGCCGCGCGACTCGAAAAGATGTGCTCCAAAGTGCTCATGGCGTCGCGCCTCCCCAGAAGCCCACGATTTCAACAGGGTTGGCGTCGTCGCGAAAGGTCGCGCGCCTCGATCCGTCCCGAGCGCTCACCGCGAACGTGTCGATGTTGCTCTGCGCGTCGAGGTGCCTGACGACGATCCACGCGCCGTCGTTGCGCTCTGCAGCGACCCAGTCCGAGCCGCGGCCGAGAGGGGCGAGGGCGCGCACGCCGCCCGAGGCGCGCTCGATGAGCGCGAGTCCCGGATCACCCGCGGGCGAAAAGGCGATCGCGCCATCTCTGAGCGCGCGAGGCATCAAGTGATGGCTCGGCGCCCGGTGGCGCACGCGTAGCGCTCCTCCGCGCGCGGACATCGTGACGATCTCGTAGTCGTCACTGCCAACTGACGCTGCGCGGACAAACGTGATCTCGTCCCTCGCTCTGTCATACGAGAAGTCCCGGGCGAGGGCGGGCATCGGACCGAGGATCGATCGCTGTCCGCCGCTCGAAGCGTCGATCACGCGCAAGAACGCGCCTTCGGGCGTCACGTGATAGACGAGCGCCTCGTCGCCGCGCAGCGCGCAGCCGAGCCACGCGCTCTGCCCTGGCGCGCGAAACACCGAGCGCGTCTGCCCTGTATCGACGTCCACCGCGGTGATCTCGAGCTGATCGACGCGCTCACGAAGGCCCGCGCCCCCGGCCGATCCGTCGTTGGCCGGGTCGGGCCCGTCCGTTCCGCGTTGAACGAGGACCGTCCCGCGCTCGGTGACCAGAGGCGCCGAAGCCATGCTCACTCCGTCCGTGAGCGGGCGCGTGGTCCCTTGTTCGACCGCGAAGAGCTGGCTCTCGTAGGTGTGCCCGGTGCGCGGGCGAATGTTCGCCGTCACGAGCACGATCGAGCGCGTCCCGCGTTGCAGGATCGCGCCGCGGCGCGCGGCGTGCTGAGCGTGGCGCACCGTCCCGAGCTCGCGAAGGGGTTGTGAGCTGTCGAAGCGACGCAGGCGAACGAAGGTCTCGCTCGACTCAGGGTCACCTTCCAGCGTGACGATCGCGGGAAAGGGCTCGAGCGTCGTTCGCGCCACAGAGCCGGGCTCCGTCTGCGCGATCGCCGTGAGCCCCGCTGCCGCGAGCGCCGAAGCGCCAAGCAGTGCATAGACGAGACGTTGGTTCATGACTCTCTGATTTTCGCCGGGCCGTCCGCCGCACGCAACCGGGCGAAAATGCTCCCGCTCGATTCGCCTCCCGCGCGACGGTGCGGATTTCGGCAGGCGTGAGGCGATGTGGGTTGCCGTCGCGCCGGAGGTTGGCGACGCTCGGGCCGCTCAGCGAGGCACCGATGAACAGCAACCGATTTCGAGCACTTTTCATGATCTCGACGCTCTCTGTCTCGACGCTGGCAGCCATGCGCTGTCAGCCGTCGGGCACCGCGGGCGGCGCGGGTACGGGTCAGGTCACCTCCGGCGGCGCCGTCGACGACAGCGGCGTTGCCCCCGTCGCGGCGCCAGACGCCGCGCTCGCCGCGGCGGACGCGGGGGCGAGCCCGTGGGCTTCGCTGTCGATGGACGATCTGCGCCGCATGGTTCGAGAGCACGCGGTGAGCGAGCTGCGAACGCACGCGCCGGCCTTGGACGTCGCGCAACTCGCTGCGTACACGACCAACCCCGCGAGCGCTCCGGAGCTCTCGGGCAAGGCGGTCGACGAGGTGATTCACCTCGCGATCGTCGAGCTAACCGCTGGCAACCCGCGGGCGGCGGCGGACTGGGTCTCGCTCGCTCGGGCGAGGGCGCGCAATCGCAACAGCGCGTTCGTGGCCAACGTGATCTTCTCGGAGTCCAAGCGCCTGCTCGCGGGACCAGAGAACGCTGCGCAAGAGCGCGCGCTGACCGAGCTCTTCGCGGCGATGCCCCTCGTGCGATTCCAGGGCGCGACCGTGGCGTATCAGCTCTATCAGCGACGCGAGCAGCTCGACGCTCGGCTCGGCACGATTCGGCGAGCGATGGTGAGCCCCGAGACGGCCGCGGCGGTCCTCACGACCGACGGCGTGCTCGGGTCGATGCTTCGAGGGCGCGATCGATACATGGCGGCGATCGCCGCGGCGAGGGCGCAGTTCGAGTCGCGACCCGCGCGCGCCGCGTATGCGTTTTCGACGGTCGATCTCGCGCGAGACCGCCGCGCGCAGCCGGTGCACGTCGCGGTGTGGGACACCGGGACGAACCCCGAGTTGTTTCGCGCGCAGATGTTCGTGAACGCGCGCGAGCAGGCCAACGGACGAGACGACGACAACAACGGGCTCGTCGACGACGTGAGCGGCGTCGCGTCGGACCCCGATCCGAACAGCACCGCGCTGCTCTACAACCCCGGCGCAGAGACGATCACGCGATACGGCGGATATCTCCGCGGCGTGATGGACCTTCGCGCGGGGATGGCCTCGACGCCTGCTGCGCAGCAGGTGCTCGCGCTCGTTCGATCGATCGAGACGCCGGCGGCGCAAGAGGAGCTCGACACGCGCCTCGACGCGATCGGCGAGTGGGCGCACGGAACGCACGTGGCCGGCATCATGGTGGCTGGCCTTCCCCAAGCGCGACTGAGCGTGTTTCGCAGCGCGTGGGCTGGTGAATCGCGGGTGTATCACCACCGCGGACCGACCGACGCCGAGCTCGACGCCGAGGACCGCAACGGAACGGACATCATCCGCTACATCAACGCGCACGGCGTGAAGGTGGTCAACGCGTCGCTGGGATTCTCGGTCGAGTACCTCGAGGACGAGCTGCGACACGAGACCGATCGCTATCGAACCGCGGCGGAGGTGCGCGCTCGCGCGCTCGCCGTGCAAGCGCGGCGAAAGGCGCTCTGGTCGCGGGTGTTTCGCGAGTGCCCGCAGACGTTGTTCGTGATCGCCGCGGGCAACAGCAATCAGGACGTGGTCGAGTACGACGTGGTGGCGGCCTCGGTGACCGACGCGAACAACCTGCTCGTGGTCGGCGCGGTCGATCGCTTCGGCGACTGGGCGCTGTTCACCAACTCGAACCCCGAGCGCGTGCGCGTGTTCGATCACGGCGTCGAGGTCGACTCGGTGATCCCGTCCGGCGAGCGCGTTCCCTTGAGCGGAACGTCCATGGCGAGCCCCAACGTCGCGAACCTCGCGGCCAAGATGCTCGCGGTAAACGCTCGCCTCACGCCGCAGCAGCTCATCAGCTTCATCTACGACACGGGCGCGCCGATCGCCGCGCCGTTCAACGGCCGAATCGCCCACGAAGAGCGCGCCATCGCGAGAGCGCGCCGCGGGCGGTGAGCTTCACCCGCCGCAGCGGACGGGGCGCACTTCGTACATGAGGCTCGCGCCGCCGGTGAGATTCGTGATTCGCACCCGATAGGTCGCGCCCGCGACGATGGCGGGCATGTTCCAGGAGATCGTGGGGTCGCCATAGCCGTCGGCGCGGCGCATCGCCATCACGCTCACGGGCATGCCGTTTTGCTCGACCGTCGCGGTGGTCGTCGCCGTCAGGCCCATCGACGCGCTCGAGAAGGACCAGATCCTCGTCATCGACTCCATCGGCGTCACGCCCTCGTTCGGCCACGCGACGAAGCTCTTGCGACCGCTTCCTCGGCCGCCGAGCACGTACTGACACGCGTAGCGCCGCGCCTGCCCGTAGCCGATCGCTCCGAGCTGCGGAAACAAGATCCACCGCCGATGACCCAGCGTGTTCGAAATGTCCCGCGAGTCATCGACCCACCCCGCGAGGGACGCGATCGGGCTCGAGCCGCCCGAAGTAATGTTGCTCCGCGCCGCCCCCATCGCGCCGAGCGCGTTGAAGCACGTCCAGCTCATCGGCGGCGAGTGGCTCAACATTCCGTTGGCCTCCATGAGCTCGGCGCACGCTTGGGATGCGCGAGATTGGTCAGCGTTTTCAGCGACGTTCGTGAGACCTGCGAGGTACCGATACGCGTTCGTCATCAGCACGGCTGCGTCCACGGCGGACTGGGGCAGCGCTCCAGGCGCGCACATGCCAGAGCCAGCCACGAAGCCTCCGGCCATCTGCGCGCGCATGACGGCGCTGTTCCATGTCGCGCACACGTCTGCTTGCGTGCGCGTCGCAGGGTCTCCAGGAGCGGGCGTCGTCGTGTCGATACGCGGGCCGCCGCCTGCGTCGGGCCTCGGAGAAACGCCCGTGTCCGAGCCTCCCACACCTGTGTCGGTCGCGGTGACCACGTCGAGCGCTCCGCTCGAATCAACGGTGACCCCCGAGTCCGTCGGCCCACGCGCGTCGATGGCTGCGTCGGGCATCGGCATGGACTCCATGGGCGCACAGGACGACATCGCGAACAACGCGATCATCGTGGAAGGAGCTCGAAGTGCTTTCATGGCAGCGAGTTTATCACCGCTCGAAAGCCGCCCGCGCGCGGAGTTCTGCACCCGATGTGCGTGTCGCCATTACCTCGTCGCGTCGACGGTGACCTCGCGCGGAGCGATCGGGTGTCCGTCGATCCAGAGCGCCACGCGCAGGCGATCCGCGGTCGAGGGGAGCGACACTCGCACCTCTCGCCGTCCCGCGGGCGCCGGCAGATAGAGCGCCGCGCCGTTGTACGCGGCAGGCGCCGACCCGCTCGCGAGTCCCACACGAAATCGATATCCGCCCGAGCGCGGTCGCGCACCGCCGTCGATCGGCTCGATCGCGAGGCGCACCGCGCCGCGCAGGTCGCGATACGCCCTCGGCATCGCTCCTGCGCGCGGACGCCACTGCTGCACGTCCTCGTCGCCCTCGAAGCGAAACGCGCCGCTCGCTGCGACAGGGGTCTGCGTGACCACGCCCGGCTCGACCTCGACGCGCACGCGCAGCTCGACGCGGTCGCGGTCCTGCCTTCGGGCCTCGACGGTCGCGATCGTGGCGGACGCGCGCGTGGCGACCGGCGCTCCGTCCGCGTCGACGACGAGCGCTTGATCGCGGGGGCAGGGGCTTCTCGCGCTCGCCTCGGCGCCGTCGAGCGTGCTGCACGCGCCGCACGCGCAGCCGTCGCACACGGGCAGATCGCCGTCGTCTTCTCGGCCTGCGCGCCGTCGCAGCCATTGATCCAACGTCAGCTCGCTCGGCGTCCCGACCGCTGAGCGCGCTCTCGCTGCGGCGAACGCGGCGACGAGCTCGGGACCCACGTAGCGCAGGTGCCAGGGCTCGTGGTTGTAGCCAGTCCTGGGATCGGTCCCTGCGCCGCCTCGCACCGCGCACGCGCTCTGCCCCTCGCGATGATCGACGAACAACGGGTAGGGCAAGACGAACCCGTACTCCTCTGCGTGCGCCGCGAGCCAGCGGCCGCCTGGGCTGCAGCCGAAATCGGCGCTGAGCCCTCGACCCTCCGAGCGCCACGCGGCGGTGAGCAGGTCGAGCGTCGTTCCCAGCTGGTGCTGGCTGTGGCCGGGGAGGGCCGATCCTGTTGCAGCTCGGCAAAACCCGCGGCCGTCGTCGTAGGCCCAGTTGCCGAACACCATGCACTGCACCGAGTACGAGCGAAAGCTCGAGTGAATGTGCCCCGCGACACGATCGCGTCGCATCGCGGCGAGCATCGTGACGAGCGCGTGCGCAGCGTCGCGTCGCAGGCACTGCGCCCCGCGAATCACGCACTCCCTCGCGGTGATCGGCTCGAGCGAAGGAACCTCCAAGAGGTCCGACGGCGCATAGCTCGACGGCAACGCCGCGGCCGCGCCGCGAGAGACCACGGCGTCGAGCGCGTCGCCGTCGATCGACGCGGATCGATGGACATCGTCTCGTGACAGAAAACGTCCATCGCGATCGGACCGCGTCAACATCGTGCAGATCGCGCTCGTGTTGTTCGCGATCGATCGCGATGCACGTGCCGCGCTCGCGGGGCTCGTTTGCGCGGGGTCAGCGGCCACCGCCGCGCGGGCGTTCGCCGTGGGTTGCGCGACAGCGCGCGTCGCGACCACGACTGCGGACGGCGATCGAGCGGGCGCGGGGCTCGTGGTTCGAACCGCGATCACGCGGTTCTGCGCAGGGGCACGACCGCCGAGCGACGAGACGCCCCACGCGACGACCAGCGCACGAAGCGACAGCGCAGCGATCGATCGTTTGCGACGGCCATGGACAATCGGGCGTTGAGTCATCGGGCGCGGCGCGAGCCTCCGACTGCTCGGATGCCACGGACCCCACGACGCCCGCGAGTTTTCGACGCAACCGAAGGACCCGCTCAGTCGAGCACGAGCGGAACGAACCGCTGCTCGTCCCCCCGTCGAACGAGCAGGGTCACCCGTCGATCACGGGCCGCGTCGTCCACGGCGGTGAGCGACATGGGCGCTGCGCCGTCGACGCGCAGCAACAGGTCACCCCTGCGCAATCCAGCGTCGTCCGCGGCGCTTCCTGGGTCGACCGCGGCGACTCCGAGCGCAGGCTCGGTGATTCCCAGGCGTTGTAGCCAGCGCGGATCGATCGCGGCGAGGCGAAGTCCGTGCCCCTGCCTGCGCGGCGGAGCGACGCTGGTCGCGATGGCGTCGGCGACCTCGTTCGCGCCAGGGCGACTCGCGGTCGTCACCGTGACCTGCACCGTTTGCCCCGCGCGAAGGACGCTGAGCGCGATGCGTTCACCGGGCGCCTTGCAGGTGATCACGCGAATGAGCCCATCTCCGTCTGCGACCGGCGATCGATCGATCGACGTGACGACGTCTCCAACGCGAAGCCCCGCGCGATCCGCAGGGGCGCCGCGGCCGATCGTGTTGACGAGCGCGCCGCGCGTGTCGCCGATGCGCAGCGATTCGGCCAGCGTCGGCGAGATGTCCTGCACTCCAACACCGATCCAGCCGCGGGAGACGCGCCCGGTGCGAAGCACTTGATCGACGACGAACTGCGCGATGCGCGAGGAGACCGCGAAGCCGATGCCTGTGTTTCTGCCGGCGATCATCGTGTTGATCCCGAGGACCTCGCCGCGGAGGTTGACGAGCGGCCCTCCAGAGTTGCCGGGGTTGATGCTGGCGTCGGTCTGGAGATAGTCCTCGACGTCGTTGATCCCGAGGTGCGTGCGGCCAGTGGCCGAGAGGATTCCGTGCGTGACCGTCGATTCGAGTCCGAGCGGCGCGCCGATCGCGAGCACCCACTCGCCGGGCCGAGCGCGGTCGCTGTCACCCAGGCGGGCGACCGGGAGCGAGCGCGCGTCGACCTTGACGAGCGCGAGGTCCGTCGCGCGGTCCACTCCCAGCACGCGGCCCCGCAAGACGCGCCCGTCGCGCAGGTGGACGTTGAGTCTCCGAGCTCGTTCGACGACGTGATAGTTCGTGAGAATCACGCCATCGTCTCGAACGATGACGCCCGAGCCCGAACCTCGAACCATGGGTGCGGCTCTTCCCCCTTCGGCGCCTGGGCCGAAGAAGAAGCCCATGGCCTCGGGCATCTCCGCCTCGCTCTCGACGTGAACCGACACGACGCTCGGCAGGGCGCGGGCGGCGACGTCGGAAAACGCTCGACCCAGCTCGCTCGCGGCTTGAACGGACGCCTCCACCGGTCGGTCGGTCGAGGACGCGGCGCTCACGGTCGCCTGCGTCGCGAGCGCTGGCGCCGTCTGCGCCGCTGCGATGGACGGCGCGATGGTGGGCGTGACAGCCGCCAGCGAAACGAGCGTTGCGAGGAGTTGTCTGCGGCCAGGCGGGGCTTGTCGGGGATGGTAGGTCATAGTCGAGGGCCTCTCGGTGCGGTCCAAACGGTCGATGGGGGCTTTGGGAGACCTGGAGCTTGGAGTCGAACAATGTTGAACGACGGCAGCGGACCGTCGAGCCTTCATTGACGGTAGGGAAACGCCCATGGCATACGCCGCGGTCATGCGAAGGATTTTGTTCGGATGTGCGTTCATTGCGGTCGCCGCCGCCGGCTGCGCGCGCGGGCCGTACGAGAGCGTGTTCGAAGACGGCGGATTTCGGCTTCCGCCGACGGAATTCAACACGAGCAACACGGGCAGTGACGAGTGCCCTGGCCAGCTCCTCGGCTATGCGTCGCAGGGGGTCGCGGTTTGTAACTCGGCGCCGCAGCAATGCCGCGTGACGCCAGCGCCGGGGGGACGAGCGATCGTCTGCCTCTGCGGCGGCGCTGACGCCGGCGGACGCCAGCCCTGGTCGTGCAGGTAGTCCGCTCGAACATCGAGTTGGAGGGCCCTCTGTGACCGATCTCGCAGTGAATCGCCGTGGCGACACCGCGTTCTGGCTCGTGAAGATCGAGCACGACGTCTACCCGTGGCGACGGCTCGTCGAGGACAAATCGACGGTGTGGGACGGCGTGCGAAACTACACGGCCCGCAACAACCTTCGCGCGATGCGAGCGGGCGACCTGGTCCTCTACTACCACTCGGGTGCCGACAAGGCTGTCGTCGGCGTCGCCCGCGTGACCCGCGAGGCCTTCGAAGACCCCACGGCCAAGGGCGAGGACTGGAGCGCGGTCGAGCTCGCGCCTCAATTTCCGCTGACGAAGAGCGTGTCGCTCGCGGAGATGAAGAAGAGCGCGGTCCTCGCGAAGTTCATGTTGATTCGTCAGCCGCGCCTCTCGGTGCTCGCGGTTTCTCCCGCAGAGTTCGACGAGATCCTCGCGCTCGGTAAGACTAAGCTCCCCGAGAGCTGAGCATTGTCGTCGATCCAACGCTTCCGAACGCGGCGCATTCCCGCGACCTACGCCGCGCCCGTATTGTTCGGAGCGCTGAGCGCGACGGCGCTCTTTGCGCAGGATGTGTCCGCGCAAGCGCGCGACGGCGGCCTCGAGCTTCCTCCGCCGCCCCCCGAAGATCGACCGAATCGCGCGCCGTTGACCGCCGCGGACGCCGCGCCAGCGCCGTCGGACGCATCTGCGAGCGTCACGGCTGTGGTCCCGACGAGCAGCGGCGATCCTGCCCGTGGCGCCACGGCGCTTCCCCCGCCGCCGCCAGGCGCAGCGCCAACGACGCGTCGACCGTCGGGCGACGCACGAGCGCGCCGGAGGGCCGCCGTGACGCTTCGAAGGATCGAGGCGGTCGTTCGAGACCAGGCAGAGATCGAGATGACTCAGCGGCGCGCGATGGGGTACGGGCTGCTCGCGGGCGGCGCGGTGTGCGCGCTCGCTGGGGTGATTCCATTCGTCGCGCCTCCGCCAGGCACCCCGACGTACGTGACGATCATCACGGGGACGAGCGCGTTGGCGCTCGGGTCGGTCATCGCGCTGTTCGGCGGGCTCAGCTTCTTGAACCGCAGCTTCTGGGAGGAGATCGAAGGAGAGCTGCAGAACGACCCGGTGACCGATCCCCAAGACCGCCTCGCGGGCGTGATCTCTCGCTGGAACGGGCGGATCGCCCGCGAGCGATCTGCGCAGCGAACGGGCGGCGCGTTGCTGATCGCGACCGGCGTGTTGAGCGCAGGGTTCGCCGTCGCGTCCTACGTCAATCCCGCGCTCGGGGGCGGCTTGGGCATGGCCTTCGCCGCGCCGTTCTTCGCGGTCGGCGCGGTGTACATCCCCTTGGGAATCGTGACGCTCAACGAGCGCACGCCGTCGGAGCGCGCCCTGCGCTTTCTTCGCTCGGCGCAAGGCGACCCGCTCTACGTGAGCTCGCGCCAGACGGTGCGATTCAACGGCCTCGCGATGACGCCGTCGAGCGTCACGATCGCCGGCACGTTTTGAATACAGTCACACTTTTTTCGCGCGCGCCCGCTCGATCGCTGCGCGCGGCTGCACGACGCCCCACCCTTGTCGGTCGACGGCGACGTCGTGCATGCGCACCGCCGTGTCGATGAGGATGCGCTTGATCTGCATCGGGGTGAGCGACGGGTTGACCTCGAGCATCTGCGCGACGATCGAGGTGACGATCGGAGCGGCGAAGCTCGTCCCGTCGACGTGCTTGTAGTGCGCGGAGATGAGCTTCTCGTTGCGTCGCTTGAGCGCGACGACGTTGCGCACGTGATAGGGCTCGCGGTGACGGCACTGGTCGAGCTCGGGATCGACGCCCTGGTGCTCGTCGAGCAGTCGATAGAGCTGCTCGTCATTGGCCGCGGCCAGCTCGTCGAGCATCGTCGCTTGCGCGGCGGTGGGCGTGCCCGGAAGGATCGGCGCCGCGACCCAGATCGCGGGCGCGATGACCTCGGGCTTTTGAAGGCCGTCGATCGTCGGGCCAAAGGACGAGTGGTACATCCCGCGCGCGCCGGGTTGGGCGTTGTGATTGTCGTCGAAGCCTCCGACGGAGATCACGGCGGGCGCGGATGCGGGAGGGAGCACCGGCTGGCTCGGCGAGTTTCCTGCCGCGCAAATGACGGTCATCCCCGCGCGCACGCACTCTTCGGCCGCGTGCGAGAGCGCGTCGGTCAGGTAGCTCGCCTCGTAGTCGCCGCCCGCCGAGATGTTCACCACGCGGATGTCGTACTTGCGGTGGTGCGCGAGGACCCACTGAAGTCCGGCGCGGATGTCATCGTGACGCACGCGCGACATCGAGCCGACCTTGACCAGCACGAGGTCGGACTGGTGCGCGAGGCCCTTGAAGCGACCGTGCGACAACGAGCCGTTTCCCGCGCAGACGACGGAGGTCATCATCCCGTGCCACGACGAAGCGTCTGGCTCGGGCAGCGTGTTCTTCCACGTGCGGTTCGAGAGAACGTCGTTGTAGGCAATGATGCGATTGCGGGGCGTAATTAGGTCGGGATGCGCGTAGAACCCCGAGTCGAGAAAGGCGATCGTGACGCCTTTTCCTGAGAGCCGGTCGTCGGCGGCGAGGCGCTCGGCGATCGGTAGGATCGGGGGCGTCCCCTCCGGGAGCGGCGACATCGTCGGCGTCTTGGGAGGCGGAGGAAACGAGGATTTTTGCGGGGGTCGATGCGTTCGTGTCTGCGCCATTGGTGCTCGTAGCGCTCGGGTGAACGAGCTTTCGCGGGAGCACACTACGACCGACCCTGCATTGCAAACGTGAAAGCCGCGGAAAACGTGCGTTCTGGAGCGATTCGGGTATCGTTCACGAACCGATGATGGACCCATCGAGCAACGCTCGCCTCACGGCGCGAACGTCCTCTGTACGGCCGTTGCGGATGTGCATCGTGGACATGAACGACGGGCACGAGAACCAGGCGATCCGCTGTTTTCGCCTGATCTGCTCGGAGTTTCACAAGCACGTCCGAAAGACCAACCCCGACCTCGAACTCGAGCTCTCGCACGTCTCGGTGCGCGACAAGAACGAGATGCCCCCGCGCGACTGCGACCTCTATGTGTCGTCGGGCGGGCCGGGCTCTCCGTTCGACGGCGACGGAAAAGCCTGGGTAAAAGGCTACAATGACTTCCTCGATCAAGTCGCCGAGGACAACCATCGGCGAGGACCCAACGCCAAAGCGCTGTTCGGCGTTTGCTACTCGTTCGAGATGATCGTTCGTCACTTCGCAGTGGCGACGATGGCGCCGCGAGCGACCCGCAAGTTCGGCGTGATGCCGGTGTACATGACCCGCAACGGTCGCGAACACCCGCTGCTCAACCCCTTCGGTGATCGGCTCTTCGCCTTCGAGCACCGCAACTGGGAGGCGATCGACCTCGACGCCCGCACGCTCGAGACCCTCGGTGGTTCGCTGCTCGCGCGCGAGTCGCGCGAGGGGCAGGACGACAAGGGCGTCGCCATCCTCGGGCTCGACGTGACGCCGGGCATCGAGACGGTTCAGTTTCATCCCGAGGCGGATCGCGCGGGTGTCGTCGCCTGGGTGCGTCGTCCCGATCAGGCGACGGCGTTTCGCGAGGCGTACGGCGACGAGACCTACGAGCGAATGCTGAAGACGCTCGATGATCCGACGCGAATCGCGCGCACGTTCTCGATGCTCATTCCGGGCTGGATGGTGCGCAAGTTCAACGGGATGGCCGCCGACCGTGGCTGGGAGAAGGTCGGTCCGCCGTTGCAAGACATGGCCGCCTTCGGCACCGAGAGCGCCCGCGCCCAGGGCGCGAACTGATCCCCGCCCATCGCTAGCCGCGCGAATCGAGCCGCGCGTCCGCCCGCGCGTCGGTGCTCGCGTCGGCGCCTGCGTCCGCCCTGCCATCAGCGCTCGCATCGTTCGGCGCGGCGTCGGGCGTCGACGCGTCGGGCCCCTCTGCGTCGGGGACGCAGGGGTTTGGCCGAATGCCGCTGTTGACCTCGCCCTCGATCGCGCGAATCGGCACGGGCACCAACGTGACTCCGAAGCTGATCGCGTTGCAGTCGACGTTGGGGTTGTTCACTGGCGAATCGCCGACCACGTTGAGATCCGCGCTCTGCGCCAGGGCGGTCGAGACGGCGAAGCGCTGCAGCGGATCACACAAGCCGAGCAACGGAAGGTCGTTCGAGAGCTGCCTGACCTCGACGAAGCCGCCGAGCTCGAGGGGTCCCAGCTGTCTGCCGCCGCAGTGCACGGAGCCCGCCGCGATGCCTCCGGAGATGAGCAGCCGCGCCTGGCCGAACTCCGTCGCAAACGCGATCGGCGTCTGCGATCGAAGGCGCAGCACCATGCGAGATCCCGCGACGTATCCGCGGGAAATCGCGTCTTCTGGAGAGATCACGATGTAGCGATCGAGCGACCAGACGTCGGTCCCGTCCCACCGCGGCGGCGCGGCGGGGTCGTCGCCTGCTCGCCCACGCGCGATGGGAAAGAACAACGCTTCGACGGTCCCATCGTCGCCGGTGCCCGAGTATCCGCGGAGCTCGATGCCCATCGACGCGTCGCCGCGGAGCATCCCCATCGCGATGCGCTGCTCGGACACGTTGTTGAGCGTCTGCAGGTACGGGCCGAGGCGAGAAGCAAACGCATTGTCGCGGCCATTTTCGCCGTCGACAACCACACCGCCGGGGTTGCGACAGGTCGGCACCGCGCGGTCCATCGTGGTGCACGTCCCGTCCAGATCCCAGCCGTGCCGACGCCAGCCGTCCGGGTTGGCCATCGTCGGCCAGTCGAAACGAAGGACGCGCACGGCGAAGCACTGACCGCGCTCGCACAGACGCGTTCCGGCGTCCGGCGTCGAGTCGGGCGGATTGGGCAGATCGCGCGGCAGCGCCGTCGGGTGCGCGAGCTGGCAGCGCGACTCTCGATCCTCGTCGGGACTGAACGGTGGAACATAGTTTCCCGCTGGCGTTCCGCCGTCGCTGTCTGCGCGAATCGGCTCGCATCCGCACGCCGAACACGAAGCGCACATGCTCACGGTGCCTGCCGCGGCGAGCGTCGCGCAGTTGATCGAGAGCAGGATCGGCACGACCCGAACGCGGCCCGGCTGGAAGCTCGACTCCGCGTTGACCGTAAACGATCCGCCTCTCGTGAGCTGCGCTTGAACCTCGATGTACACCGGCCCGCTGTCGTCTTGCGCTGTCGCGAACAACCCAACGTCGCCTGGCAGCCGGACCGCTCCGCCGAGGGAGAAGTCCTTCTGCATCACGACGGGGCCCGTCGGCGTTCTCCGCGCCGTGACGATCACCGCGCGCAGGTCGATCCCTGATTCGATTTGCGAGTCGATGTGGAGCACGAGCTGCGTCGGTGCGCGGTCGGTGCGGCGACAGCCTTGGCCCGCGCCGATCGCAGCGACCGCGACGATCGCGCTCATCGCGCTGATCGTAGAGCGCCCGCGCGGCCACGCTCGGGTGTCGAAGACAGCAAGCATCACTCGGAGTGTATCGTTTCTCGCGTCGCCGCGGCGACTACAGCGCATCCGCCTTCGGTTGGCGACGCGCTGCGCTTCGCGGAGTGCTTTTCGGCAGTGTGCTCCGGGCGTGCTTCCACGCTTCAACGTGGAATGGGAAACTCGCCCCAACCCACAGAGCGCGGCGCCGCAGGGGCGGTCTCGTAGATAATCGCGAAGGTGATAGCGCCTGCTGCCAGCACGCCCGCAGCGATCATCGTGGGGATGAGCCACGCTCGCGTCCCCGAACCTTCGCCGGCCAGCCTCGCGTCGATGCGAACGACGTTGTCGCTCGTGACTCGCACCGTTCGTCGAAACACGTCGAAGCGACGCGCGCGAACCTCGACCTCGTGCTCACCGGGCGCGATCAGCCGATCGATCGAGCCCGTGCCCACCTCTCTGCCATCGACGCGAATCACCGAGGACGAAACCGAGGAGCTCACCACGAGTCGCCCGAGTCCGAGCGACTCGAGCGTCACATCGAGCACGACCGTCGTCGCGGGGCGCAGGTCGACCTCGCGTCGCGAGGTTCGATACCCTTCGGCGCTCACTTCGATGACGTGCCGACCCGGATCGAGCAAGAGCGCGTTCGCGCGGTTGTCGCCCATCGGCCTGCCGTCGACCAGCAGCGCCGCGTTGGCGGGCGCTACCGTCAGGCGAAGCGTGACGACCTGCCCGCGCAGCGCGTCGAGCTCGGATCGAATGGACTGCAGCCTTGCGCGATCGATCCCTCGCTCTGGCGCGGCGAGGTAGCGCTCGAACGTCTGGATCGCGTCTCGAATTCGACCGAGCCCGCGCTGCGCGACGGCGACGTTGTAGAGCGCGACCGGCGACGGACGCAGGCGATAGCTGTCTTCGAACGCAGCGAGCGCGTCGACGTATCGCTGCGCTTCGAGCGCGCTGATTCCCCGCTCGAACGCTTCGCGCGCAGGGTTCGGCGCGCGCTGCGCGTGCGCTGCTCTCGCATCGATCAGCGGCAGCGCCGCGCACGCCAGGGTCGCGAGATAGAGCCCAGCGAAGGCGACACGACGCAACTCAGCGCTCCCGATACTGCCGCTGAATCGTCAGACCGTTGCGGCGAATGTGGTGGATCGTGCGGTTGTTGCGGACGGGGCGGTTGGAGCGAACCGAGGACCGCGGCGTGCCGTTCGTGGCGCTGTTGAGCGGGAGACCCGAGTCGGTTGTCGCTACGGGGGCGTGTGCGTTCGCGCGCGGCGTTCGATCGGGACGACTGTCGGCAACGTGCGTGGTGTGCCGCTGCGCGCTCTGGTCGACGGGCGGAAGCGTCGAGCGTTGCCGCTCGCTGTACGCGTACCAACCGACGCCTCCGAGCGCTGCGAGCAGGATCACGACGAAGATCGTCCCGAGCGCTTTGATTCCGCGTCGCGGGTCGACGAAGGCGCTGTCGTCGAGCACGACCGACGGCAACGGAGGACCTGCGGTTGGCGACCCTTGTGGTTGGCTCGCCGGCGGCGCTGAGAGCGGCGAATGCGTGGGTGCTTGATAGTGCGAAGTCGGCTGGGTGAACAGCGTCGTGGGAGGATCGGTCAGACCCTCGGAAGAGCTCGGCGCCTTGGGCAGGGCCGGCGTGCGAACCTCCGCGCTCGCGATGCGAGAGCGGCGGCGGACAGGCTCGTCTTCGCCCGGGATGAAGATCTCGGGCAAGTCGATCGAGATGCCGGCGTCGAGCGCGGACTTGGACAACGCGTCCGCGAACGCGGCCATGTCGTGGTAGCGCTTGTCTCGATCGGTATCGAGCGCGCGATGGATCACCGCGGCGACCGTCGGAGGAATGTCCGGGACGAACAGCTCGATCCGAGGCGGCTGCTCGGTGATGATCTTGGTGAGCACCAGCGTCGCGGTTTGCGCGACGTACGGCGGTCGCGCGGTGAGCAGTTCGAAGAGCACCGTCGCGAGCGACCACTGGTCGGTCCGACCGTCGAGCGCGCGATCTGCGCGAGCCTGCTCGGGCGACATGTAATCGGGCGTGCCGATCGCGACGCCAGTCTGCGTGCGCTTGTCGTTCTCGAGCTGGGCGTCTTGAAACTTCGAGATGCCGAAGTCGATGAGCTTCGGGATCGCGCCGTCGGGCCCGGTGCTGACGAAGATGTTCTCGGGTTTGACGTCGCGGTGAAGGATGCCGTGCTTGTGCGCGGCGTCGAGCGCGCTGGCGACCGGCAGCGCGATGGCGATCGCCTCTCCGATCCCGAGCGTCCCGCGTCGCTGCAGGATCGTGCGCGCGTCCTCTCCCCGCAAGAGCTCTTGAACGATGTAGAGCGCGCCGGACGGCTCGCGGCCCATCTGCGTGACGTACGCGATGTTCGGGTGCGCGATGCGCGCGGCGGCCTCGGCCTCCTGCATGAAGCGTCGCGCCGACACATCGTCGACGGCGTACTGTGCAGCGAGGACTTTGATGGCCACGGTCTCGGACCCGTCGATGGGCCGAGCCTCGTAGACCGCTCCCATTCCGCCTTCACCCAGAAGACGCACCACTCGGTAGCGACCGGCGATTGGTTTGCCGATCAGCAGGTCGTGCGCGAAGCTCTGCGGCGCGGAGGCGACCATCGAATGACGTGCTGTGAAGTGTAACCCGACACGCGGCCGTCACGCACGACTGTCTGGAAATTTCGCGTCGTTTGGAGTGGGAGGTTCTCCTCCCAAGCGACGGTGTGTGTTCATGGCGGAAGATTCGGCGCAGCGGGCGTAAGGCGATTGCGCGCGAAACCACCCGTTCCATTCGGGATTCGCCCCCAGCTCTCGCCCGCAGCGGCGCCGGCCATGGGGTAGTTGATCGTTTCGGACACGAGGTCCGTGGGCGCGATCAGGTGCACGTTCTCGCCGCGGGAGGCGCTGATCCCGAAGGTGCCGTGAAAGCACGTCATCGGCCCGCCGTCCGAGAGGCATCGCATCTGTGGGCCCGTGCCCGCGTCCGCTTGATCGACCAGGACGAGCACGTATTGGCCGGGTTGGACGCTCGTTCCTGCGGGAAATCGCGCGACGTTGCCGAGCCTGGGAGCGCCGTCTGGCTCGCTGTCGGTCAGGCCCCAGTTGCTGATGTCCACCGCAGACGAGCCCGCGTTGAACAGCTCGACCCAGTCTTCGTCCGTGGCGCGAATTTCGTTGATCGTGACCGAAATGACTGGGCCGTCCGCGAGCGCGCGGTCGGCCGTCGCGTCGGTCGCGTCGCTCGCCGCATCGGTGGGCGTCGGCGTAGAGCACGCTGCGAGCAGCGACGAGACGAGCAGTGCAGTCAGGGTTCGCATCGACGATCGATCGCGAGCATACCGCGATGGACTCATCGGGCCACCCCAGCGCTCGCGCGTCGCGCGCCCGTCGCCGCCCATCGAAGCGCCATCTCGCCGCGCGAATCGCCGGATCACTTACAGATCGACGACGACATCGCGGTCGACGCGCTCGGCGTTCGCGCGCCTCGGACCCGAGGAGTCTTGCTCGTCCGACGCGCGACCCGACGGCGGTCTGCGATGGTTGATCGTCGCCCAGAAGACTCGCGTCTGCTCGTAGTTTCCTTGCCGTCGAAAACCAGCAAGTCCGTAGAGCACGGTCCAGTAGTAGTCGCCTCGACGCGGCTCGCCGTACTGAAAGAACGGCGCGATGTCGTAGCCCCACGAGAGCGATTCTCCGCTTCCGTGTCGCCACCAGAACACATCTGGAAACGCCCACCGCGTGTAGCCGCGCCGATCGCCGACGTTCGCGTAGAACGGGAAGATCACCGTGGTTTGCCGGCCTTCGTCCTGGTTTCCGATGTCCCAGACGAAGGGGAAGAACACGTTGTGATGCCAGCGTCGACCCGCGGCTGAGTAGAAGATCGGGTAGACGTTGACGACGCGGTGTTCGGGCGACGACTCGTAGTGAACGTTGGCGGCGACGACGATGCGCGAGCGACGGGTTTGATCGTAGCTGTGCCCGAAGATCGGCGTGATCGTCGTGTCGAAGCGACCGGCTTCGTGGATGTGCGCGAAGAGCGGGAAGAACACGGTCGTGCTCCCGGTCGGGCGGCGGTTGTGCACGAAGTTGAGCACCTGAACGGTGCTCGATCCGGTGCGCGGATCGCGGCCGTAATAGAACAAGGGCGCGACGGCGTCGAAGCTCGAGACGCCGCGATGGTTTTGATAAAACGGCAGGATGAGCGTGCTCTCGTCGCGCACTCGCGTGTAGCCGCCGAGCAGCGTCGCGAACGTGAAGTGCTCTCGCGACGACTCGGTGTGAAACAGCGGAAACACCGTCGTTCGCGAGGACGTTCGGTCGTGCGAGTGAAAGAACAACGGCGCCAGGTTGACCGAGAGGCTCGTCGCGGTCCGCTCGGTCCAGAACGGACCAACGACCGTGAGGTGCCGGTCGTTGAGCAGGTCGTTGCGCTGAAAAAAGAGCGCCGGCCAGACGAGGGTCCAGCGCAGGTTCGGTGAGGTGTGTCGCGCCACGAGCGGCACGACCGGTCCGGCGGTCCACGTCGTGCTCGATCCGTCGCGGATGTACTGAAAGAGCGGCGTGATCGTGTGCTGGCTCGTTCGACTCCAGCGATGAAAGGTCAGCAGCGCTGGAATGATCAGGTGTTCGCCTTGGAGCCTGCCGTTGGTGCCGAAGTTCTCGTAGTACGAGAACAACGGAAACGCGCCGACGGCGAGGGACCTCGCTCGATCGGGGCCGCGCGTACGATGAACCCAGACGGGCGGCACGACGGTGGTCGAGTAGTTCGACCCGTCGGCGCTCGTGCCTGTCCCGTGGTAAAACAGCGGGAAAAACGCGTCAGTGTTGGCCGTTCGCGAGCGCAGCCGATAGTAGGGAGGGATCAGCAGCCAGCGCGAATCGCGGACGCGGCTGTTCCAATAGAACGGAAACAGCACCGTCGTGTCGTGATCGCGTCCCCACTCGCGAAGGTACGGGGGAAAGAAGAACCGCCGAGGCGCGCGATCGTTGGGGTCCGGCAGCTCGCCGCCGCTCGGAATCATTCGAGCTCGTTGCTCGTCGGTGAGCGGGGCCTCGCGCGTCTCCGCTGCGTCGTCCGCGGGGGCAGCTCGCCCCGCCGCTCCGGCTGCGCCTTCGTTCGCGCCGCGCGTGCCCGAGCCGTCGACCTCGGGGTCCTGCCGTTGCGGCTCTGCTGGCTCGTCGACGGGATCGGGGAGCGGAGCTCCGCCCTCAGCAGCGGCTCCGCCCGCGTCCGATTGCGGCTGCGCTCCCGCATCGCCGGGCGGCGTGCTCTGCGCAAAGGCGCTCGAACCCATCAGCGCGTACGCGACCGCCGCGCCGACCACGCCAGCGCGACGGGCGTCGGCGCGGTGCTTCCTGACGCGAACGTTCATCCGCCGGTGCTCCCGCTCTTGGCGAGGACCTCGGCGACCTTCGAGGCGATCGCCTCGCGCTGCACCGCGTACTGCTGCCTCGTGTCGAGCTCGCGCAGCTCGACGCGGCCGTTGTCGAGCTCTTGTTTGCCGACGACCACGGCGCACGTCGCGCCGACGCGCTCGGCGTGCTGAAACTGCCGATCGAGCTTGCCGAAGCGCGTGTCGACGTGGACGACGAAGCCCGCGTTGCGCAGCTCCTTCGCGATCGCGAGCGCCGCGCGCTGCACGCGTTCGGGTTCGTCGCGATCGACCGCGAACACCGCGCACGAGGCCACAGTGCGGGCCTTCAGCGACGACTCGGGCGCGGCGATGAGCAGCCGCTCGACGCCGAGGGCGAAGCCGACGGCGGGCGTGCTCTTTCCGCCGAGCTGCTCGATCAGACCGTCGTACCGGCCGCCGCCGCCGAGGGCGTCTTGCGCGCCGAGGGCGCCGCTTGTGTCGGTGATCTCGAAGATCGTGCGCGAGTAGTAGTCGAGTCCGCGGATGATGGTCGCGTCGACCTCGAACGGCGTTCCGAGGGCGGTCAGCGCGCCCTGCACGCGGTCGAAGTGAGCGCGGTCCTCGTCGCCGAGCAGCTCCATCAACTTCGGCGCCCCCGCGCGGAGCGCGACGTCTTCGCGCGCCTTGGAGTCGAGGATGCGCAGCGGATTCGTCTCGATGCGGCGCTGGCTATCGGGCGAGAGCTTGTCCGCGAGGGGCTTGTAGTACTCGCGCAGCGCCTCGGCGTAGCGGCGCTTGGTGTCGCCGGAGCCGAGCGAGTTGATGCGCACCTTCGCCTGCGAAATTCCAAGCGAAGTCACAAAACTATAGGCCAGGTCGACGAGCTCGGCGTCCACCATCGGCCCCGGGTCGCCATACACCTCAGCGCCCACCTGATGAAACTGTCGGTAGCGCCCTTTCGCCGGTCGCTCGCCGCGAAACATCGGTCCGACGTAGTACCAGCGCGCGACGCCGCCGACGTTGCTCACCCGGTGCTCGAGGTACGCGCGCACCGCGCTCGCGGTGCCTTCGGGGCGGAGGGTCAGCGATCGGCCGCCGCGGTCCTCGAAGGTGTACATCTCCTTGGCGACCACGTCGGTCTCTTCGCCGATGCCGCGGGCGAACAGCTCGGTGTACTCGCACATTGGCGTGCGAATTTCGCCGAATCCGAAGCGCTCGCACTGGCCGCGAAAGCGCTCTTCGAGCGCGCGCCAGCGGCCGACGTCCTTCGGCAAAACGTCGTTCATTCCCGGAACGGACTCCACCCCCCGTTGACCCTTCGTCCCTCCGCCGCTCGACTCGTTGCCCATGGACACTTTCACCAGAGAATTTTCAGTAGAGACGCGTCACGGGCGGGGGTTTCGCTGCCCGGCGCGCTCTCCAAACGGCGCGGACGGTAGTCACGGGCCAACCCGAGGGTCAAGCCGCAGCGCGAACCGAAGGACCCCGCCGCGCTCGGCAAGAGATGCGCTCGTCACAAGAGCTTCGATCGATTGCCGTTCTTGCGTCGCGAGGTCGCTGGTACATTCTCGGGCCGCTGCCGTGGCCTCGACTCGCATCCTACTCGCGCTCGCGCCGGTCCTTGTTGGAGCGCTCTCGTGCTCCACTCCCCTCGACACCTTGGCGCGTCGTTGCGGAGAAATCGACCAGAACTCGTGCAACATGCCTACGCCCCGAGGCGAAAGGCTCGCGACGTATCGCCAGGCCGACATCGCCTCGCGTCCTCGCGTGGGCGGACGAGTGGCGGTGAGCAACGTCGTGGTGACAGCCATTGATTCGCACCTCGAGCCGCGAGGCGAGACGGGGGACATCTGGGTCCAAGAGGTCGTCAACGATCCGATGTTCAATGGCTGCGCCCCGATGCCGGACGGACGGAGGGTGTGCGGCGTACAACTCTTCGCCCCGTCGACCATTCCCACGGGCTCGACGTTGCTGGTCGGTGACATCGTATCCGTGGGCGGCGGCAGCTACGACGAGTTCAATTGCACGCCTTGCTGCGCGCCTCCGAGGCCGCCGTGCACCTTTACCGATCGAACGCTGCCTGAGTTTTCTCGGACGGGCGTCGAGCGAATCGGCACGGGCATCGAGCCGGTGATCGTCCCCGCCACGGTGCAGCAGATCATCGAGGGAGGCGACCGGTACGTCGGCGTCCTCGTCCGGATCACGGGCGAGGTCATGCTCGAGACCCCGACTGGCGGCGATGCCAATCGAGGGGAGATCCGAATGGTCGGCGGGCTGAACCTCGCGCCGCAGCTCGGACCGCTGCAAGACCGCACCGGTCGCCCGCTCTACGACGCGGCGCTGCGCCGCCTGAACTTCACGCGTGTCCGCAACGTCACCGGAATCGTGAGCTACTTCTTCGGGCCGAAGTTCTTTCCCCGCAGCCCTGAAGATTTCGAAGCTCTACCGTGACGACTCGCGAATCGTGAGCGCCGAGCCTCGTCGCCCGAGCGCGAGGCCGACCAGCGCGATCACGCCCGGCAACGCGGCCCACGCAATCAAGTAGCGGCGCTCGATCAAGATCCCCGACGCGAACGGCGCGAGGATCGACGCGATGGAGCTCAGCGATTGCACCAGGCCGAGCACGATCCCCTGCTCGTGCGCCTCTGCGTGTTGGCTCGCGAGGCCCGACAGGCTCGGACGGAGCGTCCCGTTGCCGAAGGCCGTGATGGTCGTCGCTGCGACGAGCCCAGCCGTCGTCGGAAACGCCGCGAGCACCGCGTAGCCGACCACGTTGCTGATGAAGGCCGCGCGAATGAGCCGTCCCTCGCCGTAGCGCCGAGTCAGACGTCGAAGCATTCCTCCCTGCAAGACGATCCCGAGAAAGCCAGCATACGCGAAGGCGTAACCCACCTCGCGCGGCGTGAAGAACTGTCCGTTGTGTCGGTACGTGCGCTCGGCGAACAGCGCGAACCCCGAGGTGAACGACGTGAACGCGAAGGAGTACGCCAGGTGCTCGAAGAGCACGCCGCGGAGGATCGGGCGCCGAAAGAACGGCGCGTACGAGCCCCACGAGAGCAGCGACAACCTGCGTCCTGCGGGTCCCTCGTCACCACCCGCGCGCTGCGGCGGCAGGCCGCCCTCGAGCAAGAGAAGCGTGCAGACGATGCTCGTCAGAGACAGCCCCGCCGCGAGCCAGATCGGCGCGGTGAAGCTCGTTCGAACGAGCATTCCAGTGATCCACGGGCCGATGAAGAACCCCACGCCGAACGCGATTCCGATCAGCGCGAACGCTGACGTGCGGTCCTCGGGCTTGGTTCGATCGCTCACGTACGCTTGCGCCAGCGACAGGTTGCCCGCGGTCGCGCCGTCGATCGCGCGAGCGACGAAGATCATCGCGAGGGTCTCGGCGCGGGCGAGCATCACGAAGCCCACGAGCGTGCCGAGCTGCGAGAGCAGCAAGAGTCGCTTTCGACCGTACCGATCGCTCAACGCCCCGAGGATCGGGCCCGAGACGAGCATGCACGCGGCGTAGACGCTCACGAGCAGCGTCGCTTGCAGCGGGGACGCGTGAAATCGCTCGGCGTACGGGCCGAGCAGCGGGATCACGAGCGTCATCCCGAACACGTCGACGAGCACGACGAGAAAGATCGCCAGGAGCGGCGACCGACCGATTCCGCGAGACTTGATTTCGGGTGCGCGGCGGAGCTCAGCGTGGTTGTCGGTCACGGGGTCTGGCTGTTGGGTGCAGGCTTGTCGGGCGTGTTGCGGAGAAAGTCCGCGAGCTCGGCGAACTTGCTGTCGAGAAACGCGCGGATGGGACCGGTGACGCCGCTCTCGTCCATGGCGCGCGACATCGCGCGGGTCCAGGCGTCGCGCATCTGTGAGTCGACCGGAACGCGTCCGTGTCGCATGCGAAGTCGCGGATGGCCGTGCTGCGCGATGTAGTCCTGCGGTCCGCCCAGCCAGCCGATGAGAAACAGCGCGAACCGATCGCGTGCGCCTCGCGAGACGCGCTTGTCCGCGTCGAGCTCGTGAAGCGCCGCCAAGGCGGGTTCGTGCTTCTCCATCGCGTCGTAGAACCGCTCGACGAGCGCGCGAACAACGTCTGCGCCTCCGATGCGGTCGAACGGCGTCTTGCCGGGTTCGTTCTTGATCTCGTCCATGCTTGTTCGCTGCGTTGTGCCACGACGTGCCGTCGTCGGGGAGGTGCCGTCGCGGCTGTCGCGGACCGGTTTTCGGGTCCCGGCGCGATCCTGCGCCGATTCGCGAATTTGCGGGTGATGTGGGACAGTTCGGTCGCTTCGGCCCGGATCGTGCTGGGCCAATTGATTCTTCGAAACGATGGAGACTCCAATGAACCGCAAGGCGATCGGCGCGTGGGCCTGGGTTGTTCTTCTTTGGACGCTCGCGGGATGCGGCGTCGCGATCCGACCCAATGGGGACGGTGGCGGACCACCTCCGGACGTTCCGACGATAGACGCGCCTGGCGGATGTCGGCTGCCCGACGGACGGGTGTTGGCGGTCGGTGAGAGCTTCTTCGACGGCTGCAACACGTGCGCGTGCGGGATGAACGGCTTTCTCTCGTGCACGCTGCTCGTCTGCGACGACGTGGTGACGCCGCCTCCGCCACCGCCACCGCCTCCGCCACCAGTGTGCCGCGCGCCCGACGGTACGCCGCTTCCGGCGGGCGCGACATGGCTGTCTCCGGACGGCTGCACGAGCTGCTTCTGCGCTGGCGGTGGATCGCTCGAATGCGGGACGCGACCCAACTGCATGGACGGTGGTCTCCCACCGCCACCGGTTTGCTTCGCGCCCGATGGGACGCCGGTGCCGGTGGGCTCGACGATCATCACGCGCGATCGATGCTTCAGCTGCAGCTGCGTGACGCCCGGCGGCGCTGCGCGATGCGCTCCCACCGGAGGTTGCACGGACGGAGGCACGCCGACGGTGTGCAGTGCGCCGGATGGAACGCCGCTCCCCATTGGCGGGACGTGGACGTCGCCCGATCGCTGCACGTCGTGCACCTGCGATCGCTCGGGGTCGCTTTCGTGCGCGACGCGGCCGGGGTGCTTCGACAGCGGGGTCGTGGTCTGCCGCGCGCCCGATGGCTCTTCGATCCTCGCGGGAACATCGTGGTCGTCCCGAGACGGATGCACGCAGTGCTTCTGCAGCCCGAGCGGATCGCTCTCGTGCGCGACGAACCCGCGCTGCGCCGATGGCGGTGTCGTTGTCTGCCGTGCGCCCGATGGCTCTTCGATCCCGCCAGGAATGTCGTGGCTGTCTCGGGACGGCTGCACTCAATGCATCTGCAGTGTGAGCGGATCGCTCTCGTGCGCGGCCAACCCGCGTTGCGTCGATGGCGGCGGCGTCAGCGACGCCGGTCCGGTGGCCTGCAACTCCGTCCCCCCATCGATGCTCTTCGCGCCGGTGCGCTCCGCGTTCGGGACGCCTCCTTCGGGCAGCGGCGGAACGCTCGTCGACGGCTACTACCAGCTGCGCGAACTCATCTTCTACGGCGGTGGCTCGACGCCGCCGATCATGGGCGTGCGATACGCCGTTCAGATCTCTCGCGGAGAGATGCAGTTCAACGTCGAGACCGGCCCTGGTGGGACGCCTCAGCGCGTGAACTTCAGCTACGTCACGGGCGGTTCGCTGATCCGCCTGACACAGATCTGCGGCGGAGGTGGCGGGATGATGGCCTCGAGCGGCTTCTTCTCGGTCCGGCGAGACGGGTTCGACCTCTACATCGACGCTGGCGGCGGCCAGATCCAGCATTTGAACTTCGTTCGCTGAGCGGACGGTCGACTGTTCGGGGGGCGCGCCGCTCGCGTTCAATGGCCGTACACTCGGCCTCGGTGCTGAGAAAATTCAAAGCGCAGATCGTCGCGACGACGGCGCTTCGCGCGCTGGCGACGCTCGTCTCCGAGTGCGATTCGACGGGCTGGCCCCACGACTGGGCTGCGTTGCGCGAAGGCGCGCGCGACGTGCTCCACACCGTGCGCGAGGAGACCGACGCGATGCTCCGGCTCGTCGCGCGCGTCGATGCGGGGCGCGGGGTGCTCGTGCTCTTCGCGGACGAGCAGGGCACGCCCCTCGAGCAGGCCGGGGTCGTCACGGTGGCGATCGACCTCGACGTCCCGACGTTGCTGAGCGACGACGAGCACGGTCCTGACGCGCTTCGGGCGTTTGTCGCGCTCGTCGAGCGCGTCGGTCGCAGCAGCCACTACGCGGTGGCGCTTCGCATGGGCACTCGCGAGGCCGCGTACGCCGACGTCCTCGCAGAGCTCGCCCGCCAGGCGCACGATCGCGGCGTCCTGCTCGAGGCGAGCGAGCCGACGCGGCCTGCGGCGAGCTACGGTGGGCGCGACGGTCATCGCGATTCTGTCTGGAAAAACGCAGGCGAACGGATCGACCCGCGCGAGGTGTTCGGCGATGGATCGAGCGCGCCGTTCGGTGGTTCGGCGCTCGACGATCTCGACGACGACGAGCGGTCGTTTCTCGACGAAGCTGGCCTCGGCTGGCCGGTGCGCCTGCGCGCGCTCGAAGAAGCGTGGCGCAGTGTTGCGTTCTCTTCGCATCCCGATCGCCGCCCGGACGACCCCGAGGCGTCGCGGCGATTCGTTCGACTCAAGTCTGGCTACGAGCGGCTACGAGAGCGCGCGGTGTAGCGCAGCGGTCAGGGGCAGCCCGTGCGTTGGCACTGCGGCGCCGATCCGCAGGTCGTGCAGGGAACGGGGCTGTCCTGTCCGACGAAGCACGCTCCGTTGATCTGCGTCATCGCCATGGTTCCCATCGCCGCCTGGCACGCGGCGTTGAAGCCGACGGGGATCGTCAGGAGACACCCGCAGCACACGGTGAGGGGAAACGAGTAGGGCCTGACGTTGTTCCACGTCGCGTCGCGCATGGACGAAAGCACGTCGCCGCCCAACGTCTGAAACTCTGGTCGAAGCGTGACCTGCACGGTGATCGAGTCGTTGCGGCAGAAGGGCTCGGGCGGAGCTCCCGCTGCGAACCCCGTGCATCCGAGGCGATCGCGCAGCGCAGCGCCTTGCGCCGCGGTGATCACCGGAATCTCGAGCACTGCGAAGCCCGGAAGACCGCCCGGCGCGGTCTCGATCAAGTCTCCGCGCAGAGGAACGCGATAAAACGCTGGAGCTCCGCCGGGCAGCGCCAACATACCCCCCGCCGACGTCGTCAGCTCGATGTCGACGTGTCGCGCGAAGACCGAGCGCGTGTCGGGGCGATTGAGATCGACCGACCTCGAGCGAAACATGTTGTTCTGCACGAGCGCGAGCGCGACGTAGTTGTCGCGCAGCGCGACGTCGAGCACGCTCGTCAGCACTTTGGGCGCGTTGGGGTCCGCCGAAGCGGAGCAAAGGCCCGGGATTTGAGGGTTGGGCTGAGCCACCACGAGCTGACGAATCTCGACGCTCGCGAGGTTCGGCGCGCACGCTCCGAGCACGAACGCGGTGGAGACGAGCAATGCGGTCGAGCCCAAACGGCGGACGAGCGTTGTGGTCATCGTGATCCGCAATGGTACGCCGCGCTCATCCGCCTTGCGAATTTCGAGCAGAGTCGCGCCGACACGGGTAACAGAATCCGACCACCGCCCACCCTTAGGTCCTCTCGAGCGTCGCGAGCGCGTCCATCGCGGCGTCGAGCGGTACGGCGCTCAGCTCGAAGGAGCCGATCTTGTGGCAGAGCACGAATCGAAGCGAGTTGTCCGCGCGCTTCTTGTCTCGGCCGAGCGCGTCTTTCACCGCCGCGCGATCGAGCGCCGCGGGGAGGGACTGCGGCAGCTCCAGGCGATCGAGCAACGCTTCGATGCGCTCGGACACGTGCGGCGAGGCGCCTCGCGCCGTCGCGATCCTCGCGGCCGCGCGCATCCCGAGCGCGACGCAGTGGCCGTGCGCGAGCGAGTAGCCCGACGCGGACTCGATCGCGTGCCCGAGCGTGTGGCCGAAGTTGAGCGCCGCTCGCCCCCCCTCTTCACGCTCGTCTTCTGCGACGACGCGCGCCTTGACGCGCACCGCGTCCGGAAGCCATCGATCGATGGCCGCGATGTCACCACGCGCGAGCGCGGCTGCGTCCGACTCGATGGCCGAGAACAAGCCCTCGTCTGCGATCGCGGCGATCTTCGCCACTTCGGCCAGGCCTGATCTTCGCTCGCTGAGCGGCAACGTCTCGAGCGTGCGCGTGTCGCAAAGAACGAGGGACGGTTGATGAAAGGACCCGATCAAGTTCTTTCCGAGCGCGTGGTCGACGCCGGTCTTTCCTCCGACCGAGGCGTCAGCCATCGAGAGCACTGTCGTCGGCGCGGTGATGAAGCGAACACCACGCAGCAGCGTCGAGGCCGCGAAGCCAGTGAGGTCTGAAACCGCGCCTCCGCCGATCGCGCAGAGGACCGCGCGGCGATCGAGCGCTGCGCCGAGCGCGGCGTCCCACAGTCGAGAGACGCCTTGGACGGTCTTTTCGTGGTCTCCATGGCCGTCGTACACAACTGTGGCGCGCGGCGAGAGCGCGTGGATCGCCGTCGAAACCCCAGGCGCGCCGAGCACGTTGCGGTCCGTTGCGACGAGCGTCGCGCTCGGTGCGGGGCTGAGCGCCGCCGCGCGATCGGCCAGTGAATCGAGCGCCGCGAAGCGCACGGTGTATGTGCGCTCGCCGAGACCCACCGCGACGACGCGCTCGCGTTCGAGGACGTCCAGCGCGTCGAGCGCTCGTGCGAGGACCGTCTCCGGCGAGCCCGCAGAGTCGATCCGAGCGTGCGCCTCGAGGTACGCCGATCCTCGTTGTGCAATCAGCGCTGCGACGCGCGACTCGTCTGCGCCCTGAAGCAACGGTCGCGATTCGGGCTCTCTCGCGATCCGCGAGAAGAGCTCCTTCGGCGAGGCATCGAGCGCGAGCACCCACGCGCGGTCGAGCGCCGAGCGTCGCAGCGCGGGGTCCAGCAGCGCGCCGCCGCCGAGAGAGACGACGCGGCCGTCATCGCTGTCGATCATCTCGCGGACGAGCCGCGATTCGATCTGGCGAAACCCCCATTCGCGCTCTCGCAAAAAAACTTCTCGCACCGGCGCGCCTTCGCGCCGAGCGATCTCGTCGTCTGTGTCGTGTCGGGGGCGTTGGAGGGTTCGGGAGAGGGCGAGGGAGAGGGCGCTCTTTCCCGCGGCGGGAGGGCCCCACAACAAGATCGGCTTTCGGCGCGGCACGTCGGTGTGACCCTCGCAACATAGCGGCTCCGCCCTCGGTTGGCGACACGCGGACTGAGCTTCTCGGGATATCTCCCTGGGGTGTGCTCGTGGCGTGTGACGTTCACGGTACCTTGCGATGCCGCGCCGGGGCAGAGCCCGTCGCCCGCAACCGTGAGGAGCAACCGTGGTAGATCGTGGATTTTTGCTGCCAGTTCGTCGTGGTACCGCGATGTTTCGATCGGACGGGACGAGGCTCACGGAGTGCTCCAGCACCTACCGAGAGACGCTCTACGACGATTGGTTCGCGGTGCTCGAGACCGACACCGACGTTCGAGTGCGGCTCGCGCCGGACGCTCATCCAAACGCCGCGCGATACGTCTTCGAGCAGTGGCGTGGCGCTTTCGATGGTGAGCCCTCGCTCCTTCGATCAGTGCCGATTCCGACTTCCTTCGTCTCCCCTACGCCGCGCTGCGCGCTGAAGGACAACGTGCTCTTCGTCGGGGGAACGCTCGAGGCCGGTCGCCTCGTGTCGTTCGACCTCGAAGCTCCAGCCGCGCGATGGGGCGTCCTCGCACCCCTGGCGGATCCACAGGAGCGAAACGCGCATAGCAACGTCTGTGCGGTGTGCATCGACGGTGATCGCTTGCTCTGTATCGACACGGTGCTGGGCCACTTCGATCCTCGATGGCTCGTGTTCGACGTGTCCAATCCACGGGACGTGTATCCCAAGAGGACCGTCGCCATCGAACCAGGCACGGAGTCGTCGAGGAGGGAGGAGTATGTCGAGCAGATGATCGTGAGCGGACCCTACGTCGTCGTGCAGACGCGTTCGCAGTTTGTCGACGGTTGGCAGTACTGGCTTCGCTTCTTCGACCGCGCGACTCTGCGGGAGCTCGGGCACATGGCGCAGAGCCGCTTGGATTCGTGGCTGTTTTCCGAGGCCCCCGCCATCGCGGGGAGCGACGAGCTGCTCGTAGAGTGCCGAAAGACGTCGCTCCCCGGCGTAAGGCTCTATGACCTTCGCGCGATCGACCTCGAGGCGTTCGGTGCGATCGCTCCGTCTCGCGCGATCCGGTGCATCGAGAAGGCTCAGCGGTCGCCGAGGCAGGCACACTTCGTCGACGGCGCTCGCCTCGTCGTCGTCTGGCGCGCGGCTGACGGCGCGCACGACGTCACGCTCGAGTCGCTTGCCGACGAAATCCCGCGCGAATCACGGTCAACGAAGCTCGAGTAGCGCCGCCCGCGCCCCAGCGGACAGACGGTCTACTCCCTTCGTGGCCTTCGGTTTACTCTGCCGTGGCGCGCTCAACCCGTGACGATGACGAACGGGCGGCACACGCGACTCGAGCAGAACGTTGTCAACGGACACACGGTCCCGCAGGTCCCGCAGTTCGCTTCGTCCGTCGCGAGGTCCACGCAGGTCAACACGCCACGATTGCTGCAGAGCGTCAGCCCGGTCGGGCACCGGCAGATGCTCGACGAGCAGGTCGCGTTGCGAGGGCACGCCGTGCCGCAAGCTCCGCAGTGGCTGTTTGTGCTCGAGAGCAGCACGCACGCCCCCGAGCAAACGGTGTAGGGCGCGGCGCATCGGCACGTCCCCGCCGAGCAGGTGTTGTTCGTCGGGCACGTCGTCCCGCAGCTGCCGCAGTTGCTCCTGTCGGTCTGCAGGTTCACGCACAGAGTCCCGCATCGCGTTGTCCCTGCGCCGCACATGGCCATGCACATGCCGGCTGAGCAGAATTGCCCTGCGGGGCAGGCGAAGTCGCATCGTCCGCAGTGTCGGTTGTCTGTCGCGAAGTCCGCGCACACACCCGCGGTCGCGCAGTGCGTCGTACCCACAGGACAGCCGCACGTTCCGTCGGTGCACTGTTGTCCCATGGGGCACGGTCGCCCACAGGACCCGCAGGACGCAGGGTTGATGGTCGTGTTGACCTCGCAGCCGTTCATCACGTTGCCGTCGCAGTTCTCGAACCCAGGGGTGCAGCGGGTCTCGCACACACTCGAAGCGCAAATCGGCGTGCCGTTTGGACGCTCGACGCAGACGTTTCGGCACGCTCCGCAGTTGTTCACGTCGGTGCTCAGAACCGCCTCGCAGCCGTTCATCGCGTTGCCGTCGCAGTCTGCGAGGCCCGGAGGACAGGTCATGGTCGTGCTCTGATCTGTCAGTCGCACGTCCACCGGCGAGGCGGTGTCCGACCCCGCGTCCATCGCGGGCACATCGCTCTCGACGCCAGAGTCTGTCGGGTCTTCGACCACGATGGTCGAGGGATACGCACACCCTTGGGCGACGAGAGCCAGCAGCAGCACCGTTCGAAGGAGCATCCCGCGCGCGTCCTCGATCTTCACAGCGAACCTCCCACTGTCAGTCCTACGCCGTCAGTCCTCGGAGCCACGGACATCCAAGTGCCTCGACGCGCTGCTCGCGCACCCTCGCGAGGGCCGCCAGAGACGAGCCCCACGACAAGGAGCGCAGCGCCACCAGCGGTCAGCGCTGCACCCACTGGGAGGAGCACGTTGGTCAAGGTGTTGAACGTCCCGCCGCCCGCGGCGCGATCCGCGTCCATTTGCGAGGGACACACAATTCGATCGGGCTGAATGGTGCAATTGCCCAGGGCGCTGTTGCGCATCGCGAAGGTCACAGCGGAGGCGATCATTGTGGCCGCGCCGACGCCTGCGGTCACGGCGCCTGCCACCACGAGAGTGGGGTTGCCGCGGCGCGGGGGAGGGGACGGGATAACCCGGGGCTGTCCACCGGTGGCGCTGGGCTGAAGCGCGATCTGTACGTCCTCTGATGCCCCGGCCGCGAGGGTCACAGTGGTCCGAAAGGGAGGCTGCCCCTGAGCAGTAGCCTCGACAGCGATGCTCCCCGCTGCGACCACCATCGGTCGATCGTAGGAACTCGCCGCCAGTGGCTGCCCCTGAACCAGGATCGACAGTCCCTGAGGCGCTGGCTGTGGAACACGTACGACAATGATCGCGATGCGCGAGCGGAGCGTGTCCATCACCCCACGGCAGCCGGCGAGGATCGCGTCCCGGTTGCGGAGGGCCGGGTCGCGCTCGGCTTCGCGAACGCAAAGGTCCGCTGTCCCGAAAGCCTCGCCGACGTGGTCGAGCGCGGCGTGCTCCTCGGCGATGAAGAACCTCAGCGACGGAGTCATCTGGATTTCTCCAGCCCGTCGCGCTTGCTCGAGCGCGCGGGCGTGATCGCCAGCGGTCCGCGCTTGCTGCGCTTGCTCGACGAGCAGCCGACGGGCAGCGACCTCCGCTTCGCTCTGCGCCGACGCCGGCTTCGGTTGCAGGATGACTGCCGCGGAGAGCGCTCCCAACGCGACGAACGTTCTCTTGAGAATCACGGCGGACTCGGCTCCTTCGCGGCCCGACAAACGGACCAGCGAGACGGCACGTCGTCGCAGACTCTGCCACACGGGGCAAGTTCGCTGCGCCCGCTCCGCGACGAGAGAGCTCTCCGTCGATCGATCGCAGGAGCGCTCAATACTCTTCGAGCTGCGACTTGTAGCGCGCGACGTTGCGAAGCAGCTCTCCCATCGAATCGCCGCCGTGCTTCTCGAGCAACGCTGTTGCGAGCACCAGGCACAGCGCGGCCTCGAGCACGACCGCGGCCGCCGGGACCGCGCACACGTCGCTTCGCTCGTGCGCCGCGAGCGCAGCGATTTTGCTGTGCAAATCCGCGCTCGGCAGCTTCGATCGCAGGGTCGCGATGGGCTTCATGGCCGCGCGGACGACGATGGGTTCGCCGTTGGACATTCCGCCTTCGAGTCCTCCTGCGTGGTTGCTCGTGCGGGCGAACCTGCGGTTGCTCGAGTCGTAGCCGATGGGGTCGTGCACCGCGCTTCCTGGCCAATCCGCGGCGGACCAGCCGTCGCCGATCTCGACGGCCTTGATCGCTTGGACGCTCAGCATCGCTTGCGCGATGCGACCGTCGAGCCTGCGATCCCACTGCGCGTGGCTGCCGAGGCCGGGAAGGACGCCGCGCGCCACCACCTCGATCGTTCCGCCGGCGGTGTCTCCGGCGTGCGCTCGCTCGAGGATCGCTTCGCGCATTGGCTGTTCGATCGATGGTGAGAGCACCCTGAGCTCGCTCGCTTCGATCGTCGCACGTCCGTCGAAGAGCTCGTCGACCGACGGTTCGCTCGGATCGAAGACGCCAGCGATCGAGCGGACGCGCGAGCACACTTCGACCCCCGCCGCGAGCAACAGCGCTCTCGCGACCGCGCCAGCGGCGGTGCGCGCTGCGGTCTCACGAGCGCTCGCTCGCTCGAGGATGTCTCGCGCGTCTCGCCGATCGTACTTGAGAGCGCCAGCGAGATCCGCGTGGCCTGGGCGCGGGAGAGTGACCGGTTCGGGGGCGACCTCGAAGCGCTCGGGTCCCATGCGCCCACGCCAGTTCTCGAAGTCTTTGTTCGCGATCTGGAGCGCGATGGGCGAGCCGATCGTCTCGCCGTTGCGCACGCCTGCGATGAGCTCGACGCGATCGCGCTCGATCTTCATCCGTCCGCCGCGGCCGTAGCCCTTTTGCCTTCGCGCGAGGTCCGCGTCGATCTGCGCGGCCTCGAGCGCGAGCCCCGCGGGAACGCCCTCGACGATCGCGACGAGCGCGGGTCCGTGCGACTCGCCGGCGGTCATCCAGCGAAGGCTCGTCACTGGATCGACCCCACGAGCGAAGGGTCCAAGAGCAGCACGGGTTCGCGCTCGATCGTGTGCGCGAGCGCGCGCCATGGAGCGAGCTCGTCGAAGAGGGCGGTCGCGATCATCGCGCGAGCGGGGCCCTTTGGCGGCTCGATCGGCGGCAAATCCGAGCGCGAAGGAACGATGCGCACAGGGTCGAGCTCGGGGTCGAGCGACGCGCGTTCTGCGGCGATGGTCACGGCTCGCGCGAGGTCGCCGAGCTCGTCGACGAGGCCGACCGAGAGGGCGTCGCTGGCGGCGTACACGCGCCCTCGCGCGAGCGGCTCGATCTCGCTCGTCGGCCGCTTTCGACCCTTCGCGACGATGGACACGAAGTCGTCGTACACCTCGTCGATCGTGCGATCGAGCGCGGCGCGCTCGTCGTCGGTCCACGCCCGGTACGGCGAGAAGAGCTCTGCGCGCGCGCCGCGGCGGACGCTCTCGTGGCTGATTCCGATTTTGGCTGCGGCCGCGCCGAGGACGAAGCGCATGGCCACGACACCAATGGATCCAGTGATCGACGTCGGCTGCGCGACGATGCGATCTGCGAGCGCGGCGACGTAGTAGCCACCCGAGGCCGCGACGTTGGCGAAGTACGCGATGACCGGCTTTTTGTCGCGCAGCCGCTCGACCTCGCGCGCGATGAGGTCGCTCGCGAGCGCGCTGCCGCCGGGAGAATCGACGTAGAGCACGACGGCGCCCACCGCTGGGCTCGCCGCGGCGGCGCGAAGCGCTGCGCTCACGTGGGCGACGTCGGCGACCCGACTGGCGCCCTGGCCGGGGGCCTCGGTGGTGATGGGTCCGCGTACTTCGACGATGGCGACGCGCCTTCGTCGCCGCAGCGCGCGCGGCCTGCGAGCGCGGGCAGCGACATAGCGGTCGAACTCGACGAGGCGGGCGAACGGCGTGGCATCACCGTCGCGTCGAAGTTTGACGAGCAGCTCGTCTTCGTAGAGCGCGGCGTCGAGGATGCCTGCGTCGACGGCCTCGCGCGCCCGCGCCGGACTCTTGTCGATGAAGCTGCGCGCGGCCTCTTCGGAGACTCGGCGACCGTCGACGATGGCGCGAACGAGCGCGTGGTGC
The DNA here is from genome assembly GCA_001465015.1 of Deltaproteobacteria bacterium Ga0077539. Classification (GTDB taxonomy): domain Bacteria; phylum Myxococcota_A; class Polyangia; order Polyangiales. The sequence continues at coordinate 101,958 of LNEO01000108.1, read as the reverse complement.
AGCGCGTCTGCGAGCGCCTCGGTCTGGACGCGGTTGGGCTCGGAGAATCCGTCGCGGACGAACGACTCTGCGGCGCTCTTGAACTCTCTGCGCGAGAGGACCTCGACTTCGATCCCGAGGCGGTCGAGCGCTGAGCGGAAGAAGTGGCTTCCGAGCGATATTCCGAGGGGCCCGAGGGTGGACGGCGGGGTCGCGTAGAGCTCTTCGCACGCGGTCGCGACGAGGAGCTCTTTGTTGGATCCGCCGAACGGGAGCCACGCCACGGTGCGGACCTTTGCTGCGCGAAGGCGCAACAGCTCGTCGCGGAGGCTCTGCGCGGTGGCCCAGCCGAACTCGGCTTCACCGAAGCGGACGAGCACACCCGAGAGGGATTGATCGCGCGCGGCCACGCGCAGCACGCGACGGAGCTCGGACACGGACGGCGGCGGTGTGCGCCCGATCCAGCGCTGCCAACGCGGGGCGGTTCGGGCGACCTCCGTGATCGGGCCGCGTAGGTCGACGACGAGCCACGCGCCCGACGGGACCGCGCGCCAGCGGTAGAGCGCTCGCAGCGCGTACAGCGTGAGCGCGAGAGAGAGGGCGACGACGAACGGGACCGCCGGGACGAGCAGCGCGAACGGCTGGGCCGCGGCTGCGAAGGCCACCATGAGTGCGGCGAGCGAAAATTCAGGCATTCTGCGTGGCTCCGCGCGGGCGAATCAGCGGCGGGCGCGCGATGGTCCGTCGAGTTCCGCCGATGATTCGAGCGGAGTCTTGTGCCATTGGCGAGCGTTGCAAAGGCTGTTCGTGCTTCGCGCCCTCGAGTCTCGAAGCCGATGGTCCGACGATTCGCGCGTGATTGTATACGATCTCTTTACGAAACACTGTTCGCCTTCGCCATTGTTCGAGTCGCGGCACAGGATCCATAACGGGCCGGTGATCAGCGTCGCGTTTCTGGGCTTGGGAACGATGGGCGCCCCCATGGCGCGGAGGCTCGCGACCGCGAACCAGGTTTCGCTGTCGGTCTACAACCGTACTGCGTCCCGCGCCGCGCCGTTTGCGTCGCTCGGCGCGCGGGTGTGCGCGAGCCCGGCGGAGGCCGTCGAAGGCGCGGACGTCATTGTCACGATGGTCGCGGATCCCGCCGCGCTTCGCGCGGTGTGCGAAGGCGAGGGCGGCGCGCTCGCGTCGGTGGCGCGCGGCGCGGTTTGGGTCGAGTCATCGACGGTGGGCATCGACGTGCTCGACTGGCTTCGCGCTGAGCTCGATCAGCGCGGCGCCGCGTTGGTGGACGCTCCCGTATCTGGCTCGCGCGGCCCCGCAGAAGACGGAGCGTTGGTCGTGCTCGCGGGCGGTGCGCCGGAGGCGCTCGGGCGAGTCGCTCGGGTGCTCGAGGCGTTCGGGACCGTTCGCCGCACGGGCGGGCCCAACAGCGGCGCGGCGACGAAGCTCGTCTTCAATCAGCTCGGCGCGCACATGCTCGCTGGTCTGGTATCGGGCCTCGTGCTCGGGACGAAGCTCGGCCTCGACCCGCGCGAGCTGCTCGCTTCGATCGACGCGGGAGCGTTTCGCAGCGCGATGTTCGCCCACAAGGGCGCGCGGATCGTCGATGGCAACTTCGAGCCCTCGGACTTCTCCGTGGAGCTCCTGCTCAAAGACCAGCAGCTCGTGCTCGAGGCCGCGGAGCGGTGTGGGGTCGAGCTGCCCACGTTGGTCGCGGTTCGCGATCTCGTGGCGCGCGCGGTGAGCGAAGGCGAAGGCGGACGCGACCTTTGTGCGGTCGTGCGTGTGCTCGAGCGAATGGCCGAGGTGACTGCCCGATCACCGATGAGATCCGCCGCGTCGAGGGGCCACAGCGCCCGCGAGTCCGCCTATTCGACCACCGGAACAGGCGGGGCCTGAAAGTCTCCCTCGGCGGGCGTCGCGCTCGGGGCGCCGCCGGTCGCGGTGACCTCCCACAGGGCGCCGCGCATCAGGCGCACGCGCTCGTTGAGGGCGCGCACCTTCTCGATGATCGAGTCGACCTCCGTGAGTACGGCGGCCTTGTCCGCGCTCTCCGTGGAGAGGGCCCTCTTGGTGTTCTGAAGGATCTCGATCATCGAGCGGCGCAGCTCTTCGTTGGCGTTGGCGACGAAGTCCGCGAGCTTCTCGCCGAAGCGATCGATCGCGGCGACGAGCTCGGGCTCGACCTTGCGCGCGACGTTGCGAACGGCTTCGGGCGCGTTTTGAAGGGCCTTTCGCTTCACCTCTTTGTCGACGCGGTCCTTGAAGACCAGCGCCAGCACAGGGGCAGCGAGCGTGAGGAGCCCGCCGACGAGCAGGTTGCTGAGCACCATGACGCCTACGCCGAACGCGCCGAGCGCAAAGACGCTGACGTCGTAGGCGACGGTGTCCACCTTCACGTCGAGCGTGCTCGTGCCCTCGCCGAGAAACGCCTCGAGCTTCTTGTTGGTGTCCCGCGCGTCTTCTTGCACGATCGCGACGATCTCTTCGGCGAGCCGCTCGAGCTTCTCGCCGAGCAGCGCGCCCTCGCGCTCGAGCCACTTCTTCCAAGTGTCTTCGATGAAGCCCGCGAGGAACCGTCGAACGTCGTCGGCGCTCTGCTGCTCGACCTGCGCCGCGATGGACGCCGCGAACTCCTCGGAGAACGTCGCGAGGTCACGCTTGGCCTGCGAGCGCACCGCGCCGATCTCTTCTGCGATGCGGCGGTGCCGCTCGGCGACGGTGTCCTTGCTGCTGGCGAGGTCTTTCTCGAGCGCCCGCAGGCGCTCGGCGAGCTCCTCGGCGGTCATGCTGAGCGCGCGTCGGCGCACCTCGAGCCCGCGCAAGAGCAGGTTGGAGACGCGCAGGCCTTCGTCCGCGCCGTAGTCGACGAGCATGCGCAGGCGGTTGTCGCCGAGCAGCTCGTCGAGCTTCAGGCGCAGCGGCGCGAAGCCCGACGCGGCCTCGTCGCCGGCAAGCTGCTTCTCGGCGCTGATGAGCAACACCGGCGCGCCAGGGACGATCTGGTCGAGCTGCTTCTTCGCGTACGCGAGCACCTGATCGCGCTCGCCGGCGTCGAGCATGTCCGACTTGTTGATCGCGAAGACGATGCGATCGCGCCCAGCTCCGAGCAGCTTGTCGCGCAGAAAGCGCCGCTCGCTGTCCTTGAGGATCTGACCGGCGTCCAGCAAGAACACGACGGCGTCAGCGCGGGGAACATACCCGTACGTGATCTCTGCGCGTTGCTGGTTGAGGTCGTTGACGCCAGGGGTGTCGACGAGCGTGACCTTGTTCTCGAGGACCGACGCCGGGTACGCGAGCTCGACGCGAAGCACGTCGTCGGGGAGCAGATCGCCGCCGACGACCAGGTCCTGGAGCTTGGCCCACGGGACGACCTTGCGCTCGCCGCCGCTCACGCGGAGCGGATCGTTGATGCCGTCTCCGCCAGAGGCCTTCGAGCGAAACACAACCTCGGCGCGCGGCTCGGCGCCGTGGCGCACCTCGTGGATGAGCGCGGTCGTGGGCGTGATCCCCGAGGGCAAGATCGAGCCGCCGAGCAGCGCGTTCACGAACGTGCTCTTGCCGTGGTTGAACTCGCCGAGGACAACCAGCACCAGCCTCTCTTCACGGAGCCTCGGAAGCCGATCGTTGAGCAGCCGCTCACGGAGCGACGGCGCTCCAGAGCCTTGCGCGAGCTCAGCGAGCGCTTCGAGCTCGGAGAGGAGGTCCTGCTTGGTCTTCGTCAGTGCGTCGAGGGTCATTCGTCGGGGTACTCCTTCAACGGTGTCGCTTGAATATTGGTGCTGCGATGGTCATCGCGCTGTCACAGCACTTTCACGAGCTCGGCCACTTGCTTGTCGACCGCGGCGAGCTCGACGCCCCCTGCGAGGCCGGCGGGCTTTCGGTACACGTCGCTCTCGAGGAAGAGCTGCACTGCCTTGATTCGCTTGGGGATATACGGGTGCGATTGCAACAGCTCTGACGCGCGGCCGTAGCCCTCGCGGCCCTCCTCGAGCTGCTTGAGAAACTCCTCGACGTTGAGCTGCTCGAAGAGGCGCATCGAGCCGATCGCGAGCTTCGAGAAGGCCGTGGTCGCCGCGTGCGTGTTGCGCGCGCAGAGCATCCCAGCTCGGTCGCAGGTGATCTCAGCGGCGCGCGACCAGGTCTGCAGCGCGATGAGCGCCGGCTGCACCAGCGGCCCGAGAAACAACGACGCCACGCGGGTCAGGATGCTCAGCGTGGTGAGATAGATCACGTGCCCGTTCTGGATGTGGCCGCACTCGTGGCCGATCACGAAGGTGAGCTCGTCCTCGGTCATGTTGTCGATGAGCGAGGCGTGGATCATGATCACCGACTCTTTTTCGGTGCCGGTCGTCATCGCGTTCATGTTGTCGACGCGACCTTGGATGAAGACCATCGGCTCGGGGATCCCGAGCGTCCGCGAGCAGTGCCTCACGATCTCGTTGATCTTGGGAAACTGCTTGGGTCCCACCTTGATCGACTTGCCGAGCAGGTCGCCCGCGAGCATCCCCTTGCTCAGCCGCACGGCGCTCGAGATCGCCAGCTGAATCGGCGCGAAATTGCGCATCGTTCGCTGCAGCTCGAGGTCGCCCGAGAACGCGTAGCGGTCTCCCGCGTATTCGCCTACGAAGCCGGATTTTCGCTCGTTTACATATGAGCTGAAATCCAGCGAGATCGAGTCGGACATTCGCTTTCGCTCCCTTTGCAGAGGACAAGGACGAACGGACCCTAGCGCACGCACCTCGTATCGACTACCCCTCGGCGCACGTGCGCCGATCGTTGTCCTCCGCGCGCCGTGTCTGCTACGCAGCCATTGTCATGGTAGACCGACCGCAAATCCGCCGCGCGATGGCCGCGTTCTTCACCGCGATGATCGCCGGCGTCGCCTTCGTTCGCTGCAACACCACCCGCGGTGAATCGACGACGACCACCGCGATTTCGAGCGGAGCGAGCGCAGACGCTGGCCCGGTGCGCTGGCCCGCGCCCGAACCGTCGGACGCGAGCGACGATTCGTCCGCCGCCCTGCCGGCCGGGGCTGAGTGCGCGCGGGACGAAGACTGCGTCGCCGCCTCGTGCTGTCACGCGACGGCGTGCGTTCCAGCGGCGAGTCGTCCCGCGTGCGAAGGCATGATGTGCACGATGGACTGTCGTCCCGGCACGATGGACTGCGGCGGCGGTTGCGCTTGTCGCGCGGGCCGCTGCGCCGCGAACCTCACCGGCGCGCCGCCGGCGGATGCGCAGGACGCGAGCGCTCCGGCGGACGCCTCTGCGCAGGACGCGGCCCCGGACGCGGCGCGACGCCCGCGCAGGCGCTGATCGCTCGTCACCTTCGCCGCGAGTCCACCGCGTCGACGTGCAATTGGAGATCGGCGCGGTTCAGCGCGCGTCGCTGGAGCCTGCGTCCGCTCGCTCCGTTGGCTCGTCGATCCCGTGCTCTCGCGCCCAACGGAGTACTCCAACGGGCCACGGCGCTGCTCGAGGGCGCGCCATCCACGCGCGCATCCGCGGCGTGACCAGGTCTCGGGAGGATGCCTCGAGCGCGATGCGCGACTGTGAACAGAGCCCTGTCGTGTACGCACCGTCGAACAGGCGATCCGCGGTTCGCTCGGCGTCCTGTCGCAGAAGCTTCTCGACGAGCCAGACCGGCGCTTCGCAGCGCGACGCGGTCTCGAGAAGCGCCGCTCGTTGCTGCGATAGCGTTCGGTCGTCGAGCGCTTCGAACATCGCAGAGGACGCCACGTCTCGCATCGCCCCGCTCGTCACCGCGTCGAGCGCGACCCGGGTCGGCGTCGCAAACGTTCGCACCGCGGTCGCGGCGTCCCCGCGCGCGCCCCGCGGCGCCGAAAAGAGCGCGCCGTTGGGAGCGATCAACGCGACCGCGCTCTCGCTCGATCCGGTGAGGCTCGCGGCGATCACCGTTCCATTTGCGTCGGTGCGCGCCTCGATCGCGCCGTCTCGCGCGCGGCACGCGGTCGACAGCTTGATCTCGTCATCGTCACTCGCGTACCCCCCGGCCAGAGGAACACGCAACGTCGAGCGCCCCGCCGTCTCGACGACGAGCACCACCTGCGCGCTGAACGCCGCCGTCGGCGCGCCCCTCCGCGAACCAATAATCGCGGTCGCGCCTCCGTTTCGAACCACCTCGCAGCGCAGCCGCGCGAGGTAGTGGTCCGTTCGGCGCTCGGCGATGTTCTCGCCCTTCGAGCACGAACCCATGCACCCGGACAATAGCGCCGCGCCGAGCCACGCGAGCAGGCCGAGCGAGGAGCTGGACGACGAACGGAGATCCCTCTGCGACATGACGTTTGGTTGTTGAAAACCAATATGACCGTTGGTCAGTCAGCCGTTGCGTCCCGGATGTGCGCCGCTCCGTCGGGCAGCCCCGCGTCCGGAGCGGCCAGCGGAAAGAAACCGTCGGCGCAGACGTTCTCCGGCGCCCGTCCCGTCAGCCCGAGCACGACGCGCTCGAGCGCGGCCTCGTCGACGCAGTCCGCGGTGTACGCGTGGTTCCACGCGAGCGCAGCGACCCGGGTGGGCAGCATCGGGTCGGGCGTCACGATGATCCGTCGTCGCACGCCCTGCGCCGCACATTCTGGCTCTGGTGGCAACGCTCGCACGAACGCCTCGAGTCGATCGCGCTCTGCGCTCGAGAGCTCGGGCTTGTACGCGATCACGATCGCGCCGTGCTCGAGGTTGTGCACCCAGTATCCCCGCGGAATCGCCTCGCGATAGATCCCCCAGCGCGCCCAGACGTCGTAGTGCGTCCCGTTCACCGGAGGATTGTCGCGAAACGCGATCGGCGTTCCGGGCGCGACGTGCGGCGACGACTGCTCTTCGACGCGGACGATGCGCCCGTTGCACGCGGCGTCCTCGAGCGTCACGAGCGGAGCGCTCGCGTCGCTCGGGCTCTGCCTGCCGCTGCACGCAGCCATGATCGACAACGCTGCGAAGAAAAAGACCGTGTGGCGTCTCTTCATGGGTCGCTTCAATCGTGGCACAGCCCCCGCGACGGCCGCCACACTTGAAGCTACGCTGTGCACACACGATGGCGAGCTTTCGGACGGCGGCTTGGATCGCGCTCACGGTCGGGTTGCTCTCTTGCGCGCACGGACGAGACGCAACCTCGCCCAAACAGGCGAACTCGCAGCGCGCACTGCAACGCGCTGGATCCCGCGCGACGCGCGTCGCTGGCGCGGTCACGTACGAGTTTCGCGCGCTCACCGACCGCGGCTATGCCAGCGCAGCAACCACTCGACCTGCGAGGTTCGTCGTCGTCCGCGCCGTCGACGCGAGCGGAGCGACGCTCGCGGAGACCGCCACGGACGCCGAGGGCCGCTACGCGCTCGACGCTCCCGCGCGAACGGCGCGGATCGTCGCGCGCGCGTCCGTTCAACGGCGATCGAACTGTCCGCGAGGCGGCGCCCCGGGGTGCTCCGCAGGGATGCGCATCGACGTCGCGCCAGACCGCGAGGGGCGCAGCTCGTACGAGCTATCGACGCGGTTTGTCTCGGGCAGCCGAACGATCTCGCTTCACGCGAGCCTCGCTGAGCCGCAGGCGCTCGGCGGCGCGTTTCATATCCTCGACACGCTCGTCACCGGGATGCAGACGATCCATCGTTGGTCGGGTCGCGAGCTCGCGCCGTTCTTCGTGATCTGGTCGCACGCGAGCGGAACCGACTGGAGCTACTATCGTGGCGAACGGCCAGCGAATTCAGGGCGATTCGCGCTCGAATTGATGGGCGGTGTGCGCGGCCAGCTCCCCACGACGGACGCCGATCAGCACGACGTGTTCATCGTGTTGCACGAGTTCGGGCACTTCGTGTTCGACACGCTCGCGTCGGACAGCTCGATCGGCGGGATGCACCCGGCCACGGTCAACATCGACCCAGGCGTCGCTTGGGAAGAAGGCCGCGCGACGTGGCTCGCCTCGGCGATCCTCGGCGATTCGCGATATCGCGACGCCGTAGGCATCGAGCCCTCTGGATCGCTTCGCCAGGACGACGAGCTCGAGCAGCTCCCGCCGAACGCGCTCCGTGGAATGGGCTCTCAGCGCACCGTCGAAGAGGTCCTCTGGGACCTCTCGGACGGCGCGCTCTCGGACGGGACGACCCCGCTCGCCGACCGCGACAACGACGGCGTCGCGCTCGGCCCAGCGCGTGTGTTCGAAGCGATGCTCTCGGCCGCGCGCCAACCTCGCGCCTACCCGTCCCTCGTGAGCTACCTGCGACACCTCGTGGCGTCGCGCGCGCTCACCGACGCGCAGGCACGCGCGATCCTCGAGCGCCCGCAGTCACAGGGAATTCGCCTTCCAAACGCAGGCGATCCCGACCCGTGGCCCCTCGATCTCGCCCCGAACACCGACGCTCGCAGCAAGATCGACGGCCGAACGGACCCCGCCCCCTCGGGCGGACGCGCGCACCCGACCAACGGCTTCGACGCGACCCACGCCTATCGCATCGATGTTCCGCGCGCCGGGACCATGACCGTCGCGCTGACCATCCAAGGCAGCGGCCTCGTTCGCGATCGCAGCGACCTCGATCTCGAGCTTCGCGACCAGCGCTCGGACGAGGTCGCCTCCGCAAGGACCGAGGCGCGCGTCGAGACGATCTCGCGCCGCGTCGAGCCCGGAACGTACGTCATCTACGTGCGCGACGGCGGCAACGGAAACGCTGCGCGATACACGCTTCGCTGGTCATTGACGCCATGACCCGCGGTCAGCGGTCGGCGTGGACCGAGGCGATCGCGTCGAGATCGAACCCGCTCGACGGCGGAGTGGGCTCGCGGGTCGACAGGTCGCGCACGCACACGATCCGAGCGCGACCGACGCCCACCGTGGCGAGGTCGAAGGCGTCGCCTCCTGCGTAGCGCGGGTCCGTCGGATCGAGGGTGTTGGTCGAGCTCGCGTACACCGGGTTGACCCCAGCGCAGCCACGGTACGGAGCGCGCGTGTCGCAGGCGAACGTCGCGAAGCGCGCGCCGTCTTCGCTCACGGACACCTCACCGAGCTCGACGAACACCTCCGGCGAGCCAGCGACGATGAACCCGTTCTCGAAGACGATGAAATCTGCGCCCTCGCGATCGACGATGGGCGCGGCCATCTCCAGGCAGATCCGTCCGCCGCGTCCGAGGGAGACGACGTGCGTTCCTCCGCGCATGTCGCCGGCGCCCTCGGGCCGCCCGAGGACGATGTCGGGCATCCGCGACTGCCCGAAGCCTGCGCCTTCTCCGGGCGAAAACTCGACGACGCGCTGACCGAAGACCGCCGCGCCGCTCTCTGTCGCGACCGCGTCGCTCGACGAGCCGTCGGGCGAGCCGCCCTCGAACGCCGCGTCACCGGTCGGGACGCTGGGCGCGCATGCCCCGAGCGACAGAGACGCGAGCGCGAAGAGCGCGGTGAGCGCTGCGGTGCCTGGCTGCTGCGTGCGCATCGGAGGGGGGCCTTCCTTCAAGGAGCGAAAGCGAGCGAGTAGGTCCCGGCCGCGCCGGCGTCGGCGCGCGGCGGCAGTGTGTAAGTGCTGAGCGTCGTCCCGTCGGGGCGAAAGACGTACACGGCGCCGCTCGCGCCGAAGCTGCCGTTGAGCGCCCACACGTTTCCGTCCGGGCCGAGCTGCAGGTCCGAGAGAGGCTCGGGCCGCTCGAGCGCAGGCGACGCTGTCACGAGCATGCCCGTCAGATCGAGGACCCGCACGCTGGTCCTCGAGCCCGCGTCTTGCCGCACGCGTGTCGCAACCCACGCGAGCGTCGGCCCGACCATCGTCAACGAACCCGGATCTGCGCCGAGCATCGCCGCGGAGAACGACCCCGCCAACCGGCCTGTCATCGTGTCGAGCACGTCGATCCCTCCGTCCATCGGATTGGTGAAGGTTCCGCTGCTCGCGATCAACCAGAGTCGGCCTGCGCTCGCGACCGTCGAAGACTGCGGGTTTCCGTAGTTGAGCGAGATCGTCGCCTGAACGCCAGCCATCGCGGCGTCGAGGTCCGCGGGTTGGTCGGTGCTGGTGTCGATCGCCACGATCGTCGATCGCGCAGGCGGCGCGTAGCCGGCCATCCGATCGAGCTGCTGCAGCGCGACCCACGCGCGTCCGTTGGCCACGTGGATCATCGAGGCCTCGGGGATGCCGTCGCTTCCGGCGTAGGCCGACAAGTCGACGCTGCCGCTCATCGCGCCGGTCTGCGGGTTGAACACCCAGAGGCTCGGCGAGTTGTAGAGCACCAGATATGATTTCGTGGGCGTAATTTCGACCACGTCGTACGGGTTGGGCGCCCCCACGCTCGGCACCGGCGGAACCGCGATTCGTCGGCGCGGCGTGTACGGGTTGGCCGGATCGAGCTCGACGATGTCGTTGCCTCCTGCGCCGAACGGTCGCCACAAATCGTATACGCGGCAGCCTGCACGGCGGACGACGTGGTCTTGCTCGACGCGCGCCCCCATCGGGGGAGGGAGGTACGCGAGCGAGCGATCAGCGATCGTGCCGGTGACGTACGCTCCTTCGGTGCCGTCGGTCGTCGTCGCGATGACGCGCGTGAGCGGGCACGAAGGGCCGCCCCCGTCCGCCACGACGTCGGTCGGCGCGTTCACGTCCGTCGCGACGTCGGCTGCGTCGCTCGGCGCAGTGACGTCGGTGACGTCCGTGACGTCGCTCTGGGGCATGTCGCTGGTGACGTCGAGCGGGGCGCTGTCCGCCGCGGCATCGACGCCAGAATCCGTGACCGGCGGCGGGCTGCACGCGCCGAGCGCGAGGAGGGACACCGAGGAGACAAAGGGTAGAACTGAACGACGATTCATCGGAGAGGAGACTCCTTCGCGCGCATCCCCGCGCGCGGTGGGCAACTCCGTTTGAAGCGATCGCGATCAGGCGGCAGGTCTTCGCGCGTTGTGCGTCCTGCGTGCTCGAAAGGCTCGACGTAAACGTCGCCTCGCCTCGCCTGGAGCGAGCACGAGAGAGCTCTCCTGCATGCCGAACACCGACGCCGTCGCCCTCCGCGACGCTTCAACGGTGATGAACGAACAGCCGGTCTCCTGGCTTCCGGATCGATCTACCCGTCGCGCCTTCCCAGAGCAGAGTTGCTCCAGTGGACTCGCGACGATCGTCCCCGGTTACAGTGGCGGGGGCCGCGCCGGTTCTTCACCGGCTTCCCGAGCGCTGTCGTTTGATTTGGTGTGTGCTGTGTGTTTCGACCGTCACAAGCGACTCGCGCCTGCTCGGATCGAGCGGATGAATCGCAGACGCGCCGCCTCCCGTCAACTCCCCCTACGACACGTCGCGCGGCTGTCGTCCGTCAGAACCGCAGCCCGAACCCGTTGAGCGTCGGGAGAAACTGCGGCGCCAGTCGCGCGCGGCGGGGCGGATTCGAGAGTCGATCGGGCGGCGCCGTGCCGATGATGACCCCGCCGACGACCATCCCGATCACACCGACGCCGATCAGCGAGCCTGCGGCGATCGCTTGGGCGAGGTGACCGTCGCTCTCGGCGCGATAGAAATTGAGCTGTTGGGCGATCGGCTCCCCTGGCTCGAGCGGCCCGATCTCGTCCATCATTTCGAAGACGCGGTTCACGCAGAGCGCGAGCAGCATGTCGCGCTGTCCAGCTCGCATACAGTCGCCGACGGCCATGTTGAACTGCGCGTTGTCATCGTCGACGCGCTGATAGCTCGAGAACGCCAGCGGAAACCACACGCCTCCGCCGATCGCCATCGCGAGCCCGACGCCGCCGATGATGAAGCCCGTCCGTCGATGGGCGCTCTGGCGCTCTTGCTGCTCGCGAATCGCGTCGCCCGTCGGCGTCAGCGCCAGCTCGACGCGGGTGAGCCTCCCTGCGTCGAGCCGCACCCGCTGCTCGACGGGCACGTAGTCGCGCCCAGTGACCCGCAGCATGTGCGGCCCAGGAGGAACGTTGTCCGTCCCGTCGCAGGACACCCTCTGCCCGTCGATCGAGCACTCTACGCCTTGGTACTCGCGGTCGAGCGCCATGCGACCCGCTTCCGCGGCTGGAATCGATGGCGCCCACTGGAGGTTGGCCTCGACGACGCCGTTTTCGCCCTGCGCCGTCACGCTGGTGGCGAAGAGCGTGTAGCCAGCCCGGCTCACTTCGATCCGATGTGCGCCCTCGGGGACCTGCTGCGACGCGAGCGGCGTCGTGCCGACGAGGCGTCCGTCGATCTTCACCTCGGCGGCCTCGACGTTGGACCGGATCGACAGCGTCGCGACCATCGGATCGAGCGCGCGATCGATGCGCAAGTCCGAGTTGCTCGCGACGTCCTGCTCGACCTCTCGCGGACGAAAGCCGTTCGCGCTGATCGCGATTCGATAGCGTCCGATGGGAACGCGGATCGACGCCTGCGCCGCGGCTCCTTCGCGCACGAACCGCGTGCCGCTCGATCCGACCGCCTCGATCTGGACGCGAAGCCCTTCGACCGCGAGCGCCACGGTGATCGTGCCGGACCTCGTTCGAACTCGCTCGAGCAGCGCGTCGATCTGCGCGCGTCGCGCCTGCACGACGGTCGACGGCGCCGATCGCTCGTACTCTTGCAGCGCGTCGAGGCCCTCGGCGAAGTGATTGAGCTCGACCTCCATCGCGCCGACGTTGAAGAGGATCAACGCGTTGCGAGAGACCTCGTACGCGCGGCGAAACTCGACGAGCGCGGCCTGGTAGTTGTTCTCGCCCGCGAGCTGAATTCCTCGACGAAAGCGCTCGTCGGCCTCCCCTGTGAGTCCTGTGCTCGGCTGCGAACGCGGCCGCCTCTGCGCGAGAGCGTCGCTCCCTGCAAGCACCAGCGCGACACTCAAGATCGTGCGTCGAATCATCGACCCAACGATCGTTCAGTTCGCGGCCCGAACGCAACGCAACTTTTCGATGCGGAGTCGTTAGCGCCCGCCGGTGAGGCTCAGGTCCAACGACACGCCGGTTCGGCCGAGCTGGACGCCGGTTCGGCCCGAGTTTCTCCCAGAATTTCGTGGCGAATTGCGTGCTGCGTTGGACGGCGAGCCCCCGGTCCCTTGCGCGACCACGCCCGCGTCGGCCGCTGATTGGGGCTCGTTGGTCCGCGCGACGGCGAGCGCCTCGAGCACGCGCTCGAGGCTCTGATCCGAGGCGAGCGTGAGTCGTTCGACCCGAGTTTCGAAGCCCTCGGCGCTCAAGCGCACCTCGAGCTCGCTTCCGGACGCGCCTTCGAACGTCGCCGATCCGCGGCCCATCTCGCGGCCGTCGATCTGAATCGTCGCCGTCGCTGGCGTCACCCGCACGCGCAGCGTTCGTCGCGCGGGGGCCGAGACGGCCGGGGGAGGGGATTGCGTGTTGGTCGTAGGACCGCCGCTCCCCGCCGTCGCCTGCGCGCTGCGGCGCGACATCGCGAAGCCGACGCCGCCGATCAACACGATGGCTGCGATGGCCGCTCCCACCAACTTCGGCGTGGACGAGGGTTTCTTGGCTTCGGGTTGCAGTTCGGCGGGTCGTTCGACGCCCGCGACCGAGTCTGCGACGAGGCTCACCTTGCTCGCAGTCTCGACGCTGACCGCCGCCGGGCGCGCCGCGAGCGTCTCGGCTGCGCGCGCGGCGGCCGTCGGCGCGATCTGCTCTCGTGGCGGCGTGACCGCTCCCTGGCTGCCAGTGGTCGAGAGCGTCGAGTCCACCTTGAGTCCGACCGAGGCCGTCAGCGCCTCGCGCAGCTCCGCGATGGACCCGTAGCGATCCTCTGCCTTCGGCGCGAGGGCCTTCATCACGACCGCGGCGAACCCTGCGTCGATGCCAGGCGTCGCCTCGCTGATCGACATGGGCTCCTTCGTGACCTTGTTGATGATCAGCGCGTTGTACGACTCGCCGTCGTGCGGAAACTTCCCGCTCACCGCCTCGTACACCATCACGGCGAACGCGTATTGATCTGCGGCAGAAGTGACGTCTCTCGCGCCCATCGCCTGCTCGGGCGGCATGTAGAACGGCGTCCCCATCGCGACGCTCGTCTTCGTGAGGCGCAGCTCTCCCTCGGTCGATCGCTTGGCGATGCCGAAATCGACGAGCTTCGGCACGCACTCGCCGTCGTCGCCCTTCGCCAGGTACACGTTGTCCGGCTTGACGTCGCGGTGAACGATCCCCGCGGAGTGCGCCTTGGCGAGGGCCTTGGCGATCGGATCGAGCAGGGACACCGCACGCTCGGGGCTCAGCTTGCCCTCGCGATCGAGCAAGTCCTTGAAAGACTCGCCGTCGAGAAACTCCATGATCAGAAACGGCGCGCCTTCGTGCGCTCCGAAGTCGAGGCTCTCGACGACGTTGCGGTGCTTGAACGCGCTCGCGGCGCGAGCTTCCTGGGCGAATCGCGCGGTGATCTGCGGGTCTTGCGCGATTTCTCGATGAAGAATCTTGAGCGCGACGCGCTTGTCGAGCACCTGGTCGGACGCCTCGTAGACGGCGCCCATTCCGCCCGCGCCCAGCAGGCGCACGACCTTGTAGCGGTCCTTGATGAGCATTCCTGCGGGGAGCTGTTGCGTCGAGCTATCGGTCATCGCGGTGCCTTCTCCCCAGAGACTAGCACCTCACGCCCTGTGTGGCTGGCGGGCCCGCCCAGGCCGCTCAGCGCCCCTCGATGCAGAGCTCGACCCGCGAGACGACCAGCGCGCCCGACGGCGGCCCTGGAGAAATGCGCAGCAACATGTTCGAAATCCCCCCGCGAACCGCGCTCGTCGCGTCCGCTCGATACCAACGGTATGGAGCACTGTTGGAGACCAGACCAGACGGCGCCGCGCCGCTCCCCTGAAAGGTCATCCACGCATACGAACCCGGCGCGGTCGTGTTGAAGCTGCGACCGTAGATCGCGAGCGTCGCGCTGGTGATCGTGCCGATCCCCGCGCTGCTCAGCTCGACGTCCATGAACGTCGTTCCTCCGAAATCGAGGCCGCCTTCTCCGAGAAAGGTGTCTGTAAACGTGGGTGTGTAGCTTCCAATGGAGCCGCGGTTCGCCGCGGTCACGCGCCACCGAGCGCGATCGGGAAGGGTGTTGACCTCGTACGACACCGACGCCCGCGATCCCGGCGACGAACCAGTCCACCGAAAGCGCGCGACGTAGTTGCCCGTCGCGCCGGAGATGCACCCGCCCGTCGCGACTCCCGTGTCCACGCCGGTGTCTCGAATACCTGTGTCCACGCCGGTGTCTCGAATACCTGTGTCTACCCCGGTGTCTCGAATACCTGTGTCTACGCCGGTGTCCGGGGCTGCTGTGTCTACGCCGGTGTCCAGCACACCCGTGTCTACGCCGCTGTCGAGCAGGCCGGCATCGACGCCGTCGTCCTGCGCGCTGGCGTCGATCGGCGATTGCGCGTCGTCCTGCAGGCCGCTGTCGCTCGTGGCGTCGTCGATCGACGTCGCGTCGACGCCGCCGTCGCTCGTCGCGTCGCCCGCGGCGCCGTCGCTGCGAGCGTCGGGAGCGGCCGCGTCGCGACGGGTCACCTCCTCGGCGCAGCCAACGAGCGTGATCATGGCGAGTGCGGCAGACAAGCGAGTCATGGCGACCCGCAAGGCTACACGCCGACGCGACGACGTCCAGCGCGCGACAACGTCGGTCCCCGATCCCCCCGATCGTGCGCTTCAGTCCCCTCCCGCTCGATGGGCCGCAGCTCGCCGCGCGATGAGCTCGCGCCGCGCGCTGCGAAGATCCCTCAGTCGCGGCGGTACATCGTCACGACGCAGGCGCCGCCGAGCCCGAGGTTGTGCTGAAGCGCGACCTTCGCGCCTTGGACCTGGCGCTTGTCCGCCGTGCCGCGGAGCTGCCAGACGAGCTCTGTGCACTGCGCGAGACCGGTCGCTCCGAGCGGGTGGCCCTTCGAGAGCAGGCCTCCCGATGGGTTGGTGACGACCTTTCCACCGTAGGTGTTGGCGCCCTCCCAGATGAACTTCTCGGCCTCGCCCTCTTTGCAGAGCCCGAGCGCCTCGTACGTAAGGATCTCGTTGGCCGTGAAGCAGTCGTGCAGCTCGACGACGTTGACGTCCTCGGGGCCCACGCCGGCCTTCTCGTAGACCTTCTTCGCAGCGCTCGCAGCCATGTCGAAGCCGACCATCTTGATCATCGAGTCTTCGAAGCTCGACTTGTAGTCCGTCGTCATCGACTGCGCCGCGATGTAGACCGCGTTGCTGATGCCCTTGCGCTTGGCGTACTCGTCCGAGCAAAGGACCGCCGCCGCCGCGCCGCAGGTCGGCGGGCAGCACTGATAGCGCGTGAGCGGGTCGAACACCTCTTCGCTCGCCATGATCTCTTCGACCGACAAGCGGTTGTTGAAGAGCGCAAACGGGTTGTTCGCCGCGTGCGCGCGCGCCTTCTCGCTCACCTTCGCGAAGGTCTCGCGCTTGGTGTTGTAGCGCCATCGGTACTCGCGCCCCGCGCCGCCGAACATCTGCGCCGCGAACGGCGCAGAGTTGACGCCCTGCGCGCGGTTCATCGTTCCGACGTGCTGATCGAGCGGGTTGGCGCGGTCTGTGTACTTCAGGCTGAGCGCGCCCTTCTCCATCTTCTCGAAGCCGAGCACCAGCACGCACTCGGCCATCCCGCCCTCGATCGCTTGCCGCGCGAGGTAGAGCGCCGTCGAGCCCGTCGAGCAATTGTTGTTCACGTTGAACACAGGGATGCCCGTGAGCCCGACCTCGTACACCGCGCGCTGCCCGCACGTGCTGTCACCGAACACGTACCCCGCGTACGCCTGCTCGATGTCACCGTAGTCCACGCCAGAGTCCGCGAGGGCGAGCTTCGCCGCCTCCGAGGCCATCTCGTGGTAGTCCGGGCTCGCGCCTGGCTTGGCGAACTTGGTCATTCCCACGCCGATCACGTTGACTCGTCGACCCATTGCACTGCTCCTTCGGTTGAATTCTTGTGCGCGGGCCTACGCCAGCAAGCCCTTGAAGATTCCCAGCTTGTGCGCCGGTCCGACGTCGCCGTCGACCCGGATCTGCCCGTGTTGAAACAGCGACTTGACGTCGCTGCCCTTCGCTAGCTCGACGAGCGCCTCTTCGCTGAGCGAGACCGTGGTCTTCGCCGAACCTTCGCCCTTGTGCGCGCCCTTGTCGTCCACCACGAACGAGAGCTTCTCGCCGTCGGTCACCTTGACGAGCACCGGCGCCCCGAGCTCTGCGCCGAGCGCAGGGTTTTGCGTCAGCCGCGCGACGAGCGCGTCGAGGACCTTGCTCGACGGCGACGGTCCCGCGCTCGCTGCAGGCGCCGCGCTCGCGCCGCCGCCGCGAACGCGGGCGATCGCCTCCATCGCCGCCGCTTGATCGATCTTCTTCAAGAAGTTGAGCTTCTGCGACGCCATCAAGTCGCCGGAGATCTTCAGCTTCTGCGTGGTGAAGAGCTGCATCGGGTCAGCCTTGCCCGAGGCCATCGCGAGCCAGTCGTCGGTGCTCATCGTGAGCGTGCAGTCTGCGTCCGACGCCACGCCCACCGACGCGCCGCCGGGCGCGGTCTTCAGGTCGATGACGAACGAAGCGTCGGGACCCGTGAGCGCGAACAAGAACTTCTTGCCCACCTTGCCCACGAGCTCGGGGTGCTTCGAGATGTAGTCGTCGATGCCGATGAAGACGTCCGCGGCGAGCCCCGACGGCCACGACGAGCCGCCCGTCGTGGGCGCCGACGTCGCTGCGGGCGTTGCTGCGGGTGCGCTCGCCGAGCCGCCCAGGTACTTCGCGACCTTCGACGGATCGATCTTCTTCAAGAAGTTGAGCTTCTGCGACGCCATGATGTCGCCAGAGATCTTCAGCTTCTTGGTCGTGTAGAGCTGCATCGGGTCGGCCTTGCCCGAGGCCATGGCGACCCAGTCGTCGTCGGTCAGCTCGAGCGTGCAGTCCGCTGCGCCCTTCGCGCCCGCGCTGCACTTGCCCTCGCTCTTCAAGTCCATCGTCCAGACCGAATCCGGGCCCGTGAGCTTGAAGAGAAACGACTTGCCGACCTTCTTGGCGACGTCGGGGTTCTCTGCGAGGTAGTCGTTGATTCCCGCGAAGATCGCCTCGGTCGGTCGCATCGGGCCGCTCGGGGCCGCCGCGCTCGGCGCAGCCTGGGTCGCCGCCGGCGCGGGCTGCTCGTCCTTGGGGACCTCTTTGTGAAATTCAGCCACGGCGTTGGTGAGCACGACCTTGTCGCGCTCCTTCGCCTTGACGCGGAAGACCGCAGTTCCGTCAGCGTTTTTCCAGATCTCTGTGACGAGCGTCTCGCCAGGGATCACCGGGTCCGCGAAGCGAACGCGCACCGAGCTGAGCAGCCGCGGGTCGTTGTTGGCCATCGCCTTGACCACGTGGCGCGTGGCGAAGCCGAAGGTGCAAAGCCCGTGGAGGATCGGCTGCTTGAAGCCGAAGTTCTGCGCGAACTCTGGGTCCGCGTGCAGCGGGTTGATGTCGCCCGACAAGCGATAGAGCAACGCCTGGCCAGGGTCGGTCTTCTCTTCGATCACCGCGTCCGGCGCGCGCTCGGGGATCGCCACGTCCGTGTTCGGCCCGCGCTCTCCGCCCCAGCCGCCAGCGCCACGCACGAACGTGCTCACCTCGTTGACGGCCAGCAGCGTGCCCTTCTGGTCGTAGGTCTTCAGCTCGGTCACGACGACCGCGCCCTTGCCCTTGTCCCAGATGTCTTTGACCTTCGCGCGGTGCTCGAGCTTCGCGCTCGGAGGCAGCGGTCGCAGCACCTTGGTGTACTGCTCTCCGTGCAGGATTCGGTCGAGGCCGTAGTTCATCCCCGGCGCCTGCATCCCCTCCATCGCCGCCTTCATGATCTCGCCCACCGCGATCGCGGCGGTCATCGTGGGCAGCGGTCTGAAGCCCTCGGACGCTCCCTCGTACACGAGCGGCAGGTCCTTGGTGTCCATCGGATCGCGGCCCGCGCCGACGCCGAGCGCGTACAGAGACACGTCGCGCTGCGAGTACTCGCTGTGCCTCGGCGGAAACTCGTAGCCGAGCGCCGCGTCCACATCGATGAACTCGTTGCCGCCCTTGCTGGGCTTGTTCACGTTGTCGAGCACGCTCTCGAGCGAGTCCTGGATCGTCGTCGGGTGCGTGGACTTCGAAAAGTCGCCGATCTGCTTGAACGAGGCTTGCACCTGCTCGATCGACAAAGGCTTACCAACAGGAAAGTTCTTGCCCGCGGTGCGCTCCCACCGGAGCTTGTTCATCACGCCGCCGCCCACTTCGAAGAGTCCGCCCGTCTCTTCGCAGGACTCGTGGCAGAGGTACGCCACCAAGGGCGAGACGTACTCGGGCTTGAGCGCGTCGAGCAGGTTCTTCGGAAGCACCGTCTCGGTCATGCGCGAGCCCGCGATCGGCGCGACTGTGTTCACCCGCACGTTCTTCTTGGCGCCTTCGATCGCGAGCGTGCTCGCGAAGCCCACCACGCCGAGCTTCGCCATCGAGTAGTTCGCCTGGCCGAAGTTGCCGTAGATGCCCGCGGCGCTCGCGGTCATGATGATTCGTCCGTAGCCCTGCTCGCGCATCAAGTTCCACGCGGCGTGGCTCACGCGAAAGGCCCCGAGGACGTGGACGCGATAGATCAGCTCCCAATCCTGCTCGGACATCTTCTGAAAGCTGACGTCCCGAAGGATCCCAGCGTTGTTGATCACGATGTCGAGCCGACCGAACGCGTCCGTCGCGCTCTTCACGATGGACGCGCCGTCCTCGACCGAGTCGTAGTTGGCCACCGCGTCGCCGCCCGCCGCCTTGATCTCGGCCACCACGCGGTCGGCCGCCTCGCTGCTCTTTCCCCCGCCGGTGTGACCGCCGCCCAGGTCGTTGACGACCACCTTGCAACCGCGGCTCGCGAGCAGAAGGGCGTGCGACCGCCCGAGGCCGTTTCCCGCACCTGTGACGATCGCCACGCGACCGTCGAACCGAAGCTCGGACATCTCTGAACCTCGCAGACTGCTGTGTGTTGTGCGCGTCGGGTCCCGCTCCGCGGCCCGGCACAACGCCAGGTCCCCGGTCGGGCTCTCTTCACCGAACGCGCCGCGGAGTCTCCCGCGCGACCACGACGAGCGCAAGCCCACTGAATGGCGATTCAGAAATAATGAATGGCCATTCAGTCAACGGGCCGAGAGCGCCGCTGACCGCGATTTTCGCGGCGAATCCGCAACGCCGAGACCGCCGCCAGCACCGCCAGCGCCGCCGCGACCGGGCGCGTCGAGCCGCCCGTCGCCGCGCTGCGGCACGCGCAACCGGTGCGCGGAGGGCTCACCAGAGCGCCGTCGACGTCCGTCGCGAGCGCGTCACGACGGGCGTCGGTGACATCTTGCAGCGCAGTGACGTCCATCGTCGTAGCGACATCAGTCACGTCCGTTCGGCGCATGTCATCCATCACGTCCGTCACTGCCACGTCGCCCGCATCGCCAGCGTCGTCTCTCGCTGCCGTACCGCCATCGACCGTGGCATCGGCCGTACCCTCCGCATCAGAGGACGCAGACGAGTCCCCCGCGTCGGAGCGGCACATCGGTTCGCATCGTCCGACCGAGCACTGCCCAGGACACGTTCCCGCCGTGCAGCGCAGGCCGTCGGCGCGATCGGCGCAGAGCCCGCGGTCGCAGTACGAGCACTGTCGATCGTCGCAGTGCGCCTCCGTCGCGCACGGCGCGCCCGCGGCGAAGAAGTCGATTCGACAGTCGTCCGTGTCCAGCCCGCTCGGATTGCGCGTGAGCGCGAAGTTGCGCGAGAGCGCTGGGTACGGCGTCGTTCCGCCGAAGCTGCTGCCGTTGAACGTGAACGCGTCGAGCAAGGTCCGCTCTGCGTCGAAGAGGACGACTTCGTCGCCAGCAAGGTCGATCGAGAACGCTCCGCGTCCTCGGGTCGTCAACGCGACGGCGTCGGGCGTCGATGGGTCCGTCGACCCGAGCTCGACGTTCGCCGCGCGACCGAAGACAGCCCGATACGCCGCGCCGTCTTCGGCCACGGTGATCGACGCGCCGGGCATCACGGTGATGCCCGACGGCAGCGCGAAGAGCCCGTCGGGACCGCCAGCGATCCCCTCGTCGCCGATCGCGTAGCCGTCGAGCGACAGCGCTTCGCTCGTGCGGTTCGCGAGCTCGAACCAGGCCCCGCCGCGAGCGCGGTCCACCATCGGCGCCACCCGTTGAATCGTGAGCGCGGTCGGGATCGTCCCGCTCGTCACGAAGTAGAGCGCGAACACCTTGTCGATCACCCCGTCGCTCACCTCGTCGCGCGTGTGCCGAACGCTCGTCGACGGACCGCCGTAGTCCGTCAGCGCGTCGTGAACGCGCGACGCGAGCGCGTCCGACGTGACCGGGTCGGGCTGCGCTCCGTCGCTCGCGCAAAAGGCCGCCGCCGACAGTCGAACCCCCACCGGCCAGCTCGCGCGACCCAGCGCTGTCCACGGGATGAACATCTCGAGCCCGTCCGCGCCCACGGCCGCGCCAAACGTCCCCACGGAGCGGCCCGACGGGTCGCGCACCGTTCCTCCGGACGCTGTCGCAACCGCGATGAACTCGGCGCGCGAGTCCGCTCGAATTCGTGTGCTTGTATCTCGGTCGAACGAGAGCGCGCCGCTCGAGCTCGCGCGGTCGAGGTCGATCGCCACTTGAATCATGGCGCACGCCGGTGGCGCAGCGGTGAACCGCACGAATAGGCCGATGCCGTCGGGGTTTCCGTGGACGCGGAGCTGCGTGACGTCCACGGCGCCCCGCGCGTCACCGGCGGCGTCGCGCCACACGAGCTCGCCGGGCTCTTCGCGATCGCGCAAGATGAACGCGCTGTCGGTCGCCGGAGCGTCGCGCGGGAGCCACTCGTCCGCGAGGCCGTTGGGCACGATCGGGTGCGCCCACGCGACCGTGGGCGAAGCCATCAGCAGCGCTGCTATGAGCCATCGCAAAGCCAGCGCAGTGTAGCGCTCGCCTGGCGGTCAGCCGCACCCCCTACGTTGAATCACGCGCCCCCCGGCGCGGTGATCAGGCCGCCTTGCGGCGACCGCGCGCGCGACGTGCGCCGAGCACGAGGCCCAGCGCGCCGAGGCCCAGCATCGCGACGACGCCACGCTCGTCGCTCGAGGGCGCCGCAGGAACGCGGCAGCCACAAGCGCCGTCGCCAGAGAGCACGCCAACGAACGGCGCGCCGCCGTCCATCGCGCCGCCATCCGACGCGCCGCCGTCTCGCGAGGCGTCCTGCGATCCGCCGTCGGGCATTCCGCCGTCGGGCATCGTCGAGACGCACACGCCGCGCATGGTGTCGCATACGGGCGTCGGATCCATGCAGTTTCCGCTCGCCATCGCCGAGGGCATGGCGGGGTCGATTCGGGCACCGCCGGCTTCGCGCATGTCGTTGTCGGGCAAGCAGTCGTTGTCCGAGTCGCGATCGAGGAAGTCTGCGTTGCCGTCGCGATCCGTGTCCGCCGGCATACCCGGCATCGCGCCCGCTTCCACGGAGTCCGCCACGCCGTCGCCGTCGCTGTCGAGGTCGCGATGCGCGGGCGTCATGTCCATGTCGAGGTCCATCATCCCTTCGGCCATGCGCTCGGTGCGCGTCGGGATGCCGTCGCCGTCATCGTCCGCGTCGAGGTAGTCCGGGATCATGTCGCTCGTGCCCATACCCATGGGCACGCTTCCGTCGGTGTTGCGCGGCATCATCGCGTCGGCGCCGAGCTCGTCGCGCGTCGGGATGCCGTCACCGTCGTCGTCGGGATCGAGCGCGTCGATCATGCCGTCCATGTCCGTGTCTCGGCCCATGAACATCGGTCCCGGACCCACTTCGCGGCCGTCGGGAATGCCGTCCATGTCGCTGTCGGGGTTCATCGGGTTGGTTCCCAGCCGGCGCTCGTCGGCGTCGGGAATCCCGTCGCCGTCCATGTCCTCGGGCGAGACGCAGCGGCCCAGCATGGCGCTGCAGATGCTCGTCGGGGCCATGCAGTTCGTGTTCGCGCTCTCGCTCGGCATCCGAGGATCGGTGCGCGCAGCGCCCGCTTCACGCATGTCGCTGTCGGGAAGGCAGTCGTTGTCGCTGTCGAGGTCGAGGAAGTCCGGCAGATCGCCCATCGCAGCCATCGGGTCGCTGTTGGCGGGCATCGTGGGATCAGCGCCAGCTTCGACGCGATCGAACACGCCGTCTCCGTCGCTGTCGGTGTCGAGGTGCGCGGGCACCCCGTCCATGTCGATCGCAGGCATCGGCTCGAGGCGAAGCTCGACTGGCGTCGGGATCCCGTCGCCGTCGTCATCGCGATCGAGGTAGTCCGGCACCATGTCCGCTGTGCCTTCGGCCATCGGAACCATCGCGTCGGTGTTGCGCGGCATCATGAAGCCGCCCATCCCGAGCTCGGCCGCCGTCGGCAGCGTGTCGCCGTCGTCGTCGCGATCGAGGTGGTCCGGCGTCATGTCCATGTCCGTGTCGCGGTCCATGCCCATGTTGCGCTCGTTGATCGTCGGGACGCCGTCGCCGTCGTCGTCGGCGTCGAGGTAGTCGGGGTTCATATCCGACGTGCCTTCGCCCATCGGAACGGTGCTGTCCGAGTTGCGCGGCATCATGAAGCCGCCCATCCCGAGCTCCGCCGCCGTGGCGATCGAGTCGCCGTCGTCGTCGCGGTCGCGGAAGTCCGGCGTGCCGTCCATGTCCGTGTCGCGCGGCATCGTCGGGTCCGCGCCGGTCTCGTTGAGCGTCGGGACGCCGTCGCCGTCGTCGTCGGGGTCGAGGTAGTCGGGGATCATGTCCGCCGTTCCCTCGCCCATCGGAACGGTGCCGTCCGAGTTGCGCGGCATCATGAAGCCGCCCGGTCCGAGCTCGACGCGCGTGAGCACGCCGTCGCCGTCGTCGTCGGGATCGCGGAAGTCCGGGATTCCGTCCATGTCCGAGTCGCGCGGCATGCCCGAGCCGCCTGGGCCGAACTCAGCGAGGTCGCCGATTCCGTCCATGTCCGTGTCGCGGTCGGCGGTACACGCTCCGACCGCGGTGTTGCAGAACGGCAGCGCCATCGTGCAGTTCGCGTCCGCGTTGACGTTGGGCATGCGCGCGTCGATGCGCGCGGCGCCCATTTCCATGGCGTCCGGACGGCAGTCGTTGTCGCTGTCGAGGTCGCGGAAGTCCGCGGTTCCATCGGTGTCGGTGTCGACTGGCATGCGGGGCATCGGTCCCGCCTCGACGCTGTCGAGCACGCCATCGCCGTCCGAATCGGTGTCGAGCGCGTCGATCCCGCCGGTCATCTCCGTGTTGATTCCGCTGAACGGCCCCGCACCGCCGCGCGCCGAGAGCTCGACGTTGTCGGGGATGGTGTCGGCATCGGAGTCTTGATTGAGATGGTTGGTCAAGATGCCTGCCGTGCGCTCGGTGCGCGTGGGCACGCCGTCGCCGTCGTCATCGGGATCGATGAAGTCGGGGTTGGCGTCGCCGCCCATGAGCATCGCGTCGGTGTTGGTGGGCATGCGGAATCCGCCAGCGCCCACTTCGACGCTCGTCAGGATCGAGTCCGCGTCGTCGTCGACGTCCAGGTAGTCGGGCAGCATGTCGCCGCCCGTGAGCATGGCGTCGGTGTTGCGGGGCATCATCGGGTTGCCGCCGAGCTCGGCCGCGGTCGGAACCGTGTCACCGTCGTCATCGCGGTCGAGGAAGTCCGGCAACATGTCGGTGTCCGAGTTGGTCGGAGCCGCGCCCGTTCCGCGCTCGGTGCGCGTCGGGACGCCGTCGCCGTCGTCGTCGGGGTCGAGGTAGTCGGGCAGCATGTCCGCTGTTCCCTCGCCCGCGGGAACGGTGCTGTCCGAGTTGCGGGGCATCATGAAGCCACCAGCGCCGAGCTCGTCGCGGGTCAACACGTTGTCGTTGTCGTCGTCGGGATCGCGGAAGTCCGGGATTCCGTCCATGTCCGTGTCCCGCGGCATTCCAGCGCCGCCCGGGCCGAACTCGAGTCGGTCCGGGATCGTGTCCATGTCCGTGTCGCGGTCGACGCAGGTGCCCATCGCCGAGCACGCCTGGCCGGGCATGCACTGCATGTCGTTCGTGCAGCCCACGCAGCGCATCATCGTCGAGTTGCAGATCGGCGTCGCGCCGGTGCAATTCGCGTTCATCTCGTCGGTCATTCCGTCGCAGTTGTCATCGACGTTGTTGCACGTCTCCATGACCGGCGTTCCAGCGGCGACGTTGCAGGCGAGGGGACCACCGGGCATGCATTGCACCAGCGTTCCCATGCGTCGGCACGCGCCCACGCCGACTGCGCAGGCCATGCCCGTGTTGGTGCAGATCGGGACCTGCACAGACAAGCTGCAGGCGCCTGAGCCGTTGTTCGTGTTTCGATACAGCACCTGAACGACGACGGTTCGTCCCTGATCGGCCGCTGACGGCGTCCAATTGAACACCGTCGAGAACGGCGAGAGCTGCGTTCCCATCGCAGGCGTGAGCGTCGCGCCCATTGGCAAACCGGTCGCAGACAGCGTGAGGTTGAGGTTGTCGCCCGCCATCACCATCGCCTGAGTGCCAGTGATCGTGCGCGTGATGGGTGTCCCCACGAACGCCGGTACGGTCGCTGACGCCGAGGCCGGCATCGTCCCAGAAATCAAGCAGGTAGGCGGCGGGCGCGCGACGATCTCGATGACGAGGTCCGTCGGCGTGCGGCTGACGACGCCACCGCGAGTCGACTCCAACATGAAATGGAGCACATATCGTTGGCCCACAACGGCCATCGCGAGATTCCAACTCAGCTCGCAGCGGCCGCCCATGACGCCGAGGATCATCGGCCGTGCTCCGCCCGCAGGGACGAAGGGGACGAACGGCATTCCTCCGCCGGGCAGGCCCGTCTCGGTGCCGGTCGCGAAGCGACACGTGACGACGTCTCCGTCTGGGTCGGTCGCCGGGAAGCCGAACGTGCGCACGCCGCCGTTCTGCAGCGGCAGCACTGGAAGTGTCGCTGTGACCGGGCCGCCGGTGTTGCCTCCCGCGAGGCTCACGCGCGTCTCGATGCGGTAACTCGCATCGCCCGCGCCATTTTGCAGCCCGCTGATGCGGCAACAGCTCGAGAAGAACGCGGTGAACTCCGTCGCGGCGCCCGCGTACGTGCGAGACACGATCATCTCGAACACGACGTATCCGGCGCCTCCGGCGTCGACGCCCGTGCCGATCACGCCGCCCGTGACGCCCGCGCTCGCCATCACGATCCGCGGCGGCGTCATGCCGGCTTGACCGACGAAGGTCTGCGTGGCGGTCGTTCCGTCGCCAAAATTGAACGTGAGCGTGTCTTGAAAGGTGTCCACGCGCCACGCGTGCTGGATGACGAAGCGCACCGTGCGCGGCGCCATCACCGGGTCGGGGACGTTCCAGTTGATCGTCGCGTAGCGGAAGTGCGTCGCTTCCGCTGCGGCGCCGAAGAGCATCACGACGAGCATCGCCGCGAGACTCCAGAGCGAAGTCATTGGTTTATGTTTCATGAGCAAATTTCCAGGTTGTTGACGTTAGGTTCTCGAATGACCTGCCTCGTCGCGGATCGACCCAGCCCCGCGGATGCGCTGCTGAAAACCGACGGTGAGGACTCGCGGCCAGTGTCTCACAGGCCGTCCTACGAATGGTGGTCGTTTTTCCACGGTCGTGGCTTCGCGCCATCGCGACGCAGAGGCGACAGAAACTCACGCGGCGGTCTTCGATCGCGCTGCTACGGCGACGGCTCGAGCGCTGCCGCGGCGTGATCGACCAGGAGAAAGGCGCGGGAGTCTGCGCTGATCCCGTGCAACAGCGCGACGGGAGATCGCAGCGCGGCGCCGTGTGCGTGTCGTAGTGCCGTGTACGCGTCGCGCTTCTTGGCGCCGACGAACAGCACCATCGTGCACCGCGCTCGACGGAGCGCCGTCGGCGTCAGGGTCAACCTGCTCAGCGC
Organism: Deltaproteobacteria bacterium Ga0077539; assembly: GCA_001465015.1. Taxonomy (GTDB): domain Bacteria; phylum Myxococcota_A; class Polyangia; order Polyangiales. The sequence continues at coordinate 75,175 of LNEO01000108.1, read as the reverse complement.
GGGGTTCATCGGCGGGTCGCGCAGCGCGGCGACCAGCGAGCCACCGTCGTCGTCGATCAGCGGACACCCAGGAAACAGCGAGAGGATGTGCGCGTCTTCGCCCACGCCCATCACGAGCAAATCCAGCGCTCCGCCCGGGCCGCACGCCTGTTGGAGCTCCTGTTCGTACGCGCGCGCCGAGGCCTCGAGGTCCGTCTCCCAGGCCCGCATGGGGTGCACGCGCGCAGGGTCGATCGCGACGCGCTCGAGGAGCTGTTCGCGCGCGTTGCCGTAGTTGCTCTGCGGCGAATCCGGGGGCGCCGCGCGCTCGTCTCCGAAGAACACGTCGACCTGTGACCAGTTGAATTCGGCTGGCGGAGCTCGCTCTGTCAGCGAGCGGTGCATGGGCTTGGGAGAGCTCCCTCCCGCGAGGGCGACAGAGAACCTCCCGCGCGCTCGCTGCGCCTGCGCGCCGAGCGCGAAGAACAGCTCCGCTGCTCGCTCGCCGACCGCCGCTGCGTCGGGCAGCTCTTGAATCGAGAATCGCCCGTCGTTCACCGACGATCTCCGCGCACGAACCAAGGGGCCGCCATCGCGAGGGCGTCGAGAAAGAGCTCGTCGCGCTCGGGGCGATCGAGCAGCCGTCGCAGCATCCTGGGCGTGTCTGGCGGGCCGATGCGGAGGACCGCCTCGGGCAGCACCGCGCCTGCGCAGGCGCCACGCCAGGCGATCACGCGAGAGCTACCCTCGCGCTCGAGCTCGAACCGATCGCCGACCGCGGATGAGAGCGCGACCCGCGTGAGGGCGCCTTCGTGAAGGCCGGGCCGCGGATCGACGGTCATCGTGAGCGCGAAGGGCTGTCCATCGGGGCGCGACAGCCAGAGGGCGCGGCCGTGCTCGCGCTGCGCCCAGCGCACGGTCGCGGGGGTCTTCAATCGAGATCGAGCCGCGAACCACCCGGCGAAGAGCGCTGCTTTCGCGCTGGCGAAATCGCCCCGCGCGGGCGTGTGAAAGGCGACTTCGAGCGACTCGCAGCGGTGCAGCCCCGCGAGCGTCGCCGGGTCGTCGAAGAAGCGCGCGAGCGACTCTTGCCAGGACCGAAGCCGAAGCCACTCGATGTCCGAGATGCTCTGCGTCGGCCGCGCGCGAGTGGTCACGTAACGGTGAAGCGTGGTGAGGTCCGTGAGGTCGATCTGCGACGAGTCCACGGTCACGACGTCCGATCGATCCGCGAGCCGCACGAACGCCGTCGGCTCATCGGGCACGTCTCCGAGCCACCAGAGCACCACGGGAACGCCCGGCGCGAGCAGCCGCTCGACGACAGTCGTGACGTGCTCGCGCGCCGTTCCTCGCACCGAGAGAACGAGCGACTCGCCCACGTACGCGCCCGGCTTGGAGACGTCTTCGAGCAGCGACGCGCGGGTGAACACCGGCGCGTCGCCCACCGGGGACTCGAGCTTCACGACGATCACGCGGCCGGGGTGGCCGGGGATCACGTCGCGCGCCGCATGAACGGCGTACGCGAGCTCTTCGTCCGTCTGGCACACGCACACGAGGTTGAGCGTGCGCGTGCGCGCGGGGTCGCCGAGCGCGAGCCACGCTCGGTTGAGCGCGATCTCGGCCTGATCGATCGACACGTCGATCGGCCCCGGAGGAACGCTCGTGGCCGTCAAGGCCGCCTCCATCGACGACCGTCGCGCTCGACCAGGGCCTCGGCGCTCGCGGGTCCCCAGGTGCCGGCCGCGTAGTTGGGAAACGAGGGGGCGGGCATCTCGTTCCACGCGTCGATGATGGGTGAGACGTAGCGCCAGGCCTCGTCCACCTCGTCGTCGCGGGCGAAGAGCGTCGCGTCGCCGAGCAGCGCGTCGAGGATCAATCGCTCGTAGGCGTCGGCGCTGGTGCGGCCCCAGGTCGCGCCGTAGCGAAAGTCCATGTTCACGTCGCGCAAGAGCATGTGCGAGCCCGGTTGTTTGGCGGCGAATCGAAGGGTGATGCCCTCGTCTGGTTGAATACGGAGCACCAATTCATTCGGCGCGGTTTCTGCTTGCGATCGCCCGAAGAGCGCCACGGGGATGCCCCTGAAGCGCACGGCGATCTCGCTCACGCGCCGGGTGAGGCGCTTGCCCGTCCGGACGTAGAAGGGGACCCCTTGCCAGCGCCAGTTTTCGATCTCGACGCGCATCGCGGCGTACGTCTCGGTGCGCGAGTCGGGGTGCACGTCCTTCTCTTCGCGGTACGCGGGCAGGAGTCCGCCTCCGAGCGTTCCGCGGCCGTATTGTCCGCGCGCGGTGAGCTCGGCGATCCGGTCTCTGTGCATGGGCCGCAGCGCGCGCAGCACCTTGACCTTCTCGTCACGCACGGCGTCGGCGTCGAACGCCGAGGGCGGCTCCATCGCCACCAGCATCAAGAGCTGAAACAAGTGGTTCTGAATGATGTCCCGCGTCGCGCCCGCGCCCTCGTAGAACTTGCCTCGCCCCTCGATGCCGATCTCCTCGGCCACCGTGATCTGCACGTGGTCGATGTACTCGCGGCGCCACAGCGGCTCGAAGATCGCGTTGCCGAAGCGAAACGCGAGGACGTTTTGCACCGCTTCTTTGCCCAGGTAGTGGTCGATTCGATAGATCTGCGACTCGTCGATCACCTCGTGCAGCGCTCGGTCGAGCGCGCGCGACGACTCGAGGTTGGTGCCGAACGGCTTCTCGACGATCACCCTCGTGAAGCGCCCGCGGTCCGACGCCTCCGCGATCAGCCCGGCGGCCTTGAGCTGCTTTGCGATGACCGAGAAGAACTCCGGCGGCGTCGCGAAGTAAAACAGCCGATTGCCTCGCGTCCCGAAGGTCGCGTCCACCGACTCGAGGTGCTCTCGGAGCCGCGCGTACGCCGCAGGCTCGTCGAAGGTCCCGTGCACATACGAGAGCGACGGCTCGAAGCTCGCCCACGCCTCGGCGTCGACCGGCTTGCTCCGCGAGAACTGCGCCGTCGCCTCGCGCTGCTCTTTGCGAAACTCGTCGTGCGAGCTCTCTTTGCGCGCAAAGCCCACGATCGCGCTGCCCGGCGCGAGCATGCGCGCGAGCTGCAGGTGATAGAGCGCAGGGACGAGCTTGCGCCGGGTCAGGTCGCCCGACGCGCCGAAGATCACGATCGCCGATGCGGGGGCGAGGCGCTCGTCGTCGAGGCCAGCGCGCAGCGGATTTTCTGTGCTTGTATTCATAGTGGCTCAGCCCTTCTTGACCGCGTGGCCGCCGAACTGGTTGCGCAGCGCCGCGATGACCTTCGCTGAAAACGAGTCGTCTTGCCGAGATCGAAATCGCGCTTGCAGCGCGAGCGTAAGCACCGGCGCAGGGACGCTCTGCTCGACCGATGCCTCCACGGTCCAGCGCCCGGTCCCCGAGTCATCGACGTAGCCCTTGATCGTCTCGAGCGAGGGGTCCGCCTCGAACGCGCGCGACGCCAGCTCGAGCAGCCACGAGCGCACGACGCTGCCCTTGCCCCACAGCTTGCTGACCGCGCCGAGGTCGGGCTTGAACGGGCTCGTCTTCAAGAGCTCGAATCCCTCGGCGTACGCCTGGAGCATCCCGTACTCGATCCCGTTGTGGATCATCTTGACGTAGTGCCCAGCGCCGGCGGGGCCGACGTGCGCGAACCCGTCGGGCGGCGCGAGCGTGGCCAGCGCGGGCTCGACGATCGCGAACGCTTCGGGGGTCCCTCCGACCATGAGGCAGTAGCCGTTGTCGAGGCCCCAGACGCCGCCGGACGTCCCGGCGTCGACCCACAAGATCCCTTTGGCCTCGAGCTGCTTTGCGCGGCGCACCGAGTCCTTCCAGTGCGAGTTTGCGCCGTCCACGATCACGTCTCCCGCCGAGAAGAGCGACGTCAGCTCGGTCGTGAGCATCTCCGTCGGAACCCCGGCCGGAACCATCATCCACGCCACCTTCGGCGCCTCGAGCTTGGACGCGAGGTCAGGGAGGGAGCTCGCCCCGATGGCGCCTTCTTTCACGAGCGCTTCCACCGCTTGCGGGTCGCGGTCGAACGCCACGACCTCGTGTCCGCCGCGCAACAGCCTTCGAACCATGTTTCCGCCCATGCGGCCGAGGCCGACGATTGCGATCTTCATGGCGCGCGATGGTACATCGCGTAAAGGTCTCGTCGTGAACGACCCTTCGTTCTCTCGCTTCGCTGACATCTATCGCTCGCGTCCCGCCGCGCTCGCGCCGATGGAGGACGTGACGGACGCTGTGTTTCGAGCGGTTTGCCGATCGCTCGGGGCGACCTTGTGTTTTACGGAGTTCGTCAACGTCGAGGGGCTGTTGCGCGGAGCCGCCGTCGCGAAGCGCAAGATCACCCTCGCCGAGTCCGACCAGCCGACGGCCATTCAGATCTACGGCTCGGACGCGGCTCGACTGGCGGAGGCCGCGGTTGTCGCAGAGGCGGCAGGGGCCGCGTTCGTCGACATCAACTGCGGCTGCTGGGTGCCCAAGGTCGCGGGCAACGGCGCGGGCGCCGCGTGGTTGAGAGAGCCCTCCGCCATGGTCGCGATGGCCGCGATGGTGGTGCGCGCGGTGAGCGTTCCGGTCACGGTCAAGACGCGCATCGGGCTCGGCCCCGAGTCGCACATGCCCATCGTCGAGCTCGCGAGGCGCCTGCAAGACGTCGGCGTCGCAGCGCTCACGGTGCACTGCCGAACCGCGCAAATGGGTCACTCGGGAAAGGCCGATTGGCAATGGGCCAGGCGCGCGAAGGAGGGTGTGACGTTTCCTGTCCTGGTCAACGGGGACGTCCGGTCCGCGGAGGACGCCGAGCGCGCGCTGCGCGAGACCGGCTGCGACGGCGTGATGATCGGCCGTCGCGCGATCGAGCACCCGTGGGTGTTCGCCGAGGTGCGCGCGCGGCTCGATCGCGGAGAGACCGTCGCTCCGCCGACGCGCGAAGAGCGGGCGAGGGTGGCCAAGATGCACATCGCTTGGGCAACGGACGCAGGCGGCGAACGAGAGGCGCTCCTGGCCGCTCGGAGGCACGTGGGCGGCTATCTCGCGGGTCTCGAAGGAGCGGCGAAGCTCCGCAAGGCCGTCAACGAAGCGCGATCGCTCGACCTCGTGTACGCGTTGATCGATCAGTGCGCGGGGTGCGAAGCTCCCGCGAGCGCATGACCACAGCATCGCTCGCGGCCGTTGGGATCGAGTCTCGGGGGCTTCTTCACACGCTCGGCGAAGCGCCGTTTCGCGTGCCAGCTTCGGCAAAGGGGCTCGCGCTCTCGCGGGACGGCTCGACGATCGCCCTCGGCGCCGGAGGAGGGGCGATGCTCGTCGACGCGGTGAGCGGCGAGACCCGAGCGTCTGCGCGCTTCGCCGCGCCCGGGGTCACCCTCGAGCGCTGCGCGTTCAGCGCGGACGGCGTGCTGCTCTACGTCGCGGGGTGGTGCAACACGGTGTTCGTCAGGGACGCCAGGACGCTGAGCGAGGTGCGCTCGTTCGACGTCGGCGGACGGCACGTGCACGCGCTCGCGACGTGCCCCGGAGCTGCGAACCTCGTGTTCACTGGCGGGTTCGACGAGCACGCCAAGCTGTGGGACACGCACACCGGTCGCGTGATGTGCGAGCTTCCGTACTGGGAGTACAACGGCGGCGCGCGCGGCGCATACGTGCACCACGCCGTGTTCTCGCCGGACGGCAGCAAGCTCGTCACGGTCACCTATCAGGGCGCAGACCTCTGGGAGATCCCTTCGGGCACGCACCTCGCGCACCTCGCGGACGCTGCGTTTTGCCCCGCGGGGGCGGCGTTCAGCGTCGATGGCGAAGACCTCTTCGTCGCCAACAACGTCGGTCGCTTCCTGCTCGTCAATCCGCGCACTGGGACGGTCGAGCTCGAGCGCGACGTGCTCTCGTCGCGTCGGTCTGTGCACATGATCCAGGCGACGCTCGACGGCGAGAACTTGATTTGCGGTGCCGAAGACGGCGCTGTGTACGTCCTCACCGCGAGCACGCTGAAGGTCGCTCATCGCGTCGAGGTCGGCGGGCTCGGGACTTCCCTCGCGCTCGCGCCCGACGGTGACACCGTGTTCGTCTGCGACGAGCGCGGCGGCATCGTCCGCGTGTCGATCTCCGAGGGAACCGCAGATCGCCCCAAGCTCTCGGGCCCCGCCACGGCCCTCGCGTTCGAAGACCGCGAGACCCTGGTCGCGCTTCACCAAGGCGGGTCGCTCGCGCGCTTCGACCTTCGAACGGCCTCGTGCGAAGCGTGGACCGCTCCCGCTCCGTGGCTCGCGTCCCTCTCTCCGCGCGGCCGTCGGCTCGCGATTCCGCGCAACGACTACTCGGGCACGATCGACGTCTTCGACGCGCGCACCAAGGTTCAGGTGGGCTCGACGTCGGGCGGTCAGGGCTGGTCTGTCGCTGTCGACGACGAAGGCAACGTCGCCTCGTCGGTCGAGCGCGGGGTGCTCTTCGGCCTCGGCTCCCGGGCGCGCATCGAAGCTCCGTCGGTCCGTCAGCATGGTCCGCCGGCGATTTCTCCGAACGGCGCGTGGATCGCAGCCCGCAGCAACACCGAGGTCACGCGCATCGACGCCAAGGCGCTCGGGGCCCTCGACGTCGCCAAGACCTCTCGCGGCGACGGGATCGCCGTCGACAACCGCGGCGTTGTGGTGGTGGGCGCGGGCGCGAAGTTCATCGTGCTCGGAGACGAGTCCTCTGGCAGCGGGGCTGTCACGTGCAAGCTCGAGCGCGACAACGTGCATGGCGTCGCCTGCTCGGACGACGGATCCTGGGTGGCCGCCGTCACTTCGAGCGGAATGGTCGCCCTCTTGCGTCAGGGCGACCCGCGCGGTCCGGTGGTCTTTCGCGCGTCGCGGGGCTCGCTCGCTCGCGTCGCCCTCTCTGCCGACGGCTCGCGGCTCGCTGCGGGGGGCGAAGACCCGTGGGTGGTCGTCTACGACACCGCGACGGTGTTCGCGGCCCTCGACGCGAGCCGTCCTTCACCCAAGAAACCAGCGGCGAAGAAGGGCGCTCCTGACGACTCTTCGGCGAAGCCTGGCAAGGCCAACAAGACGTCCTCGGTCGAGGCGACCGCGAAGCCATCGTCCAAGACCAAACCCAAGAAACCCAAGGCAAAGTGAGCTCATTCGACGCCATTTCGACGCCCCGACGCCAAGGCGAGGGGCGCTTCTCGGTCACCTTCGAAGACGGCTGGCAGCAGGGCCGCGGCGCGTACGGCGGCCTGTCGCTCGCGCTCCTCGTGCGCGCGATGAAGGAGGTCTCGAACGCCCCCGAGCGCCCGCTGCGATCTTTGTCCGCGGCGCTCTTGTCTCCGCCGATGGTGGGAGAAGCGACGATCGATTGCTCGGTGCTCCGCGCGGGCTCGGGGCTCTCGGCGCTCAGCGCGCGGCTCGCGCAGGGCGACACGCTGCTCGCTTCGGCGACGGGCGTGTTCGCCAAGGGTCGCGCCGTTGATTTCGTGGGCTACGACGAGGTCGCGCGCCCCGCGATCGGCGACTTTCGCGCGGTCGATGTCGCTCCGGTGGGCCCGCCGCTCGCGCCGACGTTTACGCAGCATTTCGAGTTTCGAGTGGTGTCGGGCGTGCCGTTCTCGGGCGGGGCTCACGCCGCGTCCGAGGGCTGGGTGCGCCCCAAGATCCCGTGCGCCCTTCGGGACGAGGCTTTTCTCGCGGCGGTCGCGGACGCGTGGTGGCCTTGTTTCTTGGTGCGTGAAACCAGGCCGCGTCCGGCGGTCACCATCGCCTTCTCGCTCGACGTCGTGGGCGACTGCGAGGGGCTCGACTCCGAAGCGCCGCTCTACTTTCGCTCTCGAAGCGATCATGCGCGCGCGGGCTACTCGCTCGAGACGCGCGAGCTGTACGGGCACGACGGCAGGCTGTTAGCGGTCAACCACCAGACCTTCGCGATTCTATAGCTGCTCCGCCTTCGGTTGGCGACACGCGCTCACTGGCAGAGCGTGAGCGAGAAGCGCCCGTCGAGCGTCGGAGCTCCTGTGGCGCCGCGCGCGGGAGCGCCCGCGAAGCGCATCGACAGGGTCCCTTCGATCGTGCGTCCGTTGACCGCGGAGAGCTCGATGTTGCCGCCGTTGCTCGCCTCGGACATCGCCGCCCCGGTCGCGTTCTTCCACGCGAGCGTGGCCGTCGTGGGCCTTCGGTTCGCGATCGCTTGCATGCCCGAGAGCGCGGCCTGCATCGCCGCCGGGTTGTTGCGATCGACGTTTTGCATCGCGCTCGATGCTGCGGCGAGCTGCGCTGCCTGCGCGTTGGGGTCCATGATCGGCGAGGTCATCGCGGTGAGCAGCCCGCTGACGGGCATCATCACGAGCGCCATGCGACACGCGGGCGTGTTGCGGCAGTCGATCGCGAGGGCGTTGGCCAACCCGAGTCGCTCGCCGGCGGTCGCGGGGCACACGATCTGGCTGGAGTGCAGCATGATCGTGAGCATCCCGTCCTCGTTGCGCCACGCGAGCGCGCTTCGCACGGGCCAGGCGCGCGAGCCCGTGAGCGTGAGCGTGCTCGTGCCTGCGCGGAGGTTGACCGATTGATTGAGCGGCAGCGTCGAGAGGGCGGGGTCGTCGCCGCGCGAGTTGTTGCTCGCGGCTGCGTCAGCGTTGGCGTTGGCGTTGGCGTTGGCGTTGGCGTTGGCGTTGGCTGCGGTCTGCGTCGCGTTGGGCCTTCGTTGCGTCCTTCGCTGCGCCTCGGCGGCGTCGGGCCAGGCGAGCATCGCGACCATCGAGGCCGCGGTGAGCGCAGCGGAGGTCATCACGAACGCAGCGCGCGTGGTGTTTCTACGATGAGTGCCGGATCGTTGCATGCAGAGCGCTCCCTGTAGACGACGCATCGAGGCGCCGTGCGGGAGCGGATTGCAGCACTTTTTCGAGCGCGCGTCGCTCTGCGCCCTACAAGACGCCTTGCTCGCGCAGGCGCTTGAGCAGCCGGGCCCAATACATCGAGCGCGCTACGGGGCCCTTTCGCTCGGTTTCGTGCGGGATCTCGGTCGCCGCCAATCCCTGGCTCGCGCAGTAGTCCCGCGCTCTTTGCAGCGCGCGGAGCCGGCCGAGCGGCCCGTCGCCGTGCTCTTCGTGCAACACACGCGGGCTGCGTCGCGCTAGGATGCACACGGCGTACGTCCAGCGATGGCGCATCCCAGGCTCTCCCGGGGTGAGCTGCTCGACGATTGCAATCGGTGCGAGTTCTTCTGCCGCGCCCATCCAACACCATCCTCGAAGCGACCAGCGCTCCGAAGATGGAACATAGCAGCACTGTACAAATGTACAGTATGCGCCTGGTCAGGGTATGTCACGCATTCTGTCGCGTGATTTCCAGGCAACTCGCGAACGGTTGTGGAGCGCGTGTCGCCGACCGAAGGCTGAGCGAAGGTCGCACCCGTCGCGGGTGGCCGTGACGGGCGTCGATGCGTCGACTCGACCGCAGTGCGACGCAGCGCTGCGGCTGTGACCCCCATACGCTGATGGGATGCGCGAAACCACGGACCCAAATGGCTCGACGGCCGACGCATGTGCGCGTGTCGACCGCGCGTGATAGCGTCTTCGTCGACGAACACAGCAGTCGAGACAAACGATTCGGGGTCCGAAATGAAGGGCGCAACGACGGAGGGATCGATGCGGAGAGAGATCGTAGTGCTGAGCTCGAGCTCGAACTTCTATGCGCAAACCACGCAACGTATCGCGCGTGCAGTGGGGGGAGGGGTAGAATTTGCCGGGATCTCGACGATTGATGCGGTGATGCAGCGGTTTTGTCCGAGCGAGAGCGGCGACTGCAGCGTGTGTGTCGTGCAGCGAGACGATCACGAGACTCCCTGGTCGATCGTCGTGCCGATCGTCCGACGGTTCTTCGCGCCGATCTTCCTGATTGAATCGATGGAGACCACCGAGGCTCTCGCCTCGGACGCTCGCGATGAGAAGAGCGCGACGAGGCGACGGCTCGCCGCTCCCGTGATGGCCTGTGACTGGAGTCTCCATCTCCACGGGTCGCGCGTCTCTGACGACGATCGCGTGCTCGAGCTTCGGCGAGCGCTCGCGGCGGGGACGAGCAACGAGGCGTGTGTCGCTCGCGTGGTGGACGAGCTCGCCAGGCGGTTCTCGTTGGATCGAAAGCGCGCGTCTGCCATCGCGTTTCTGGCGAACGGCGGGGCGAGAAACGCGCTCTCGTCGGCGCTGTCGGTGGGCGACGATCGTGTGCGACAGATCGTGGCGAGCATTCACCGACACCTGCGAACGTCGCGCGTCGACGAGATCGCGCACGAGGTGCTGCTCGCGACGCTGCGAGGTCGATCGGCCTTCTATCTTCGCGAGCCCCACGGCGAGACGAGGCGGGCGCGATGCTAGCGTCGCTTCGAAGCCCTCGGGTCGAGCCAAGGCAGCCCGCTCGCGCTGACGACGACCGAAGGATCGATCGCGGCGTTTGGAGCGGGATTCGACGATTGCACCAGGGCGACGGACGCGTCCAATTGAAACGGTGACGGGTCGGGCTGCGGCGTGAGCGGCAGGCGAAACGGCGAGGACATCAGCGATACGACCTGCTCTTGAATCGCGACCAATCGCTGCTCGAGCGCACTGCGACTCACCTCGCGTTCGGTGCCGGGCAAATCGATGGAGATGCGCTCGACGATATCCTGGCCGTGCGCGTCGATGACTCGCATCGCCAAGACGCCTCGAATCGGCGCAGCGACAACGCTGGTGATGACCAGGTTCAGCCCGGACTCTTCGAAGCTCACATGGGCCGAGAGCGTTCCACGACCAACACGGACGACATCGTTCCACGACCACTCGACGCGGAGCGGTGGCGCGAGCAGGCGAGTCCCTGGTGAAAACGCGAGTCGACGACCGACTGCGAACTCGCGCCAGTCGCCAGTGAAAGCGTCGCCGCGCCCCTGGGACACGAGGCGACGCTCGGTGACAGAAAACGCTCGCACGATCCACGCAGACGGCGTGTGCGTATCGAACACGGTGTACCGCAGATGAAGTCCGGCGCTCGAGTCTCGCCACACTGCGCATCGAGCAAGGCGTTGCTCGTTCGTTCGCACCGCGAGCACGAGCGGAACGAGCTGCGGTGGGCCGGCTGTGGGCGGCGGGAGCACGAACTGTGGAATTCGAGAAGCAGGAATCTCACCACCTTGCCCGAAGCGTGCTCTGCGTAGTTGATCGAAGTGAACACTCGCTTCGCTGACACGTCCGAGCACGACAAGGTCTGCGAGGTTCGACGTTCGAAGTACAGGCAGTCCATCGATGGCCCATGTGAGATCGGTGCTGGGAGGTAGCATGCCGACCGACGACACGCGATACTCTTGACCAGCATCGAGGTCGAACGCGGTCCCGGGCGAGAGCGTGTGTTCACCTCGGAGCCACGACGTGTCGTATTCGCCTGTTGGAAAGCACAAGTGAGCATCCAGATCATCGAAGTCGATGCGATCGATCGCCGCAGAGCCGAGGACCTGCCGGATCTCGTCCGGCAATGGGATCGCGAGGTTGGAGAGATCCGAGAACGAGCCTTCGATGCCCTGACGCACCAGCCCGTCCGCCACACCTGTCAGGATACCACCAAGGACTGCAGTGATGAAGAGACCCGCCGCACCGATCGCGACAAGTATGGGCCCTGCCAAGGTGGCGGCAGCGGATGCAGCGGCCGCTCCGGCGCCCGCGACGACGAATCCAACGATCGCAATGACTCCGAACACGACGAGCAGAGCAATGGCCCAGGACGGAAATCCAAGTTGGATGGCGATGATGGGAGCGATCCGGTTGGCGGGCGAGATGGACGAACGCGTGCCATCCGCGGTGCGGCACATCGACGGATCGAATCCCAAACCGAGGACCACGTCGGCCCTCGCTTCGAAGCCGTCGGTGAAAAGCGTAAATCCCACGTCGATGCGAACGACCTGACCAGCAAATCGCTGGATACCTGCGACGACGAGCGGGTTCTCCACGCGGATCGTGAGCCTTCGCAATCTGGCGTCGCGCGTCTCCGGAACACGACCCATACCTGTACCTCCAGGACACATAGGGATCGCTCCTGGTGGCAACGGCATGGCTGGACCACCCGATGCGACAGCGATTCGGCACGGGAAACCACCACTTGGAGTTCCGACCAGATCACCTGGATGTCGAATGGATCCAGCCGGTACGCCCTGGAACAAGCCGAGAACCGAGTTGGCGACAGCCGTCACGAGAAACTCGTTCGATAGTCGCACTCGCGCCTGAAGCGGCATCGAGCCAGATCGCAGTGACGAGCGCGTGACTGCCAGCGCTGTAGGCGGCGGGATGCGTGACGGGGCACCCGGCAATCGATCTGCAACGGCCGCGATGACGAACGAACCTCGATCAGAGGTCGGCGAGTGAGGCACCGCGCGAAAGTCGACATCGGTAAACCGAATTGCACCCGAGCCGACGGGGAGCGGAATCTCGACAGTTGTGAGCAGCCCAGGATCCATGTCGGTGCCGACAAAGGAACGAAGCGATGGAAGCTCCCGGAGGGCGCTCCGAAGACTACTCGTAAAGCCGGAACTCAACTCAACGAGCTCTTCGTTAGAAAACACCTGCTGGCCCCGGAGGTCGATCAGCTTCATGACTTGAATCGCCCAGTTGTCTCCGCGTGTTGTCAGTCGAATCGATCTGCCTGCATCGGTTCGTGCGGACTCGATGCGAACGGGAATAAACAGCGCAGCTGCAGGTGGAGAAGGCGCGCCCCAAACTTCCGTGTTGGTCACGCGCTCTCGAATCGTATCGAGGGTGAGCTCGAACTCGAAGTCGGAGCTGCCCATCGATTCCCGACGCCAGACGGCACGAATTCCGCCACGATCCGTCGAGTCCTCTCTGAATCGAGAAAGCGTGAATCCGCGCAGAATGAACTCCTTCGGTCCGAGCGTCGCTACAAACCGGCGTGATCCGAAAAGGGCAACGATTCCACGGAACCGAATCCACTGTTCGAGAGCGAAGACATTGCCGTCGGTCTCGACCAACGCGTCGAAGCCAAAAATCGATGTGCCTGACATGACTTACTCCTGTGGTTTCGGTTTGCTGCGGAGACTACATGAGTCGCAAAGGAGGCCGACTTGACGCGGTTTGCTCGCGCTGCTAGACGGTATTCGATGAACCAATCGCGGATTATCGCTATGACTGGCTTGATTTCGCTGGCCGCGATTCGATGCGGTGCACGAACAGAGTTGAGCGAAGGACATCAACAAGTGATGGCTGACGTCGCGGCGCACGACGCCGTTGAAGATACAACGGGTCGCGTCGTTCCAATTCGTATCATGGGGCACGTCGAGGCGCACTTTGCCGTGATGTCCGATGGTTCGCTGCGGATGTGGGGTGCCTCGGCCATTCCTTCGCTGCGTCATCCGTTGCGACCAACGGTTGTTCCTGGCGTGCGAAGTGTCGTTGCTCTCTGCGGAAGCGAAGACGAAATCGAGTACTTGACTGAAACTGGAGAGGTATTTCGAATTACCGAGGCCGGCTCTCCACCTCCTGGAGATCGACGGGCCGATTTTCCTCCATTGCGCGATCTCGCTCACACTTGGGGCACGGCGAATGGAGGATGGCTGACAGTCGATGGAGTCGCGATCGTCCGCAGTTTCGTGAACGGTGGTCGGGTGACGTCGACAGTACCGTTTCGAGCCCTTGGTGCTGCGCACGGAATTGGCGAAGACGGAAACGTGTATGCATGGAGCGCGCCGGACAACTTGACTGCCCGCCGAGTGGACGCTCCGTTTCGAGCGGTGAATATTTGGGAGCATTGCATCCTGTCCGATCAGGGAGAAGTTGCCTGCACAGGGCACAACTTCGGTTCGAACGGACTTCCAGCCGACGGTCAGTTCGTCCGTGAGTTCGTCAGAATCCCTGGTGTTCGTGATGTCGTTGCGCTCAGCCCGTTTCACCATCTCTTCGTGATGCTGCATCGGGACGGCACGCTTTCGCGCGCGGGAATGGTCGGACCAGGTGACTGCCTTGCGCCGCCGGACGCCATCCCGCGCGAGCCAAATCCTCCTCGGGTTGTGCCTGGTATCCGTCACGTCCGTGGTCTCTCTGCAACCTCATCGAGTCTTTGTTTGTTGTTCGCGGACCACAGTGTATCGTGCTGTGGAGTTGCACTTGGCGGCTCTCTCGGCGACGGCCGTACCACGGAATCGGCCGAGCTTGTTCGCGTTGCCTTTTGACTCAACCGGTCTTTCGATTGGGCGAGTCTGTGTCGTCGAACTCGATGCGCACGGTGGCCGGCGCCTCGCCAAACGGCGCGTCGTCTCGCGCTTCTTGCCGTGCTCGATCGGCCGCTTGCAAGATGTCTCGGTCGACCGCGAGCGCCGCATTGGCGAGCGCTGCGAAGCCGTCGCGACTCAGCCGCTCGAGCAGCGACGGATCCTTGCGAAGTAGCTCGTGTAGCGGACCGCTCAGCTTCTGAAAGCGTCGCAGCTGCTCGGTGGTCAGCACGTTTCCGAGCAGCTTTCGCACCTGTTCGATCGCTCGCTCGCCGCCGTCATCTGCCACAATTCGGAGCGTGATCACCGTAGACTGCTGATCCGACTGGTTCGACATGATGTCCTCGTGCATGCGCTGGTTGTTTCGTCGTGCCGTGTGAGACGTTCCTCGAAGCGAGCTTGTTGTCGCCGCGCTCACACGTTGCTCGCGGTGACCACGATTTCTTTCATCTCGTAGATGGCCTCTCTCTCCCAGAGCTGCAGCGCCCACGCGCCGTGCACGGTGTAGGCGCGCGACGCGGTGCTCGCCGTGATCGGAAGCTCATCGGCCTCGAGCCCAAACGACTCGGCCGTGCCGTACGCGTGGACGAGCTGCAGCCCAGTCTCGCCCAGGTTGGCGGCGTACAGGCTGGTCGCCGTTGGGTCCCCGCTGACCGGCACCTCGGTTCGATAGAACGGAATCCCCATGTAGTGGTACACGAGCAGACCGGTGCGCGGGTCGGTGCGCCAGCCGCTCGTTCCGCTTTGGCCAGTGTTGGTGGCCATGAGCATGCGGAGCACCGTTGGGCCGCCGATCAAGCAGTGCACTCCCTCGCCAGCACCACCGCCATTCGGAGTGATCTGGACGATAAGGTTTCGGACCGCGCGCTCGAAGGTCGAACCCAACGCTCCTTCGGTAGAGGACCGGCCGGCCGAGAGCGCGCTGAGCCCTGGAAAGTACGGAACGGGCGTCTCGCCGCCAGTCCCTTGTGCGATCGCATAGTCCAGCGCGCGGACAACGGAGAACGCCGCAGACTGCACGAGCCAGTCGCTCGGGTTCTGCGCGGTGCCCATCGGAGTCACAGCCGAGTCGATCTTCAGCGTTTCCGTGAGCATCGCGATACGCGCCATCGAAAACGCGTTGGAGTCGAGCGCCGCGCCCACCGTGGTCGTCGGCGGAAACAGGTTGTTGTACGCTGGCGGTTGGCTCGGCGGGTCGAGCAATCGCTGAATGGTCGTGCCGAGAACGAAGGGTAGCGCTGTGCTCGATGGGCCGGTCCCCAGCGCAGGGGACGCCTTCACGAACGACAGCGCATGAAGAAGCTCGCTGACTTTGTTCGCCCCTCCGACTCGAAACTGCGCCCTCGAGCCGTCGAACGTGGTGCCTTCTCCGGCGCTCGACGGCGCGCGTCGAAGCCCTGTGATTGCCGTTGCCATGACAGACCTCCTCGAGCGCGACCTCGCGCCCGTGTCGAGTCTTGTCGCAGCGTTTGCCGCACTCGGCGATGCCGCTTGGTGCGCAGCCGAACGCTGTCTGTCGGTGCGCAGTCCCTCACTCGCCCTGATACACGCAGCCCGAGGTGCACGTCTCGCGGACCACCACCTTCGACAAGAGCGGGAGCGCCGGCTTCAATCGCTGCCAGATCCAGCGCGCGAGGTTCTCGCTGGTCGGGTTATCGAGGCCATCGATCTCGTTCAAGTAGTAGTGGTCGAGCCTCTGTCGCAGCGGCTCGAACGCGTCCTTGAGCGTCGCGAAGTCCACGACCCAGCCGAGCGTCGCGTCGACCTCGCCGCGCACGTGCACCTCGACCCGATACGAGTGCCCGTGCAACCTCGCGCACTTGTGCCCCGCAGGAACGTTCGGCAGCCGATGCGCCGACTCGAACGTGAACTCTTTGAAGATCTCAGTGACCATGACTCGCTCCGTCGCCGCGCGCAGAAGCACAGTCTGCGGCCGCCTCGAGAAGGCGCTGATGTAGCGCGAACCGCCGCTGCAATAACAACGATTTCTGCGCGCGCTACGGGATCCCCACCAGCTTGTGCGTCTGCACCGACAGCCGCCACCGAGGCCGAGCGCGGCAGAGCTCGACGCACGCGAGGGTGCTCTCTTTCTGCGCTCGACCGTCCATCGGCTGCACGAACCAGTGCCGAAACGAGAGGTGCTCGAACCGCTCGGGCTCGGTGTCCTCGGTGCCCTGGGGGTAGACCAATTTGAGCTCGTCGCCGCGCTCGACGACGATCTTTGCTCCGGCCTTCGGGCTCACGCACACCCAGTCGATGGCCGCGGGAAGCGCGCGCGTTCCGTTGGTCTCGACGGCGATCTCGAATTCGTGTGCGTGAAGGGCCGCGACGAGCGCGTCGTCGAGCTGCAGCGCCGGCTCTCCGCCGGTGCACACGACGTACGGTCGCGCGCCGCGCCCCTCGCGCACCGAGCGATCCCACAGCGCTCTCGCTGCGCTGGCGAGGGCGGTAGCGTCTTCGTAGCGACCACCGTTCACGCCGTTGGTCCCGACGAAATCCGTGTCGCACCAGCGCGCGCAGCCGCCTGCTCCCTTCTCGCGATCTTCTTCACGCCCCGACCAGAGGTTGCACCCGGTGAATCGCAAGAACACCGATGCCCGCCCCGACTGCGCTCCTTCGCCCTGAAGCGTGAAGAAGAGCTCTTTGATCGTGTACGCCATCGCTGCCTGCGCCGCAGCGTAGCAGGTGTCCAAGGGCCTCGAATCGCCAGAGATTCTCCAGCAGGCGCGAACGGGCAGCGCGGGAGCAGAGACTCCCGCAGCGGGAGCAGCGGCGCGGGAGCAGAGACTCCCGCGCATGGGGTCGCGCAAGAGCGCGACGACGTCTCCGCCAAAGGCGGGACTACAGAGCGACGGGCCGACAACAACGTGCAGCGAGCGACGGCCGAGAGCCAACGGCTGAGCGTTGGTCTCTTCTTGATTCTGTCGCATGGTCAACGCGGCGGAAGGCACGTCGCCCGCTTCAGCCCGGCAGCTTAGCTGCCGCGTGCGCGAAGAGCGCCGCGCTCGGGGCACCAGGGATCGCCGCGTCGCGGATCGTGATCGACCTGCGATAGACCCGCGCTCGACTGGCTCGGATCTTCGTTTTGTTTCGCATCGGTCAGCGTGCGGGGTCGATCTGGACCACGAAGCAGCAGCGTTCGCGGCGAATCCCTGCGTAGACCAGCGTCGCGAGGAGCCAACCCCCGAGGCTCATCAGGGCCATGTCGAACTCGAAGAATGGGCGCGTCGCCACGCGCGCTCGTGGAGGACCGTACGTCGAGAGCACGACCGGAACGCGCGTGCACAGTCCCTCGCGCGCGCACTCTTGGACCTCGCCTGGCACGTCATCGTCGATCACGCGATCGTCGACACGGACGCGAAGCGCGTAGTTTGCGACGGTCGCGACGCTCGGCGCCGCCGTGGACTGCGTGGCCGCGATGTTCGTTTGCGTCGAACGGTGAGCGATGATCGCGCCCCACTGCGAAACGCCCGTCCATCGTAACGAGAGCGACTCGAACGGGACGATCACCGCGAAGGTCACGAGGCCGACGAGGGCGAGCGCGATTCCTCGCCACGCTGCGTCGATTCGAGCGCGGTGGAGCGGCGTCGCGCCGCCTTCGGTGATCACCAGCGGCGCGCCTTCGGCCGCGACGATCTCGCTGCTCTTGCCCTCGCGATATGGCCCGCTCGTCGCTCGCGAGCCCTCGCCCTTGACGATGCCCTCGACGGCGACGCGCATGCCGGTCACGATGCGAACGTCGAGGTCGAACTCCTCCTGCACGTCGTTCGACGAGAACGAAGGCAGCCGCAGCTCGATGGGCTTGGAGCAGTCCACTCGCACCCGCTCGCCGGTCGCGAGCCGAAGAAAGAACGCGCTCGTCGTCGCGCTCGACACCGACCGAAGATCTTCTGCAAGCACGATTCGCAATGGAACCGCCTCGTCGATCGGCTCGACGCTCCCCTCGAGCGCGCGTCGTCCGGGGAGGATCGGACCTTCGCGAACGACCGCGTCGTAGCCCCGCCGAAGCCGCGCCCGATCCATCGACGCCGCGCCGAGCAGCGCGAGCCACGGCGCGACGCAGAGCGCGGGCCAGCTCAGGAATCCAAGGGAATCTGCACGTGCAGCGTCGATCTGCCGCGCGGCCGCGAGCTCGCTGGCGTTGGGAGCGATCGAGAGCGGCGCCGCGGGACGGGCGTCGACGAAGCTGCCTGGGACGATGTCGTGGGCGCACGAAACAGCACACACAATCAACCCGGCCGCGCTCCAGCGGATCTTTCTTCGATCGTTCATGACCCCTCTGCTGCGCTCGACCTGCGAATCGAGCGTCTACCACAGCGCGATCGCAGGCCGCGCTGGGTCGAGCGAGATCATCGTCGCCGCGCCGTTCGTCGCGGACTCGTGCGTGACCGATCGAGCGCTCAGATCGAAGCGCAGCGCGTCGTCGCCGTCCCACGGCGAGCTATCTTCGCCGCTCACGACCGTCGATCGCGGTGATGTCCCGAAGGCGCAGTCCATCTGGCCCATTCCGTAGCCGCCGTACAGCGCGCGCCCGCCGCACTGAAGGCGCACCGTGCAGCGCGGCCTGCGGTGATAGTGGTACGCGAGGACGCTGAGCGTGCAGCGATCACCAGTGGAAACTCCCGCGAGCGAGCTGCTCGTCACCACGCCCGTGGCACGATAGCGCGCCGCATGCGGAAACAGCGCCAACCCCAGCGCCGCAGGCAAGAGCCCCGTCGCGACGAGCAGCGCGACGCGCGCCCGCGCCGCCCAAAGCGCCGCGACGAGCTCGCTGCGAGAGCCCGCCCACAGGAACATCGACTCGTCGCCGCCAGCGCGAGCGCTCAGCGCGCCGCCCTCGCTCTCGCAGCGCGCGACCACGCACACCGGCGAGCCTTCACGCAGCGCTTCTTTGTAGGACGACACGATCGGATCCTCGATCCACTCGCGTGACGCAAACGCGACTTGCGCCTTGGTGGGATCCACTCTGATCGAGCCGTTGGCGGTCTCGACGTCGAAGCTCCGAGCGCGCGTGGTCTGCCGATCGGTCACGACGTGCCATTGGTTTTCGCGCTGCGAGCCGTCCTTGAGCGTCGTGTAGGTGACCTCGATGGAGGTATAGAACTCGACGAGGCGGTCGAGCGGCGCGCTGGGGCCGCGCGCGGTCCCCTCGAAGAACGTTTGCTTTCCGCTGCGAGGATCGGTCGCGTCGATCGACAGCACGCGAGAAGCGAAGCGACGAAACGCGCGCTCTTGAAGGGCGAGCAACAACGCGTGCAAGAGAGAGAGAGCGACGAGCGCGAGCGCCGTGTTGGTGACGTAGCGCGGCGCGGGTTCGAGCCCCGTCACGACCGCTCCAAACGCATAGATCCCGAGCAAGATCGCGTCGACGCGGTAGCCCCACACCGCGCTCCGCTCGCTCTTTCGCTCGCCGCGACCGGCGAGCGTGACGAAGGAAGCGTGCCGCTGGGCTCGCAGCCAGCGGTTGAGCGCGACGAGCAAGAAGCCTGTCCCCATCGACGACAGCGGGATCAGCGCAGCGCGGTTGGACTCCATCGGGAGCACCAGCCCCGCGGCGATCGAACCGAAGAAGAGCAGCACGCCCAGCGACGCGTACACGAGGGTAGACCTCTCGAGCGGATAGCGAACGCGCGCCTCTGGTCGCGCGGCCGGTGGGGTCTCTCGCTTCGCCTTGGCGCTCTTCGACGTCGCGCTCGGGCGAAGGCTCTCTGCCGGGTCTTGCTCGATGGACACGCGGATCGCTCTCGCGGACACCGTCGCCGCGCGCGGCGCGCTGCGAAAATCGCCAGATCCTTCCGCGCCGCCGTCGAAGCGCACGTCCGGCAGCAGCTCGGCTTCGATCCCGATCGTGTCGCCGTCGCAGACCGCGAAGCCCTGGATCGTCACCGCCACGTGATCGCCCGGAGCTTTGCGCGCGAACAGCCGCGCGGCTGGCTGAGATACGAGCTCTCCGTACGCTCCCTCGAGCGAGACCATTCCGACTCGATCCGCGCTGCCGATCGCTTCGATGCGATAGCGGACACCGTCCTCTGCGACGAGCTCGATCGTCCCGGCGTCTCGTGTCTCTCGCGCGGTCTCTTCGCCCGCGGTCATGGTGAGCTCGCCGTAGAGCACCGCTCGCTCTGCGCTCTCGCTTCGTCCCAACGCGCGAGCCTTGCCCACGAGCACGCGGACCTCGCCGCGCGGCGTGCGCTCTTTGTTCGCTCCGATGGCTTTGGACGCGGGCGCGTTGCGTCGCTTCTTGGCCTCGGGCGGGCGCTCTTCTGGCGATCCGCTCAGCGAGAATCCCGGCATCGCGATGCCCTTGACGCGCACCTCGCGCGCGTCGTTCGAGGACTCGAGGAGCGTCCCTTCGACTCGGACCACGTCCCCGCCGCGCAACACAAAGCGCTCTTCTCCCTCGAGCCGCGCGGCGCCGTGCTTCTTCGCGCGCTGGATGTTTCCCAAGCGAAATCGCTCGCCGTCGGACGCGACCAGCTCGAGCGAACCGGGGTTGTCGTCGCGACCCTGCAGCCAGAGCAGCGCCCCGTCGTCGCCCATCAGTCGCCCCGTGATCCTGACTCTCTCTGACATCCGTGGCGGATCATCCCGCGAATGCTCTGCCGAATAAAGGGCCTGACCGCCGCGCTGACTCGTGCTTACTCGCGCGCGGTCGACCACCGCTTTGTGCTCGTTGCTTCGCCCTCGGATCGATAATCTCCGTGGTCAATCGACGCACGCCACGGAGGAGCCCTGCGAATGACGACGCCAACGACGCCCGAATCCCTCACGAAGCACGACAAGTCCGCGCCCGATCCGGGCCTTCTCTACATGATCGGCCATTACGAGGTGCACATCTGCGTGCATCAGTTCGACGTCGACGTGCTTCGATCGTGGCTGCCGCCCGAGCTCGAGCTGATGGACAACCCCTACTCGGCGAAGGGCAAGCACCCAGCGAACCTGCTCTTCGGCTACGAGACCGAGGTCGAGGTCAACTGGACCAAGTGGCTTCCGGGCGTCAGCTACCACGAGTTTGGCGTGGTGATTCCCTACGTTCGCTACAAGGACGCGAAGTACGCGTACAACGGTCCGTTTCTCTTTACGCCCATCATCTTCGTCGACAAGGACCTGATCTCGTTCGGCGGTGAGGTGGTCTACGGATTTCCCAAGCGCATCGGCAAGTTCTCCGTGAGCGACACGGCGTACGCCGTGCTCGACACCGCGTGGCCGTCGGACTACGTTCGCGCCGCGATCGCAGACACAAATAATCAAGTGCAGCCAGAGGGACGCAAGGCGATCACCAACTTGCTGCAGCAGCCGTCGGTCTCGCAGAAGGCCGACGGCTCGTGGAGCAGCTCGGGCTTCTGGTGGAACCTCGACACCGCGCAGATGACCGACGCGTCCGTGCAGGGCAACGTCACGCCGTACTACCTGCCGGGACTGCCCATGGACAAGCGCCCCTTCGAGGGCTCGGGCTCGTGCGATTTCACCAAGGGCGGCGCCTACAAGCTCGTCACGGACTGGTCGCTCACGCTCCCGCAACCGCTGACCAAAGACTGGGAGCCGTGGAACGGATCTGGCCTCCCGCCGATCCCTCCCGGCGAAGGCAGCGGCAACGGGTGAGCGCCATGAGCGAGCAAGAAAACGCGAGCACCGACGCCCCGCCCCCGCCTCCGGTCAGCCCCGTGCCCCGCAAGATCCTGGTGATCGGCGGAGGCGTCGGCGCGATGACCGCGGCGTGGTCCCTCGCCACATCGAATCAACCCGTCGAGCTCACCGTGCTGCAAATGGGCTGGCGCCTCGGCGGCAAGGGCGCGAGCGGCCGCAACATGACCCAGGGCTACGGCAGGCGCATCGAAGAGCACGGGGTCCACGTGTGGAGCGGCCTCTACGAAAACGCCTTCCGCGCGATGCGCCAGGTCTACACCGAGGTGGGACGCGCGCCGGACGCGCCGCTCGCGGACACGTTCGACGCCTTCAAGCCGCACGACGTGATCGTGCTCGACGAGTTCTGGAAGGGACAGTGGCTGCCGTGGGTCATCCGGATGCCCACCAACGAGCAGCTGCCGGGCAACCCGGACGGCAAGATGCTCCCCTCGCTGTGGGCGTACGCGAGCGAGGCCGTGCGCTTCATCGCGCTCATCGTGCGCGGGATGCTCGACCCAACGGGTCAGGCGCTCGCCGACAAGACCGGGACGCCCACCGCGCCCATCGGGCAGGAGCAACAGTCGATCCTCGGCACCATCGTCGAGTCCATCATCGCGCGCGTCGCCGAGGGGCTCGCTGAAGCGCTCCTTCCCGTGTGGAAGATCGTGATGGCCCTCGTCGGCGAGCTGCTCGAGGTCGTGTGGAACGTCGTGAAGGACAACCTCGACGACGCCGGCACGCGCCGCGCGTGGATCATGCTGAACTTCACGTACGCGAACCTCCGCGGCGCCTTCGCCGACAACGTCTTCGAGCGAGGGTTCGACGTCCTCGACGAGCTCGACTACCGCGAGTGGCTCAGCAAACACGCGGTCGACGACGGCGGGCTGATGCTGGGCTCGCCCTGGGCGTACTTCATGTACGACGCAGAGTTCGCCTACGTCGACGGCGACACGAACAAGCCCGACATCGCCGCGGGCGCTTCGCTGCGCACGCTCATCCGTATGGCGTTCACCTTCAAGGGCGCGCTCATCTGGAAGATGCAGGCGGGCATGGGCGACACGGTGTTCGCCCCGTTCTATCTCGCCCTCAAGAAGCGCGGCGCGCAGTTTCGCTTCTTTCACCGCGTGAAGGCGCTGCACCTCGGCGGCCTGGACGGGCGCACGGTGACCTCGGTCGACGTCGAAGTGCAGGCGCGCACCGTCGATGGCCGCGAGTACGACCCGCTCGTCTCGGTCAACGGTCTTCCCTGCTGGCCGAGCGGCACGCTGTGGGAGCAAATCGCTGAGCCCAAAGACCACAGCATCAACTTCGAAAACCCTGCGAGCCCCTCGCTCGAGACGTACACGCTCGAGTTCGGAAAGGACTTCGACGCCGTCGTGCTCGCGACGCCCGTCGGGACGCTGCCCCACATCGCCAGCGAGCTCATCGCGAAGGAGCCTCGCTGGCAGCGCATGGTCGACAACGTCAAGGGCGTGCGCACGCAAGGGCTGCAGCTGTGGCTGAAGCCGACGGCGTACCAGATGGGCTGGACCGCGATGGGACAGCCGCTGCTGGCGGGCTTTCATCGGTCCGACTTGAATACGTGGGCGGATATGAGCCACCTGGGACCCAGGGAGTCCTGGGGTCCGGACGCGGGGCGGTTTCCGCTCAACACGACGTACTTCACCGGCCCGATGAAGACCACGGACGACCCGATCGAAGAGAACAAGCGGGTGTCGATGGACCTCGTGAAGAACGCGATCGGCTGGATTTTGCCTGGCGCGACCGTGCCCAGCGGCAGCGCGGGGCCGCTCGACTGGAACCTCCTCGTCGACGATCGCGAGACGCCGGGCGAGGGCGAAGCGCGGATGGAAGCGCAGTACTTCCGCGCGAACTACTGGCCGAGCGAGCTGTTCACGCTCTCGCTGCACGGGACGACGAAGTTTCGAATCGCCCCGGGAGAGACCGGCTTTCACAACGTCGTGATCGCCGGCGACTGGACGGAGAACGGGTTCAACATCGGCAACGTCGAGGCCACGACAATGTCCGGCATGCTCGCGTCCAACGCGCTCGTCGGCTACCCCGAGCGCAACGCGATCATCGGCGTGGACTTCGGACGATCCGTTCCGAAGGGCGGAGGTTGAGCGCCCATGTCCAAGCACTTGAACACACGCAAGGGCCTCCCCGTCGCGCTGTTGGGCTTCGGCTCGATCGTGCTGCCCGCGCTCCTCACGCTCAACACGGTCCGGGTCGGAGCCGCGCCGATCCCGCTCGACCCGCAGCCGACGCCGTACGGCTACACGGTCTCGCTGTTGCTCTTCATCGTCCCGAGCATCGTGCTCGTCGCCTGGCTGTACCGACACCCCGACGCGCGCATCGAGCGCAAGGCGTTCTGGGCGACCATCGCCGCTGTCTTCGCCGTCGGGTGCATCCTCGACTTCGGCTTCGCGTACACGTTCTTCAAGTACCCCAACCCGGGCTCGACCCTGGGGATTCGACTGCCGGCCTTCGCGCTGTCGGGCTTTCGCTGGATCCCTGATGTCCTGCCGATCGAAGAGTTCGGCTTCTACTCGTTCGGCGCGTTCTTCATGCTCGGCACGTACGTGTGGGCTGACCTCTCGTGGATGCCGCACCGAAAGCACGCCAAGAACCACAAGGTGTGGGCGGGCGAGCTCGGCTCGGGCCCGATCATCAAGATCGACTGGCGCGTCGCAGCGGTGGGCATCGTCCTCATCGCGCTGGCGATCGCGTATCGAAAGATCACGATCGGCAGCGGATTTCCAGGCTATTTCGTGTTCTTGATGTGCGTCGGGTTCATCCCGACCATCATGATGTTCGAGACCGCCGGACCGCTCGTGAACTGGCAGGCGTTCACCCTGATGTTCACGGTGCTGCAGCTCGTGAGCATCTTGTGGGAGGCCACCCTCGGCGTCCCCTACAACTGGTGGAACTACCACCACGACCAGATGATCGGCGTGTTCATCGTCGCGTGGGCGCAGCTGCCGCTCGAGTCTGTGCTCATGTGGATCCTCGGCGGCTGGGCGACGGTGATCGCGTACGAGCAGTTTCGCCTGATCTTTCACCGCCAAGAGCTCATCCAAGCGGCGGCCAAAGCCGCGAAGAACGACGTGTGACGCGTCGGTGACCACGTCGGCGCGCGGCGGGCTACACTAGCCCCCATGCGGCGTGCCTGCTTGATTGTGTGTGCGATCGTTGCCTCGGTCGGCTGCGGGCCCAAGAAGCCAGTGGTGACCAACGGCGCGAGCGGCACCGACGTGAACAGCGATCGCCGCGCGGACCTGCTCGCGGTCTCGCGCACCAACGGCGCCCCGCCGATGTCCCACGGCCTGCTGATCCTGCCGGGCACCCTCGTCGGGCTCAACCCCGCGAACGCGACGGGCGTCTCGACGTACGCCGACGGGACGTGGGCCGCGCGCATGGGTGACGTCAACCGCGACGGCTACTCGGACTTCATGTTGGGATCCGACTCGGGCAGCGGCTCCTACGACGTGCGCGTGTTTCTCGGCGGCGTGCAGATCAATCAGCAGATGGCCTCGCTGCGCAGCCCTCGTCGCGAGGACGGCGCCACTGGCAAGACGATGGGCTCGGCGGCGGGAGACCTCAACGGAGATGGCTTCGTCGACGTCGTGGTCGTTCGACGCTGGCGCACGGTCGCGGTGCACTTCGGGTCTGCGTCCGGGCTTCGCGCAGACCCCGACCAGACCGTGAACCTCGGAGACACCGACCCGATCGCGGACCTGCGGGGCGTCGGCGACATCGACGGCGACGGCCGCGCGGACGTGGCCTTCGTCCATCGCATCGGCGAGCGCGACACAGTGCGCGTTCACCGCGGCTCTCCCGCGGGAATCGAAGCGACCCACTCGCTCGAGATCGCCAACGTCACCGGCGGCGTCGCCGATCGCGTGGACGTCAACGGCGACGGGCGAGGGGACCTGGTGCTCGGGGCCATCGACACCCGACCGGGCTGCGTTCACGTGCTGCTCGGCGCCAGCGGCCCGCCCACGATCGAGCGACTGCAGTCCGTCGTGTGCTCGGCGCGATCGGGGATGTTCGCGACGCCGCGCGTGGCTCGCGCAGGCGACGTCGACGCGGACGGCAACGACGATATCGTCCTTTTCGAGCCGGGACTCGAGTCGCTCTGCGCGAGCACGACGCCGGTCGCCTATCGGCTGCGGGTGTTTCGTGGGACGGCGCGCGGGCTCGAGGCGCAGGACTCGACGGTGATCGACGGGCCGCCCGGCGGCGGATGCGCGATCGGAGTCGATGTGACCGCGGTCGGCGACCTGCATGGCGACGGCTACGCCGACTTGCTGGTCGGGATTCCTGCGTCCGGCGCGACGGCGGCAGGACAAGACGGCCCCGGCAGGATCGCTGTGTATCGAGGAAGCGCCGACGGACTCACCGCAGGCAACCTGCGCTGGGTCGATGGAATGGCGGGAACGCAGTGGGGGCTCGGGCGCTTCAGCCGCTGACGGCGCGGTGTTGAAAACACCCGCTTGAATTCAAGACCAGCGCACGGTGAACGGCAGCGACTCGTCGGTCGCGGCGAGCTCGATCGGCTCTCCGGCGGCGAGCGCGCGACGGACACGGGTCCAGCTATCCGCGGTCATTCGCAGGGCGAAGCCGTCTTCGAGCGGGTTGCTTCCATCCGCGGGCTGGCCGCTCACGAAGGCGACGAAATTGCCGCTGACGCGCGCGCCGATGGCGTCCGCGGGGCCGATCGCCGTGAGCTCGCGGGCCCCGGGCTCCCACACGAGCAGACCGTCGGCGCGCGGATCGACGGGCAACAAGATCACCAGCGCGGTGTCCGCGGGAAGCTCGCCGAGCGGCTCGCGCAGCGCTTCGGCGGCGCTGCGGGGGAGCTCGAGCTCGACGCGATCGCTCGTGACGACGACGCTCCCTGCGCGGGCAGTGACGCGGAGGCACTTTCCGAGCACGGTACGTTCTGCGCGGTCGTTGCGAGCGACGCTCAATCGCTCGCGGTCGAACCACGGCGCACACGGAAACATGCCCGACTCTTGACCGAGCCGCGCCGCGACCCGCGAGAGGCCATAGTCTCTCGCCACGTCGAACTCGGGGCCGAGCAGCGCGACGAGCATCAGGGTCGAAGCGCTCGAGCGAGGAACCCCCGGGAGATCGCTCGCCGGCAACACGCCCACGGCGCGCACGTCGTCTCGACCGAGAAACGTGCCCGGCTCGAGCGCGAGGACATCGCCGCTCTGGAGCACCGAGCCCTCGACGGTGTTGAGCCGGTGCCAGACGGCGGTAAAGAGCTTGAGGGCCTCTTGTGAAAACGCCTCGCGCGCCTCGGCCAGGTTGCGGCGGACGGTAAAGACCAGCTCGGGGTGGCCCTCCGACGCAAAGCCTTCGGACGCGAAGGTCCAGCAGGGAATCGAGCCATCTCTCGCGTCGACCTCGTGGGCGTAGACGGCGATGGCGAGGCGCCCGGGCACAGGATCGAGCCTTCGAACAAGAGTCGTGGTCATTGAAGAGCCCGGCGGGGATAGCACGGTGTACCGTTGGCGCCGCAAGACATGGCTGACAGCAAGGCTGACCTCGAGGCCCCCGAACACGCGCGCGCGTATCGACTGCGGCGCTTCGCGAACTGGTTTCCGCTCGGGTTGACGTACGCGGCGCTGTACATGGGGCGCTACAACCTCACGGCGGCCAAGAGCACTCTGGGGCGCACGTTCGGCTTGGACAAGGCGCAGATCGGGGTGATTTTCACCGTCGGATTCTGGGTCTACGCGCTGAGCGTGATCGTCAACGGCCCGCTCGCCGATCGCATCGGCGGCCGCCGCGCGATCCTGATCGGCGCGCTCGGCGCCGCGACCCTCAACGGAGCGATCGGCCTGCTCTTCTTCTCGGGCTGGCAGCAGAACGTGGTGCTCGCGCTCAGCGTCCTCTACGCGCTGAACATGTACTTTCAGTCCTTCGGCGCCCTCTCGGTCGTCAAGGTCAACTCGTCGTGGTTTCACGTGCGAGAGCGCGGCGTGTTCGGCGGGATCTTCGGGGTGATGATCTCTTCGGGCTACTGGCTCGCGCTGTCGGTCGGCGGCGTGATCATCGCGAAGCTGCCCTGGTACTTCGTGTTCATCATCCCGTCGATCGTGCTCTTCGTGATGTTCGGGGTGGACTGGTTGCTCGTCCGCGATCGACCGTCGCACGCGGGACACAAGGACTTCGACACGGGCGACGGGTCCTATCATCCGCCGGCAGAACCGCAGCAAGATTCCAAGAACTACCGCGACGCGGTGCCCGTCGCGCCGGTCGCCGACGACGCGCCGCTGCCCCTCAGGCAGCTGCTCGGCAAGATCTTCTCGGACCCGGTCATCCGTGTGATCGCCGCGGCTGAGTTCTGCACGGGGTTCGTTCGCCAGGGGCTGCTCATCTACTTTCTCGAGTACCTCGCCGAGGTGCACAACGTTCGCCCAGGCTCTGCCGTGTTCGGCTGGGCTGGCGTCGGCCCCACCCTCGGAGGAATCGCTGGAGGAATCGTCTGCGGCGTCCTGTCGGACCGGTTCTTTCAATCGCGCAGACCGCCCGTCGCGTTCATCTTCTACCTCTGTCAGGCCGCGGTCCTGTTGGCGCTCGGCTTCGCGCCCACCGGCGCGATCGCCGCGTTTCTCGTCGGCTTCTCGTGCATGTTCATCTTCGGCGTGCACGGGATGTTGAGCGGGACGGCGAGCATGGACTTCGGAGGACGCAAGGCGGCGGCCACCGCGGCCGGCATCCTCGACGGCGTGCAGTACATCGCTGCCGGACTCACGGGATTCGGCCTGGGCTGGATCTTGAAGACCTACGGGTGGGACGGCCACGGAAGCGTCGCGGGACACCACCCTCACGACGCCCGAGTGTGGGTGTTCTCGATCATTCCGTTCTCGCTCATCGGCGCGGTGCTCATGACCCGCATCTGGAACGCAAAGCCCAGCAAGAAGGGCGGAGGTCACTGACGCAGTGGACCGTCGGCGACGAGCCTCGATGCGACGCGTCGCCGGCGCGCTCTTGTCGCTCGCGGCGCTCACCGCGATCGCGGACACGACCACCGGCTGCCGAAAGCGTCATCGCTCGCAGCCGCAGCGGGCGGCGACCTCCGTTCGAGCGCGCGCGGTGATCAACGACGCCAACGGCGACGGGCTCGCAGACATCGCGGTCGCCGACGCTCCCCTGGGCGCCATGCTGCTGTTCGGCACGCATCGCGCGTCGTCGCTAGCCCTCTCGTCCGCGCCCTGGCGTTGGACCGTCAGCGCGAGCGACCCGTCTCCCGTCCGCGCAGGCGCGATGGCTTTCATTGGCGATCTCAACGGCGATCGCCGTAGCGAGCTGGCGATCGGCGAGGCCGCTGTGTCGCCACAAGAAGCTTGTCCCCGAGGGGGAGTCCGCATCTACCTGGGCGACGCCCGAGGGTTCGGCAGAGAGCCTGCGTATCGAATCGAAGCACCCGCTCCGATGGGCGAGGGGACCGATCACTACGCCTTCGTCGGCGCGCACATCGCTCGCGTCGACGCGATCGACGGCCCTCGCACCACGGGCTTCGTCGTGTCCGCGCGACGCACACGCGTGTCCTTGATCGAACCAGTCCGCGACGCTGGCGACGCCGCGGACGCCGATGCCCAGAGCGAAGCTGGCGCGCAACGATCGGAGTTTTGCCAGGGCGACGAGCTCTGGGTCCTGCGCAGCGACGGGCGGACGCCATCGCAGAGGCTCTTCATCGAGCAGGGCGAGGTGCAGCGAATCGTGATCGGTCACGTCGATCGCGACGCGTTTCGCGACATGGTCGTGCTCGCGCCGCCGAAGGCGATCGTGTTTCGAGGCCGGGCTGGAGGCTTCGAAGAGCGCGCCGCGATCGTCTTGGACGACCCGCACGATGCCCCGCAACGCTGGTCCGACGTCGCCATCGGAGACGTAGACGGCGACGGCGATGGTGAAATTGTGCTCACTTTTCAATACGGCGTCGCGCCCGAGGGCGTCACGCGCGCCGGCGTCGTTCACTTCGACGTCCTCGGAGACAGCCGCCAGGTGGCGCTCTCGGCGCCCACCAGCGAGCGCAACGAAGCGGCCGTGGGTCGCTCGGTGCTCGTCGTGCGCGATCAAGACGGCGACGGCCGTGACGAGATCGTCGTCGCCGACCCCAATCTCCGGGCGGTCCTCGTGTACCGCGGCAACGCCGAGTCGAACTGGCCCGCGCCGGACCGAGTCCTTCGCGTCAGCGAGAGCGCCGGCGCCCTCGGCGTCACCCTCGTGGACGGCGGTGACATCGACGGCGATGGTCGTGACGACATCATCGTTCGCGCCGCTCGCGACGACGGAGGGATGGCGACGCTCTATGTCGCCAGTCCGCTCCGGGGCGAGCTCGCGCGCGTCGAGCTGGCGCCCGGTCCAGAGGGGTTCGGCTATTCGCTCGCGGGCCGCTCGTCCTCGCAGGGAGGCGGGCATCCGAGAGAGCTTCCGCCCCGCGCGCGCCGCTGCGAGGTCGCGTCTGCGACCGAACACCCCGAGGCGCTCGTGACCGTCGGAGCTCCGATGGTCCGCGCCGATCGAGCGCGCATCGAAGCGGCGCTGCGCGAACGGACCGTCGCCCTCGCGCAGTGTCACGAGCGCTGGCTGCGAGAGGACTGCAATCACCAGGCGACCGCGTCCCTGACGCTGCTTCGCTCGGACGCTGGCGTCGTCAGCGTCGCGGGCGTCGCGTGGGGCGAGCAGAGCAACGACGCTCTGCGCGACTGCGTGCAACAAGCGTTGACCGCGCCGCTCATCGATCGCTCCTCGCCAGGTGCAGACGGGCCGGTGGTCATCGAGTTTCGGGCGCAGCGATGAGCGAGATGCGGCCTGCGTATTGGGTGATGGTGTGGGGCGCTGGCGCGGTCGTTCTGTCGCTGCTCGACGCGATCGTGCGGCTCTCGCGCGTCGCGCTCGAAGGCGTCGCGCACGGAATGCTCTCGGGCCCCCAGCTCGTGTTCACGCTGCTCTGGACGGCGGTGATCGTCTACGCAGAGGGCTTTCGCGCGTTCGGTCAGCTGCTCGCGCCGCGGATGGCAGCGAGGCTCCTCTACCTCGCCAAGAGCGGCTCGCTCGTCGCGCGAATCCTGGCGCCGTTTCACGCGCTTTCGCTCTTCGACACCCCTCCGCGAAGGCTCGTGTCCGCCTGGACGATGCTCCTCGGGATCGTTCTGATCGTGCTGCTCGTGCGAAAGCTCCCGCAGCCGTGGCGCGGAAGCGTCGACCTCGGCGTCGTGCTCGCGCTCACGTTGGGCGGGGCCTCGATCGTCTTCGAGTGCGTTCGCGCTTGGAAATCTGGCGCGGGTCGGGTCGACCCCGAGCTCCGCTCGCGCTGACTGCGCCAACGACCCAACACGCTCGAGCGAGCGTCGCATCGCTCGACGACGACGTGCCGCGAAGCGATTCGAGCTCGCGTTCGCTCAACGAACAGCGATGGTCCAGCGACACGCGCTCGTGCCGCCGTGACCGTCACGAAGGATCAACCAAAGGGTGACGTCGCCCGGAACGCGAGGCGCGACCCACGACGGGTTGAGGTCCGGCGCGCGCGATCGGCCAAGATCGAACTGCCCGGCGGTGCTGAACCAGCTGCGAAACGAACCCTCGCTCTGCTCGACGAGGTTGCCGCTCGCGTCGAGGATCGTGAACTGCTCGACCCACGACTCGTCCGTGCTCGGCTCGAGCAGCACGCGCGCGCCCATCGCCACGCCGATGGGGCCCATGCCGTCGTCGGGCTCGCACAGCTCGTCGGCGCGCGCCGGGCTTCGGCGCACGGTTCGACCGTTGATGCGAACGGACGGAGCGGCCGGGTTGGTGTTGCGTTCTCCCAGACGAATCAGGACTCGCTTGAATG
This sequence comes from Deltaproteobacteria bacterium Ga0077539, assembly GCA_001465015.1. Taxonomy (GTDB): domain Bacteria; phylum Myxococcota_A; class Polyangia; order Polyangiales. The sequence goes on along the minus strand of LNEO01000108.1, from coordinate 43,516 downwards.
CGTGGGTCGTCATTCCATCGACGGTCCACGTGACGCTCGCCACCGCGGTGACCCCTGCGCGCGCCGCGAGCGAGCGCAAGGTCTCGCCCGAGAGGTTCGCGCCGAACGCGACGCGGAGCGCGGCTTCGTCGGTGAGCAATCCCGCGGGCACGCTGAATGTTGGCGAGCGCTCGGACGAGGGCGGCGCGATGACGAGCGCGCCCTCGGTGTCGCACCCGCGCTCTGCCTCGAACGCGCCGAAGGAGCTCAGCGGGAGCCCCGTCGACGCCAGCTCGGGACGCACGCACAGCGACCACGAGAAGACGCCGGTGTTCACGGATCCGCCTACGATCGGCGTGAGCGTCACCTGCGCGCCGGGCTCGACAGTGGGCGCCTCGGCCACGACCGCGAGCACCCTCGGATAGTCGACGAGCGAGGGCGACGCGAAGGGGCCCGGACACCCGAAGAGCAGCGCGGCGAGCGCGGCGCATACAATCCTGCGAGCTCGAGTCATCGCCACTGCGCTTTCACGCCGACGACGGGCAACAGGGGAAGGCCCTGCAGCGGCTGGCGGGTACGGTAGTCGTACTGAAAGTTCCAGCCCTCCGTGCCGCGCGCGAAGTAGACGTTGAGGACGTCGACGTAGAAATTCATGTCCGCTCCGAGCGAGCGAAAGCGGTAGTCGAGGCGCAAATCGAGCTGGTGAAACACTGGCAAGCGCTCGCCCTCGGGCGTGTAGTCAGGTCGAAACGTGCTCGCGTCCGCGTCCCACGTCGCGCCGTACACGCGGTTGGTGGGCGTTCCTGTCGAGAGCGCGAAGCGCGCGCCGAGACGCCAGCGCGAGTTGATCTCCCACGACGCTGCGGCGTTGAGGACAAACGACTGGTCGAGGGCGAACGGAAACGGCGCGCCTCCTGGGATCCAGCGCTCGGCGCGAGACCACGTCGCGCTGACCCAACCAAAGACGCCGCGCAGCAAACGTCGACGCACGTACAGCTCGATGCCGCTCGCGAACCCCTCGCCGTTGTCCGTGAGCAAGATCCGTCGAACGTCGCCGGGTCGCAGCTCGACGAGCTCGTTGGTCGGCCGCGGGAGCCCCCACATTCGATTGATAAAGACCGTCGATCGAACGTCGTACCCTTCGTCGAGCCGCGCCTCCACGCCGACGCTGCTCTGCCAGCTCGTCTGCGGTCCGAGCGCGCCGTTGCCGAGCAGCGGAACGAGCGCGAAAAACGGCGCCGGCTGCGAAAAGAGCCCCGTGGACGCGATGAGCGTCGTGCGTCGATCGAGCGCGACGCGGACGACGCCCCGCGGGTCGACGAGCCAGTAGTTCTTTCCGCCGGAGTGCAGGTAGCTCGCGCGAACGCCAACACTAGTGTCGACCGGTCCGGCGCGACCGACGATCTCCGCCCACGGCGTGACGTCCCACTGGGTGACGTCGGCCTCCGCGTAGGTGGCGAAGCGATTGGCTTGCGGGTTGGGGACGATGGACGTTCCCAACAGCTCAGGAAACGTGACGGTCGACCGAAACAGCGTCGCGAGCGAGTCGATGCCTAGCGACGCTGCCCACTGGTTTCCGAGCGGAATGCGCACAGAGGCGCGCTCGCCCACCGTGGCTCCTCCGTACCGAATGTTGGTGTCGGGCCGGCCGGTGTCCGCGCTCGAGAAGCTGATGTCATCTGCCCCCACCATCGCTGAGAAGTTGAGCGCGAATCCATTGGCGTATCGGTGATCGATCTTGCCGATCACTCGAAAGAAGTGGACCTGAATCCCGTCGCGGTTGAGCGTCGATGCGCCAGCGGCCCGACGGATGTCGCTTCGATCGTAGACGTCCGTCGAGCCCAGAAACACGAGCTGCGCTCTCGTCCGATCGTTCACGCGCCAATCGATCACCGCCTGCGCGTCGCCGAAGTTCAGCGTGACGCTCGGAAACACGAGCGGCAGAAGCACGTCGTAGTAGCTGCGCCGAACGCCGAACGAGACTCCTCCTCGTCTGCCTTCGAACGGGGCTGTCACCGCAGCGCTGGCGCCGAAGATGCTCACCTCTGCGTCGATCGTGCGGCGCTGCACGTCGGGCGCTGCGATCTCGAGCGAAACGAGGCCGCCCGCGTACCGTCCGTACTGCGCCGGATACCCGCCCGGATAGAAGTCCAGCGACGACACGAGCCGCGTGGGAACGACGGAGGGGCCTGCGGCGAAGTGATAGAGAACCGGGACCGGAAAGCCTTCGACGATGAGCCCGGTGTTCTCGAAGCTCGTCCCGCGAACTGCGAAGAAGCCAACGCCGAACGGCGTTCTCATCACGCCAGGCTGCGACGCGACGACCCGGGCTGCGTCGCCGGCCGTTCCCGGTACGTTGGCGGTCTCTGCGCCGCGAAAGGTCATGCGCGTCGCCGCTGCCTGCTCGGGCCGGGCTCGCACGGTCACGCCGTCGGACGCAGGGCGCACGTTGCGCGTCCGTCGCCTGCCTTGCCCGTGACCGGTGGCAGCGACGGCGAGCAATACCGTCGCGACGGTGCACGCAGCGCTCGTGGGAGTGAGTCCCGCTTTTCGAACCATGATCATCCGGCTGACGTCTCTTGGAAGGCCCCGTGTATATCGCCAACACGCGGTGCGAAAAAGACTGCTGTTCGAGTGAGCGAAAGCTCTGATAGCGTAGAAGACGGTCGACGATGCGCTTTCGCTCTTGGTGGCCGCTCGCGCTCGCCGCGGGTGCGGCGGTTTGCGTGATGGCTCCAGCTCGCGTGGCGGTTGCACAGCAATCGCCGCGTGTCGCGCTGGGACCGGTCTCGGGACCCAACAACGAGCAGCTCGCGGACAAGCTGAACAGCATCCTCGAGCTTCACGGCGGCGAGGTTCAGTCGATCCCCGGCAGCACCTATTTCGGCGTCGCGTCTCGGCTCGGCGTCGTCGGCAGGGTGGGCGAAGACGACCTTCGCGCGGTGGCGCGCGAGCTGCGGCTCGACGCGATCATGGTGGCAGACATCTCTCGAATGGGCCGCGGCTTCGCCCTGCGCATTCGCGTCGCGCGCGGCCGCGACGGCTCGATCATCGGCACAGTCAACCTCGAGATCGGTCGCATCGACGACCTCGACGCGATCGAGTCGCAGTTGTGGGGCGAGCTGTTTCCGCATTTTCGCAGCACGGTGTCGGGGGGCGGCGGATCGACGGCTTCGCAGCCGAGCAACAACGCGGGCAACAACGCGGGCAACAACGCGGGCAACAACGCGGGCAATAGCAGCTCGGGCGCCAACGGCTCGAGCGACAACACAGAGCCGACGCCGGCGGGGGAGACGGTGCGCGCGCTGCCAGGGCTCGGCGTCGTGCAGCTCGCCCTCAACACCGGGTGGTCTGCGCGCTCGTGGCGCATGCCGGTGCTCGGCGAGCGCTCGCCGCGAGGCTACGAGAACGGCGGCTTCTTCGAGGGCGGACTCGCGGCACACGTATTCTACCGGATGCAAAACGACCGGCTCGGCCTCGGGGCGCACGCCTACGGGACGCTGCCTCTCGTGATCGCCTCTCGCGGAACGAGCACCGAGGGCACGGTCGTGTCCCTGCAAACGTCAGCGTTCGACGTCGGCGGCGGCGCGTCCGTGGCGTATTTGCCGCCGGGCGGCGGCGCGTTTCGATCGGACGTGGGGTTCGTCTTTCACGCCTTCGACATCAACACGGCGCGACTCGCGCCAGCGCAGCAGCTCGTTCGAATGTCGTACATCGGTCTGCGAGCGCGGGCCGAAGGCGCGGTTCCCTTTATCGCCAACGGCTCGGTCGAGCTCTCGGCGCTGTTCGCGGGCGAGCTGCGGGTGGTCTCGGTCGGCGCCGAGGCGCGCATGGCCTACGGCGAAAACGCGGGCCTCTCGTGGGGGTTCGGCGGTTCGGGCGGCATGGAGCTCCGGATCGACGGCGCTGTTCCGGGCCTCGCGATCCGCGCGACCGGATCGTGGCTGCGGTATCGAACGACGTTCTCGGGTCGGGCAGACGTCGGGACCGGCAGCGACTCCGTGGACGATTATCTGCGCGTTCATTTGGGCGTCTCCTACGCGTTTGGCGTTCGCGGCGCCGCCCGTCGCGCGGCCGCGACGCCCGAGCCCGAGGCCCCGCGGCCAGAACCCGAAGCGCCTCGGCCAACTCCGCCGCCGCCGCGCCCGCAGGGCCCGCCCCCCGATCCGTTCTCGTGATGGCTGCGACGGGCTCGCCGGACGCACGCAGCCTCTAGCGCAAAGCCCGCAATGGCGTTACGAGCCCACGCAGTATAGCCATGAGCAAACCTCGAACTGCGGACGAGCTGCGCCGCGCGTTTCTCTCGTTCTTCGAATCGAAGGGTCACACCGTCGTCGCGTCGAGCGGCGTCAAGGGCGACGCCTCGCTGCTCTTCGCCAACTCGGGGATGGTGCAGTTCAAGGACCTCTTCAGCGGCAAAGAGAAGCGCGGTTACACCCGCGCGACGTCCGCGCAGAAGTGCATCCGTATGTCGGGCAAGCACAACGATCTCGAAAACGTGGGTCGCACCGCGAGGCACCACACGTTCTTCGAGATGCTCGGCAACTTCTCGTTCGGCGATTACTTCAAGCGCGACGCGATCGCGTTCGCGTGGGAGTTTCTGACGGTCGTCTGCGGGATTCCGACCGAGCGCCTGGTGATCACGGTGTTCGGCGGCGAGGACGGGCTGCCTGCGGACGACGAGGCGCGCGCGATCTGGCGCGAGGTCACTGGCTTCGGAGACGACCGAATCATCGGCATGGGCAAGAAGGACAACTTCTGGACCATGGGTGACACGGGCCCGTGCGGACCGTGCACGGAGATTCACTACGCGATGGGCGGCATCGAGCCGGACCCGAAGACCTTCGGCGAAGAGCCCAGCGCCGACGGCAAGGGCTGGGTCGAGATCTGGAACAACGTCTTCATGCAGTTCGACCGCTCGGCGGACGGAAAGCTCACGCCGCTGCCGATGCAATCGGTCGACACCGGCATGGGCCTCGAGCGTCTGTGCGCGGTCATGCAGGGCGTCGCGAGCAACTACGAGACTGATCGCTTGCGTCCGCTCGCCGAGCTCGCTGGCGAGATCGCGGGAAAGCGCTACGGCGGCTCCGACAGCGAGGACGACGTCTCCATGCGCGTCCTCGCGGACCACGCGCGGCTCACAGCGATTTGCTTGAGCGAAGGCATCTCGCCGTCCAACGAAGGCAGAGGCAGCGCGCTTCGCTCCGTGATGCGCCGCGCGATCCGGCACGGGAAGAAGCTCGGCATCGAAGAGGTGCGCTTTCACGAGCTCTGCGAGCGGGTCATCGCGATGCTCGGGCCGACGTACCCGTCGCTCGTCGACCAGCGGGACTTCATCGTCACGGAGACCAAGCGCGAAGAGGTCTTGTTTCGCGAGAAGCTCCCGATCGGACAGAAGCTCATCAGCGAGTATGCAGGTTGGCGTACCGAGGGTGGAGCGCGCGTGATGGACGGCGACTTCGCGTTCGACCTGTATTCGACCTACGGCTTTCCCCTCGACCTGACGGAGGTCATCGGGCAGGAGCAGGGCTTCGTGATCGATCACGAAGCGTTCGAGCGTGCGCGCAAGGCGTTCTCGGAGAAGTCCAAGGGCGATGGCGGCTCGATCGCCAAGGGGACCGCAGAGATCTTCAAGCAGGCGCGGCTCGGCCTCGAGAAGCCGGTGACGTTCACCGGCTACGACCGCGAAGAAGACACGAGCACGATCGCGCTGATCCTGCGCGACGGCGCGATCGTGTCGAGCGCGTCCGAAGGCGACAGCGTGTTTCTCGTCACGCCCGTCACGCCGTTCTACGGCGAGAGCGGCGGTCAGGTCGGCGACCGAGGCGTGATCGAGGGCAAAGACTTCGTCGCGACGGTGTCGGACACGCAGAAGCCAGTGGATGGTCTCGTGGTTCACGTCGCGGTGATCGAGCGCGGAAGCGCGCAGAAGGGCGCGAGCGTGAAGCTCACGGTGGACCACGACGCGCGCTCGGCGACGCGGCGCAATCACTCCGCGACCCACTTGCTTCACTGGGCGCTTCGCAAGGTGCTCGGCCCAACGGCGACCCAGCGCGGCTCGAAGGTGGGCCCGGACACGATGCGCTTCGACTACGCGACCGAGCGCGCGCTCACCGCGAGCGAGATCGAGACGATCGAAGACCTCGTCAACAAAGACATCCTCGCGAACCTGCCGGTGCGCACGGACGTCACGTCGCAAGACGAGGCGCGCAAGTCCGGCGCCATGATGATCTTCGAGGAGAACTACGGCGACGTGGTTCGCATGCTCCACATCGGCAGCGAGAGCGTCGAGCTGTGCGGTGGAACGCACGCGACGCGCACCGGCGACATCGGGCTCTTCAAGCTCGTCAGCGACGAGCCGGTCGCCCGAGGAGTTCGGCGAGTCGCCGGCTCGACTGGGCTCAACGCGCTCGCGCACATGCGCGCGCAAGAGGTCCGCGTGAAGGAGGCGTCGCTCGCGCTCAAAGCCTCTCCGAGCGAGCTTGTCGAGCGCGTCAAGCGCGCGGTCGACGAGCAGAAAGACTTGCAGAAGCAGGTTCGCGCGCTCGAGAAGCGCCTCGCCGAGGGCGGCTCTGCCGCTTCGGATCCGACCGCGGACGCGCGCGTCGTGGGCGACTGCAAGGTGCTCGCGTATCGCGCGCCCGTCGGCGACGCTGCGACCCTGCGAGAGGTGGCCGAGAAGCTCCGCGACAAGCTCGGCAACGCGGTCGTCGCGGTCGCGGGCGTGGACGGCGCGAAGGTCGCGCTCGTCTGCACGGTGTCGAAGGAGCTCACCGCGAAGTTCAACGCGGGCAAGCTCGTGAAGGAGCTCGCGCTCGTCGTCGGCGGCAGCGGCGGCGGCCGCGCTGACATGGCGCAAGCTGGAGGACCGGACGTCGCCCAAATCGACGCAGCGCTCGCGCGCTTGTACGAGATCGTGACCGTCTGAGGCGCCCACCCGCGCGATGGTCTCGATCGACTCCGCCGTCGAAGGGTCGCTCAGTAGTAGAAGATCGCGCCGAACTGCGTGATCGCGCCCATCGACGTGTTGGTCGTGCGGGTCGTGCCGTCCGCGAGGTTCTCGGCGAACTCGGGGTTGGTCCGGATCTCGTCGTCGATGCGCGTGCGGAGGAAGCCACGAACATCCGCGAAGAGCACGAATCGCTGGGTGATCTGGTACTCGAGACCGACGCCGACGTGCCCGCCGATGTAGAGGTAGTCGCCCGAGCGACGGCCGCCGTGCGCGCCGGCCGCGCGGTTGGCAGCGCTGTACGAGACACCCGCCACCGAGCCGTTGGCGCCGATCACGCCGTACACCTGCGCGCGGTGCTGCGGGTTGAAGTACACGAGTCCCGAGAGCCAGAAGGGGAGCTCGAAGCGGTTGTCGCCGTTCCAATCGCGGCCGAACGCAGCGCCGATCGCGATTTCGCCGCCGATGTGTCCCGGTGCGCGAACGCGGCCGACGGCCGACGCGAGCCCGACGATCCCAGGTTGGTCAGCGACCCTGCCGCCGAAGAACGCCGCGCCGAGCGAGATACCGCCGCCGACCAGCACGTTCGAGCGCCAGAAGTACATCGACTGCGGAGCGACGTAGTAGTACGTCGGTCGCGGCGTGACGTAGTAGCGAACCGGCGGCGCGGGGGTGTAGATCACCCGCGGAGGCCGCTGGATGTACACCGGCTGCTGCACGTACACGGGCTGCACGGGTTGCACGTACACGGGCTGAACCGGCTGCGCGTAGACAGGTCCGGTCCCGATCGTGACCGAGGCGCTTGCACAGACGATCGACCCAGGCGGGCATTCCTGCGCGGACGCTGCCGAACCGAAGGCACCGAGTGAGAGGCAGAGGGCAGCGATGGCGGTCTTGTTCATGGGTGGCGACTGCTCCTTTCGACGGGCGTCGTGCCAGACATTCTAGCAACGGTAAGGCCAACGGGCTGCCCGGCCCCCAGATCTCTGCCGATCCGTCATTTCATGCGGACTTGTGTGCGGGATCGGCCTTTCTCCCGTATGCCACCCCGTGAACGGCTGTCCTGGCCTGTGAACGGGATTTCACGGCGCGCCGAACGGCCCGAGCGCCCCGCTCATCCACCGCTCGGTCAGACGCGCGTTCGCCACTCGGCGTAGTCGGGGGTGGACCCACGAACCACGTCGAAGAACCGCGACTGGATCCGCTGGGTCACAGGCCCCCGGGCGCCGCGGCCGATGACACGGTGATCGATCTCACGGACCGGGGTGATCTCGGCGGCGGTTCCGCAGAGGAACACCTCGTCGGCCGTGTACAGCTCGTCGCGCGAGATGAACCCCTCGACCACGGTGTATCCGAGCTCCCGCGCCAGGGTGATCACCGTGTCGCGTGTGATTCCCTCGAGGATGCACTGCGCTGTGGACGGGGTCCGAATGACCCCTCGGCGGACCATGAACAGGTTTTCGCCGGACGCTTCGGCGACGTACCCGTTGGCGTCGAGCATGATCGCCTCGTCGTAGCCGCCGGCCTTCGCCTCGCGCTTGGCCAGAATGCTGTTGACGTAGTGACCGACGACCTTGCCCTTGGCCATCGTGCTGTTCACATGCGCGCGGGTAAACGAGCTCACCTTGCCGTGAATCCCGCGCTCGAGCGCCTCTTCGCCGAGGTAGGCGCCCCACTTCCACGCGATGACGCTCACGTGCACCGTGTTGTCCGGCGCGTAGAGCCCCATCTTTTCGTCGCCCAGAAAGACGAGCGGGCGCAGGTAGCCCTCGGCGAGGCCGTTGACCTTCAGGCAGTCAGCGCAGGCCTTCTCGATCGCCTCGAGCTCGAACGGGATCTTGAGCGAGAGGATCTTCGCCGAGTCGTACAAACGCTCGATGTGCTCGCGAAGGCGAAAGATCGCGGTCTCACCAGAGGCGCGCTTGTACGCGCGGATGCCTTCGAAAGCGCCGACGCCGTAGTGCAGGGTGTGGGTCAACACCGAGACTCGCGCCTCGTCCCACGCAACCATCTTCCCATCGAGCCAGATCGCTTCGAGCTTATCCATCGCGTTCGCGCTCCTTGTCGCTGCGCCGCGGGAGAATCTGCGACGCGCTCGTCCTTTAACTCGTTGTAATAATTCGATTGTTTGTCGATATCGCGTCGGGCGCGACCCCGACGTCGCGCGGCGTCGTCGGGCCTCGAGGGTCGAGGGCACCCGCAGGCGAGCGCTGATATCACATCCCGTCGACCGCTGTCGGCTTCGTTGCCAACGTCTCGAGGACGCGCTCGAACGCGGCGCGCGCCGCGCGTCTGGCCCGCTCGATGTCCGCGAGCAGCGCTCCGGCCGCCGATCGGTCGTCGCGCGCTCGATAGCCGAGCTTTCGCGCGACGGTCTGCGCTTCGATCGAGCCGATTCGCAACGTCGCCTCGCCGAAAACCAGCCGCGACGCCAGCAGCGCCCGTCGAAGGATCTTCTCGGCGTGCAACAGCGCGTCCGCGTCTTCGTGCGAGACATAACCCGCGGCCCGCGCCGCGCGCAGCGCGACTCGCGTGGTCGGCGAGCGCAGCGTGACGTCTCGGCCGAAGCGCATTTGCAGCGCTTGCGTCGCGAACTCGACGTCGACGAGCGAGCCTCGCCCGTACTTCAGCGACACGTGCCCGGCGCCCTCGTGCCCGAGCTCGCTCTCCATCCGTGCGCGGAGTCGACGTACCTCTGACGGGTCCGGCGGCGCGCCCTCGAACGCGATTCTCCAGAGAACTTGCTGGGTGCTCTCGCGCAGCGCTGGGTCGCCTGCGATGGTCCGGGCGCGGATCAAGGCCTGGCGCTCCCAGCCGTGCGCGCGCGGCTCGTTCGCCGAGCCGAGGTGATAGCGCTCGAAGGACGCGAGCGAGGTGATGAGCGTTCCTTGAGAGCCGCTTGGACGCAGTCGAACGTCGACTGGATAGCCGGGACCCTCGCGATGCGGCGCTGACAACAACGCGATCGCGCGTTGCGCGACGCGCGCGACGTACTCTGCGAAGCTCACCCCGCTGCGCCGGCCGCCGACGGTGTCTTCGTCGCCTTCGTAGAGCACGATCACGTCGATGTCCGCGGCGTAGCCGAGCTCGCGAGCCGCGAGCGAACCCATCGCGACGACCGCGATTCCGTCGAGCGGATCGACGCTGCCGGGCCTCAGCCCGAAGCGGTCTGCGACCTCTCTCGCTGCGATGGCGAAGCTTCGACGCGCGACGCCCTCGGCGAGCGCCGACAGCCGTCGCGCGACTTCTCCTGCAGAGAACGCCTGACCCATGTCGCCGAGGCCGACGGCGAGCTCGACCTCGCGCATCGTGCGCCGCATCGCTCCGACGGCGCGTTCGATGGGGTCGTCGTGATCGTCTTCGGCCGCGAGCGCCTCCCTTGTTCGCTCTTCGAGGACGGCGTCGATCGCTCGCTCGTCGGGGGCTTCGACGCCCACGGTGAGCAGCGCGTCGATGAGCTCGGGTCGCGTGACCACCGCCCGCGCAAGGGCGTCGGAGGTGCCGAGCAGTCCGACGAGGGCGCGCGTGGTGTCGGGGTTGTTTGCGAGCCTCTGCGCGTAGCGCGCGAGCGAGCTGCCGACGCGTTCGAGCAGGTCCGCGAGGCGCGAGAGCGCACGATCCGGGTCGGGCGCGTCGCCGACTTCGGCCAGGAGCCTCGGGCCGAGCTCGGGCGAACGCTCGCGTCCGATGATTCCGAGCGGGGCGTCTGCCTTGCGGGCGAGCCGGACGAGCGAGTACGCCGCGGTCTCGCCGTCCCTCACGCCGAGGACCGCAGCGGCGGTGGCGGGCAGGCGCTCTCGCGCGTCTTCGTCTTCGACGGCGCGCGCGACGTCGTCGCACAGCTCTGCCTCCGGCGAGCGAGGGGGCGGCGTGGAGGCCGGCCGCGAAGAGAGCCCGTTTTCTTCTGCGAAGAGCGACGAGAAGAGCTCGCGAACCGTGCGCCTCGCGCGGTCGAGCTCGAGCTCGAATCGATCGGTCGACTCGTAGCCGAGCGACCTGGCGAGCGCGAGGCGCGGTCGCGGCTCGGTGGGCAGAAGGTGCGTGGCGTACGCGTTCATCACCTGGACGCGGTGTTCGGCGCGGCGCAAGACCGCCCAGGCGTCGAGAAAGTCCTCGCCCTCGCGGCGCGTGATGAGCGCGAGCGATTGCAGCCTTCGCACCGCTTGCACCGTTCCAGGAACGCGGAGCGCCGCGTGCCTCCCACCCCAAACGAGCTGCAGCGATTGCACGAAGAACTCCGCCTCACGGATTCCTCCGCGGCCGAGCTTGAGGTCTCGCGCGTCGTCCTGGAGTTGCTCGCGCCTCGCGCGGTCGAGCATCTTGGCCACCTCGGTGGCGATCGTCGGGTCGACGGCGCGGCGAAAGACAAAGGGCTCGAGCGAACGCGAGAGCGTCGCGCCGAACGCGAGGTCTCCTGCGCACGGCCGCGAGCGCAAGAGCGCCGCTCGCTCCCACGGACGACCCCAAGTCTCGTAGTAGCGCTCGGCGCTCGAGAGCGAGTTGGCGATCGCGCCGCTGGATCCCTCGGGCCGCAGCCGAAGGTCGACTCGAAACGCGAATCCATCCTCGGTGACGTCGTCGAGCAGCGCGGTGACGAGCGATCCGACCCTGGCGAAGTGCTCGTGAATCGTCCGCTCGCCCGCCGCGCCATCGTCGGTCTCGTAGAAGAAGCACAGGTCGATGTCGGAGCCGAGGTTGAGCTCTTCGCCCGCGAGCTTTCCCATCCCGAGCACGACGAAGGCGACGCGCTGTCCGGAGGCGTCGAGGGGAGGGCCCTGTCGCGCCTCGATCGCCGCTCGCGCGACGTTCGTGGCGATGTCCGCGCAGCGCGAGGCGACCGACGACCACTCTTTGGCAGTGCGATCGACGTCGGCGTGTCCGTACAGCTCGCGGAGCGCGGTTCGAACGAGCGCCTCATCCCGCGCTCGCCTGAGAAATCGCTGGGCGGACTCCTTGTCTTGGAGCGCTCCTTCGGGGACGACCTCGGCGGGAGCGAGGCGGCCGTGCAGGTCGAGCTCGCGCGCGAGACGCGAGACCAATCCCGGCCTCGCGAGCAGCATCGGAAGGATCGCCGGCGCCGCCGCGCCCGCCCTCGCGACGACGTCCCGCTCGGAGTGACTCTCGAGCGAGACGCCCTGATCGCGCGCGCTCTCGAGCGCAGCAGCAGCAGCCTCGCGGTCGATGGACTCGGCGGACGCGATGGGAGTGAGAGGTGTTCTTTGCACCGTAGCTCGATCGTTTGTACGCCGACTGCGGGTTGCGTGTATGCAACTTCGGGCGTCGCTGCTATACGGGCCGCGCTGTGAAAGAGCTGATCGAAAAGGCCAACGTCCTTCACGAGGCGCTTCCGTATCTCCGTCGATTTCACGGGCGCACGTTCGTCATCAAGTACGGCGGGCACGCGATGGTGGCGCCCGAGCTCAAGGCGTCGTTCGCGAGCGACGTCGTGCTGCTGAAGTACATCGGGATCAACGTCGTGGTCGTTCACGGCGGAGGTCCGCAGATCAGCGACATGCTGAAGAAGCTCGCGGTGCAGTCGCGGTTCGTCAGCGGGCTGCGGGTCACCGACGAAGCCACGATGCAGGTCGTCGAAATGGTCCTCGCCGGGAGCACCAATCAGGACATCGTGAGCCTGATCTGCCAGCACGGCGGCCGCGCGGTCGGCATCACCGGCAAGTCCGACAGGTTCATGCTGGCCGACAAGGTCGCGCCCATGAGGGACAAGGACGGAACCGAAGTGGACATGGGCCGCGTCGGCGAGGTGCGTTCGGTCAACCCCGACGTGCTGGTCGAGCTGACTCGGGCTGGGTTCATTCCTGTGATCGCGCCGGTCGGCGTCGACGAGGACGGCGTCGCGCTCAACCTCAACGCCGACACGGCCGCGGGCAAGATCGCCGAGGCGCTCAGGGCCGAGAAGCTGATCCTGCTCACAGACGTCGAGGGCGTGAAGGACGGTCAGGGGCAGTTCATTCGCTCGCTCGGCGCCGGGCAGGCGAGAGACCTCATCGAGTCGCGGGTGATCGACGGAGGGATGATTCCCAAGGTCGAGTGCGCCCTCGAGGCGATCGCGGGCGGCGTTCGCAAGGCGCACATCCTCGATGGTCGAATCGAGCACGCCGTGCTCCTCGAGATCTTCACCAACACCGGCGTCGGCACAGAAATCACGCGCAACCCGAAGTGATCGCGCTCAGCGCGGACCGGGCGAGCGCTCGCAGCGCACGGGCGCGATCGAGAGCTGTCCTCCGTCGAGCGCCGTGACCGAGAGCGCTTCTCCGGGCCCCGTCTGCGTCGTCGTAAACGAGCGCGGAATCGACTCGATCGCCGCCAACGCGAGCGGTCTTTCGAGCGCGCGCAATACGACAGGGCGCGCGAGCTGCGCGATCGCGTCGACGCCAGGCCCCGCGGCGAAGGGCGCGCCCCGCAGGATCGGGATCGTTGATTGCGTGTGTGTATTTTCATTGAGCGTGACGCGGCTCGCCCAGTGGCTTCGAAGCAGCCGCTCTCTTCGCACCTTCATCGCGAAGAGCGCGACGGCGCCGTTCGGGACCGCGGTGACCGCGACGCGATCGCAGTGATCGGGGCAGTGCGCGGCCTGCACGGCGCGCCGCGCGACGGCGCCACGCTCGATTGAGACCAGCGAAAGAGCGCCAGATCGCTGGCAAAACACCGCTCCGGCGCTCGTGGGCGAGAGCGCGACCAGCCCGCAGAGGTCCGAGAGCCCGAGCGACCCGCGCCGCGGGACGTGGTCGAAGCGAGCGAGCTCACGGAGGGGGCTTCTCGCCGTGCTTGTGGCGAGCGAGAGTCTTTGTGGTGCTCGCCAAAGGATCGCGAGCGAGCCGCCCTGAGCGTCGATGAGCGGGGGCCCGGAGGCGGTCCGTGGCGGGGCGAGGGCGAGCGATTCGACTGGATAGCCCGCTTCGGTCGTCACGCGCACCACGAGCGCGGACGCGGGCCGCGCGAGGATCACCGTGGCTCCGTCGGAGTCCGACGCGAGCGCGAGGGGCAGGTCCGCTCTTCCCGGAAGCGACGCCACTTCGACCGGAGGAACGCTCCACTGTGTGCGGGTGCGGTCGAGCGCACCGACGAGCACCCGCGTCCGAGGCCTTCGCGCGAAGCGGTGCGGAAGTACGCGGGCCGCGATCCACACGAGCTGCTCGGACGAGGCCGGCACCGACACCGACACCGAGACGCCGCCGAGCTCTTCGCCGCGAGCGAGCGAAATCGTTGCGCGAGTCGCTTCTGCGGCCAGCGAGCACCGCGTCGGGTGGGCGACAGACGGCGCGACGATGATCGAGAGCGCCAGGAGCGTACGAGATGCAAAGCGCGGCACGGCGTTCGAGCGACGCAGAGTACCGCAGCGCGCGCGGGGGTCGTGCTATCAACTCTCGCGCGATGGCCAAGAATACGGAAGAGCTTCTCGCAGGCGCCAAGAAGCACTTGCTCAAGACCTACCGCCAGCCGGACTTCGTCCTGGCCCGTGGCGAGGGATGCAGGTTGTGGGACACCGACGGACGGCAGTACCTCGACCTATACGGCGGGATTGCGGTGAGCGCGCTCGGGCACGCACACCCGGCGCTCGTCGCCGCGGTGGCCGCGCAGGCCGCGAAGCTCGTGCACACCGCCAACTATTTCTACAATGAGCCGAACGCGCAGCTCGCTTCGCGGCTGTGCGAGATGGCGAAGATGGACAGGGTCTTCTTCACCAACTCGGGCACCGAGGCGGTCGAGGGGGCGATCAAGCTGTCACGGCGATTTCACTTCGCCAGGGGCGATGCGCAGCGGCTCGGACTCGTTGCGACGCTCAACGCGTTTCACGGGCGCTCGATGGGCGCGGTCTCGCTCACGGGACAGCCGAAGTACTGGGAGGGATTCGGAGCTCCCATCGCGGACGTGTCCCACGTCGCGTACGGAGATTTCGCGGCGATGGAGCGGCGCCTCAACGACCGAACCGCGGCGGTGTTCGTCGAGCCGATCCAAGGGGAGGGCGGGGTTTTGCCTGCTCCACCTGGGTATCTCGCGGGGCTTCGCGCGCTGTGTGATCGCGTAGGGGCGCTGCTCGTGTTCGACGAGATCCAGACCGGGATCGCTCGAACGGGCGCGTTCATGGCGTGGCATCACGAGGGGGTGCAGCCGGATTTGCTGTGTTCTGCCAAGGGAATCGCGGGCGGCGTGCCGATGGGCGCCCTTCTGACCACAGAGAAGTTCGCCGACGCGCTGCCGGTCGGCGCGCACGGGACGACGTTTGGAGGCAACGCGCTGGCTTCGGCTGCTGCGCTCGCGGTGCTCGAGACCATCGAGCGAGACGGCCTCATCGCGCACGCGAAAGCGCGCGGAGAGCACCTGCTCGCGTCGCTCGCGAAGCTCGTCGCCAAACACCCCACCGTGGCGGTGGCCGCGCGTGGGCGCGGGCTGCTCTGCGGTCTCGAGCTCGAAAAGAGCGTCGATGTGCGCGGCGTGCTCGACGGGCTGCGCGCCCGCGGCGTGCTTGTCTCTTCGGCGGGCACGTCGGTGATCCGCTTCGCGCCTCCGCTGATCGTGTCCGACGGCGAGCTCGATGAGGGTGTCGCGGCGCTCGACGCTGTGCTCGCAGACCTCTCAACGAAGCTCGAGGTGAAATCGTGACCGGCAAGCGTGATCTCAAGACGCTCGACGACCTTCGTGCGCACGGCATCCTCGCGGTGCTCGACCGTGCGGACGAGCTCAAGGCCATGCGTCGCGCAGGCGACGCGATGCCCAAGCCCCTCGCGGGCAAGAGCGTCGGCCTCATTTTCGAGAAGCCCTCGACGCGCACGCGCGTGTCCTTCGAGGTGGCGGTGTTCGAGCTCGGGGCGCACCCGGTGGTGCTCAACGCCCGCGACACACAGATGGGGCGCGGCGAGCCCATCGAGGATACGGCCCGGGTTTTGTCACGGTATTTGCACGCGATCGTGATTCGAACGTTCTCGGACGAGCTGCTCGCGAAGCTCGCGTTGCACTCGACCGTTCCGGTGATCAACGCGCTTACGGACGGGGGGCATCCGTGCCAGGTGCTCGCGGATTTGCAGACCGTGCGAGAGCACAAGAAGACCCTCACCGGGCTGCGATACGCGTGGATCGGCGACGGCAACAACGTCGCCAACAGCTGGATCGAGGCGTGCAATCTCCTCGACCTCGAGCTCGTGCTCGCCGTTCCCGAAGGCTACGAGCCGAGCGTGGCTGTCGACGGAAAGCGCGTCCGAGTCGTTCGTGATCCGCGCGAAGCGATGGCGGGCGCGGACGTGGTGATCACGGATGTGTGGGCGAGCATGGGCCAGGAGGCCGAGTCTGCCGCACGAAAGGCTGCCTTTGCGGGCTACATCGTCGAGCCCAACGCGATGCGCGTCGCGCGGCCTGGCGCGATCGTCTTGCACTGCCTCCCGGCGCACCGAGGAGAAGAGATCGACGGGACGTACCTCGACTCGCCCGGTGCCGTCGTGTGGGACGAGGCAGAAAACCGTTTGCATACGCAGAAGGCGCTGCTCGAGTACCTCGTGCGCTGATAGGTCGTGTGAGGCCTGATGGTTGCTCGGGAGGCGGGCAGTTCTGCTAACGTCTGCACTCGAGGATGGCAGACGACGGGAGAAGTACGGCAGACCTCACTGCGACCGAGCGCGCAGACATCGACGGCATGTCCATGCTGCTCGAGGGGGGCACGCTGTACGAGCTGTTGAAGGTTGCCGACAACGTCGATCGAAGGACCGTTCGCGACGCGTACTTTCGGCTCTCGAAGCAGTTTCACCCAGACGCGTTCTACGGGCGAAACCTCGGGAAGTATCGCGAGAAGCTCGAGGCGATCTTTCGCGCCCTGACGGGCGCGTACGATGTGTTGTCGAACAAGAACCAGCGAGCGGAGTACGACCGAACGAT
The DNA here is from genome assembly GCA_001465015.1 of Deltaproteobacteria bacterium Ga0077539. Taxonomy (GTDB): domain Bacteria; phylum Myxococcota_A; class Polyangia; order Polyangiales. The sequence continues at coordinate 26,703 of LNEO01000108.1, read as the reverse complement.
CGGTCTGAAGCCCGATCGCCCGCTGATCGCCGCCCCGACCGCGCCCGAGACCGCGGCGCCCACGCAGAGCGTGGAGGCGTCGCCGAGTCCTGCTCCCGCGAGGCCAGCGACCGTTGTTCCGTCGGCTGTCGCGGCGCCGACCGCGAGCTCGCCGATTCGACCGCCGGGAGCCACGCAGCACACGCAACAGCTCAAGCCGTTGCAGCCAGCGGAGCCCGTACCCGGCCCGAGTACGACGTCGGGCAACGTCCTGCGAGCGCCGGGGCCCGCGATGACGCCGCCGAGCGAAGAGCAACAGCGCGCGGCGCGCGACGCGCTCGCGCGAAAGCTCGCGGGCAGTCGATCACTCTCGCAGTCTGCGATGCCGGCGGTGCAGCCGCCCGTGAGCGCAGCGGCCTCTTTGCAGTCACAGTTCTCGAACCGGCCGGACATCGCCCAGCGCCAGAAGGTCGAGGAGCTGCGCGCGTCGGTGCGCGCTCTGGTAGCGCGGGGCGATTTCGTCGGCGCGTCGAACACTGTTCAGATCCTCCGAGGGATCTTTCCGGACGACAAAGCGCTCGAGCAGGAGGCGCTCGAGCTGCAGCGGCAGCTGTTGCTCCAGCTCGCGCCCAAGCACACGGAGGCCGCGCGTGAGGCAGAAAGATCGCGGCAGTTTGCGCAGGCTGCAGCGCTCTGGGGCAAGGTCGCCGCGGTCAAGCCGGAAGAGTTCGAGCCCAACTACCGGCTGGGCCGATGTCTGCTGGCGACGGGAAAAGAGCTGGCCCGCGCAGCCGACGCCGCGCGAAAGGCGAGCGCGATCGCTCCTCGGCGCGTCGAACCGTACTTGCTGCTGGCTGAGGTCTTCGAATTGGCGGGAAAGCCTGCGAGCGCAAAGGCCGCCGTCGAGCAAGCGGCGAAGGTCGACCCGACCTCGCTGGCGGTCAAAGACTTTCTGGCGCGTCTGCGCTGAGAGGCTCGCAATTCGCTTGGCAATCTGACACTCTGTTACTGCCGCGATCGCGCGGTTGCGACGGGTGCCTCGGACGCGACCCGCCGCACGAGGAGCGCCAAGTCAACGATGGAGTACGTGATCGGGATCGACCTGGGTACCACCAACTCGTGTGTTGCGGTGGTGCAAAACGGCGTACCCACCGTGTTGCCGAATCGCCAGGGCTACAAGACGACGCCGTCGATGATCGCGATGACCGAGACGAAAAAGCGTCTCGTCGGCCATCTCGCGAAGCGGCAGTCGATTACCAACGCTGAGTTCACGGTCTACGCGGCCAAGCGGCTGATCGGTCGCAAGTGGAACAGCGAACCCATCAAGCAGGTCCTCAAGTCCGCGTCGTTCAAGCTCGTCGAGGGACCGCACCAGGACGTGCGCATCGAGCTGCGAGACCGCTCGTACGCGGTGCCCGAGATCTCGGCGATGGTCCTGTCGGAGATGAAGGCGATCGCCGAGGAGTACCTCGGCCAGGAAGTGCACAAGGCGGTCATCACCGTCCCGGCGTACTTCAACGACAACCAGCGGCAGGCCACGAAGGACGCCGGAATGATCGCCGGGCTCGAGGTGATTCGCATCATCAACGAGCCGACCGCGGCGGCGCTGGCGTACGGCTTCGGTCGTCGCTTGGACAAGCAGGTCGCTGTGTACGATCTCGGCGGAGGGACGTTCGACATCTCCGTGCTCGAGATGAGCTCGGACGGGGTGTTCAAGGTCATCTCGACCGCGGGTGACACGTTTCTCGGCGGCGAGGACTGGGACACGCGGATCATCGACTGGCTCGTCGACGGGTTCAAATCCGAGCACGGCGTCGATCTGCGAGGCGATCGCATGGCGCTGCAGCGACTCAAGGACGCTGCAGAGAAGGCCAAGATCGAGCTGTCGCAGCAACGCGAGACAGAGGTCAACCTCCCGTTCATCATCACGTCGGGGCGCAACGAAGCGCTGCACCTGCAGCGGGTGCTCACGCGCGCAGAGTTCGAGCAGCTCACCGGCGACCTCGTGCAGCGGACGGTCGACATCATGGACCAGACGCTCGACGACGCCGGCATCGGGCGCGACGAGATCGAAGACGTCGTCCTCGTCGGTGGAATGACCCGCGTTCCGTCCATCGAGCGCGCGGTCGCGCAGTTCTTCGGGCGGGAGCCGAGCAAGGGCGTGCATCCCGACGAGGTCGTCGCGCTCGGCGCGGCGATCCAGGGCGCTGCGCTCGTCGAGCAGGGCAACAAGATGATCCTGCTCGACGTCACGCCGCACACGCTCGGCGTGATGGTCGCTGGTGGCGCAACGGAGCCGCTGATCCCGCAGAACACGACGGTTCCCACCGCGAGGACGCGCACGTTTACGACGTCGCGCGACAACCAGACCGCGGTGAAGATCCTGGTGATGCAGGGCGAGCACGAGCGCGGCGCCGACAACGAGCTGCTCGGCGAGTTCATCCTGGACGGGCTGCGGAGGGCGCCGGCAGGGAGCATCGAGATCGACGTGACCTTCGATATCAACGCGGACGGGATCGTCTCGGTGCGCGCGAAGGACCTGGAGACTGGCCGTGATCAATCGATCACTGTCGCGGCGACGTCGGGCCTCACGAAGGACGAGATTCGCTCGATGGTCGAGGAGGGCAAGCGCTTCGCCGTCGACCGAAAGGCGGGCGAGGAGTTCGAAGCCAAGCGCCAGGAGGTCGAGGGTCTCATCCACGAGGTCGAGAAGATGTTCGTGCCCGTGGAGAAAGTGGTCGGCTCGAGCGACTTCGGACGCGATGCGCTCGAACGAGCGCGCGGCGTGATCGAGCGCGCGCGCCAGGCGGTCTCGAAGAAGGACGTCATGCTCCTCAAGGAGCAGTCGGACGCACTCTCACGCACACTTCGTGTGTTCAAAGGAGTCGTCGCGCGGACGTGAACATTCCGTAAAAACCGGATACGATGTTGCTCTTCAGCTGCGACCCTCGAAATGAGCGCGACGCGAGACTCGAAACCAAAGCACAACGACCCGCCCATCGAGCGTGATGGGCAGCGTTCTGCTCGGTCGTCTGGCGAACAAGATGAACTCAGGACGACCGGTGATTTTCCCACCGAAGCCCTCTTCGGGCCCGCTCCGTCGGTAGCGCCGAAGGCGAAGAGAACACCCTCGCAAGGCGCGATGCGCCGCGTGGTCGTCCCGCTCGCGCCGCCTGCACCACCACCGCCGCCGGCGGGCGCGTCGCAAGATGTCGCCGATGCGTTCGGGCTCGATCTGGACTTCGACTTCGCGCTTCCGATCGAGCAGTCGATCCCGCCCCAAGCCCCGTCCATGACCGACGAGCGCGTGCGGCTCGAGCGACCCGATCCCGAGGTCGACCTGGCTTTCGAGTCGTCGCAGCTCAAGCCCATCGAGCCGATCATCGACGAAGCAGCGTTCGAGTTTGGTGACGCCACTGAGGTGTGGGACGGCGCGGCGCTCGATTTCTCCGCTCCTCAGGACGACTCGATCGACATCGACCCGATGCTCGAGGCTGAGCTGCCGTTGCCGCCGCCGGTCCTCGTTCCGACCTACGCGCCGACCACCGCAGCGCCGATGTCTTCGCATCCGCCCGCGACGCCTTCGCTGCGCCCCAGCGTCGACGTTCACGCGCGCCGACAGCAGCGCGCCGATCGCGCCCGCGCGCTGATCGCTGAAGGGGCCTTCGCTGACGCGCTCGACCTGATCGAGCTCCTGCGAGCGTCTTCGAGCGATGGTCTGGCGGACCAGCTCGAGGCCGAGTGGGCGCGCGCTCAGTATCCCTCACAAGAGGCGCCGCGGCTGCTGTCGGCCGAAGCGCCGGTCGACTACGAGTCCGAGCTCGGCGGGCTCGGCGCGACGCTCTCGGTCATCGCGCAGTCCGCCGTCATTCGCACGATGGATCTCGACCACCGCGCGGGCTATCTCTTGTCGCTCCTCGACGGTGTCTCGACGGTCGAAGACATCATCGACGTCGCGAGCATGCCGCGCGAAGACACGCTCGCGCTGCTCGTCGACCTCAAGCAGCGCGGGCTCGTTCAGTAGCGGCGGCGCTGCTCGTCGCTCTGCTACGATGTGTTCGATGGTCCATCGGTCGGCGCTCGATCCAGGACACTCAGGCTTGCTCGACGCGTTGCCGGTCGCTGTGCTCGCCGTCACCCGGGACGGTGATATTGTGTTCGCTAATCAAGTCGCCCGCTCTCTCCTGGGCGTCGGCGCGCGGCTCGATCGCATCGTGGGCGCGCTCGCCTCCGCGGCCGAGAGCCACCCGCTCTCGAGCGGTTCTCTGCAGAGCATCGTCGACGGTGACCTTGTCGCGAGGGAAGCGCCCTGCGCGCTCCTCGTGAACGGCGCAGCGCTCGCCGTCGAGGTGTCAGCGTCGCGTTGGAACCCGAATGGCCAGCCGCTCGCGCTGGTCTGTGTCCGTGACGCGAGCGAGCGCCGCGCGGTCGAAGCGCGGTTGCTCCACGCGAGCACCCACGACGCGCTCACGGGTTGCTTCAACCGCGCGCTCCTCGAAGAGCGTCGGGATTCTCTCGACGCAAACGAGCGAAGCTACGCCGCGGTGATCGCCGACGTCGACGGGCTCAAGGTGGTCAACGATCGGCTCGGACACGAAGCGGGCGACGCGCTGATCGTCGCGGCCGCGGAAGCGATGACGGCGGCCGCGCGCGACGGTGACATTGTCGCCCGGCTCGGAGGCGACGAGTTCGTCCTGATCATCGTCGGCGGTGATCACGAGGCGGTCGCGCGCGCGATCGCGCGTATTCGTGAGTGTTGCGAGCGCTCGACGGTCGAGGCCCGCGGCGCTCGCCTGTCGCTCTCGGTGGGCGGCGCTGTCCGGCGAAGCGATGAGCCGCTGGCCGCGGTGATGAAGCGCGCGGACCAGCGCATGTACGCAGACAAGAGCGAGCGCCGTCGCGCTACCAGCGCATCCCGTACGTGAGCGCGCCGCGCGCGAGCTGACGCTCGAGCCCGAACAGCGGCGCCATCGCCGAGAGGTCGATGAACGCGACCCGCGCGAAGTGCGCGCGAAGCGCGACCCTCGGGGCGAAGTACTCGAATCCGTCGAGCCCACCGCGGACCTCGATGCCAGCGCCGAGCTCGAAGGGCGAGACGGGGTGCCACAGCGCGTCCAGCGTCGCGCGCGGCGTAAACGTGAACAACGTGTTCGCCGCGGACACCGTCGCGGTGATTGGCAACGAGAGCGCGCCGTGAAGCGAGACCTTGCGATGTGGCGCCCAGACGATCGACATGCCGGGCTCTGCGCCCAGGCGCGCGGCGTACCGAAGGCCGAGCTCTGTCGGCAAGAGCACGCGCCCGAAGAGCGAGACAGACACCGTCTCGTCGCTGGCGACGATGTGGTTCACCGTGATGGTCGCGGCTCCCATGTCGATCGGCGCGGTGACGACCGAGGCGTTGATGACGGTCCGGTAGCGCACGGCGTCGAACGAGAGCTCGATCCAACTGTCTCTGGCGTCGCCGATGGGCACGGCGCCGGAGAGGTGCGCCTCTGCGTCGATCGCGCCGTAGAAGGACGACGTCGCGATGAGGAGCCCCATGCGTCCGCCGACGGAGAAGCCCAGGTAGCGGCACGCGCTCGGCGACGAGCCGAGGGCCCCGAGCGCGGGTGCGCCTGGGATTCCCAGGGCGATTTCGATGGGCGCGCGAGGGGCGGTCCTCTGCCGAACGCATGGGTCGGGCGCCTCGCCGCCCCGCAGCGGACCGCTCAGCATGATTTCTTGTGCGTTCGCTTGCGACGCGAGCGCGGTCAACGTGAGGAGCAGCGCGGCCGAGAGTGAACGGCGGTTCATCGGTTGGGCGCCTCCCAGCTTCCGCCGTTGGGGTCGACGACGAAGGGGTTGGTGAATCCCCAGCTCCACATGCCCGGGACGATCACGTTGCTGTGAAAGCGCGGGTCCTCGGCGCGAGGAGCGGCCGGGTGCTCTTCGTTCGCGACGCCGTCGCCGTTGAAGTCTGCCCGATCGAAGAGCCCGTCGTTGTCGCTGTCGATGATGGTGGGCAGGCGCAGGCCTGCCTCGACGATGATCCACGAGTCGGCGGTGACGCCGAGCTCGCTCAGCGAGAACTCACCGGCGTATCGGTCGAGACCGACGGTTGCAAACGGGTCTGTGGGGCGGCTGATCCCGTCGGTGATGGAGCGAGCGATGCGCCCGTTGACGACGATGCGCACCTCTTCGACGGGGATCCATGGCGCGGCGCGCACGGCGATTCGCAGCCTCGCGCTCGCGGTGATCGCGATGGGGCTGCGGACGGAGGGCCCGGCGCTTCCCGCTTCGAAGCTGCCGCTCGGCGCGATCGCGGCGTCGACGTACGGCCCGTTTGTGCCGACCATGCTGCCTTCGCGCACGAGGGCGTTGAACGTGACGAAGTTGTACCGCTGGCGGTTTGCGCCGATCACGATGTTGCGGGGAAATCCCATTGGTTCGACGGCGAGCGAGTGCGTGTCGCTGTCGGCGGTCCCTGCGCGAAGGTGTCCGGCGTTGAGCAGCCCGTGCCACCCCTGCCGATGGCGCATGTTCTCGAGCAGCTCGTTGCCTTGCATCGCCTCGATGGTGTCGAAGTCGACGTTGCGGTTGCCGTCGGCGCCGCCCGGGCGATAGACGAGCAGGGAGGGAGGCGCGGCGGGGTCGAACTCTCGCGGCACGGGCGTGGTCGGGTTCCACCGGATCGTTCGGAAGTAGCCTTCGTCGCGGCCGATCTTCGAGCCTGCGTACGGGTGGTTGAGCTGAATCACGCCGGTGCGTTCGCGCATGACGCCGACGTTTCGATCGACGATCGGGCGCAGCAGGTCGAAGAGCTCGCCAGGCTGCACGAGCTCGTCCCACGGCGCTCCGTTGCGCGGAAGCGAATCGTCGAACGGGATCGGCCAGGCGTTGAAGTGACCGACGGTGCGAGGCAGCGACGCGCCCTGAATTCGCTGGCTCGGGATGAGCGGCGTCATCTCGACGCCGGGCTGGACGAAGACGCGTTGATTCGCGCCGAGGGCGACGAGCGCCGCAGCGTAGTTGGTCGTCACGTCGTGGTCGGTCGCTGCGATCAGGTTGATGTCGTTGACGAGGAAGCTCAACACGCGATCGGTCTCGGGAAACGACGTGTCGAAGCTACGACCGCTGTGCACATGAAAGTCCGCGCTCATGCTCTCCTGGGGAAAGACCCTGAGCTGCGCGAGCGAGAGCGACACGGTTTGCTGGGCGCCTTCGGTGACGGTGACCATGGTGCGCGCGATGGTTCGCTCGGGGCCGCCGTGCGCGTAGACCCAGTAGGTTCCGTTGGGAGCGAAGAACTCGACCGTCGTGCCGCCCCGCACGAGCACGCGGTTGCACCCTGGTGATCCGCCGTGGGTCGGACCGAGGTAGGGCGCGCAGCGTTCGCTGTCGAAGAAGCCGTAGACGCTTCCTCGCACCGAGCTCGCCGTCGAAGGATCGACCGGAACGAGGACGAGCTCGGCGTCCTGACCGCGCACGCCCTCACCGTTGATCGTGACGCTCGCTCGGATCGTCCCGAGCGGCGGCGGGCGGAAGGCGCCGAGCTCGACGGTGGCTCCGTCGCCCGCTGGAGTCTCGAACGTTTCGGGCGCACCAAAGGGACGGCCGAGCCTCCACCATTGTCTTCGGTAGCGGCGACCGGCGGGGAGCGACACGCGATACGCGCCGGTCGCGTCGGGGACAGCTTCGGCCCAGACCGTGATCTCTGTCGGTGAATCGCTGCCGTCCGGCGCGGGCTCGTAGAAGACGACGCTCGCGACTCGCTCCGAGCCGAGCCCGCGAGGCAGCTCGACGGTGCCGCGGACCGACGCGATCGGCTCTCCGAAGAGCTGCCTTCTCGCTGCCATGACGTGCTCGAGCGCGCCGAGGCCCGGGCCTCGACTCGCGACGATCATGCGCTCGAAGACGAGACCGTCTCCGGGCGCGACGTAGCTTCGAGGCAGGCCCATCGCGACGATGGTCGGGTCGACGACGCCGTCCATCAGCGGCTCTGTGCAAGAGAACGTCGCGTACGAAGTGTCTTCGCCGACGTGCGACGAGGCGGCCATGTACGGCGTTCGCACGAGCGACACGTCGAGGTTGGTGAGCATCAGCTCGGGGTGTCTGAACCCGAGTCCGCGTCCCTGCACGAAGGGCGTCTGCGAGCGATCCCCGAGAAACCAGGCGTCCGAGAGGTAGCTCGACCACGCGACGCGTCCTCCGTTGTACATCTCCGTGCGCACGCGCACTCCGGGGTCGCACGGCCTGAGCTCGTAGCGCGTGGTCACGAGCATGCGTCCGTCTCCGCCCGTCGAGACGTCGAGAAACCCGCGCGCGATCACGACCGCGACGTCGCCCTCCTGTCGACTCTCGATGGACGTGTAGTGAAGCGCGTCGCGCGGAACGATGCCGGTGATCTGATAGATCTGATTGAGGTGGTCTGTGCCGCCGGCGGGGCTGATGTCGATGATCGTGCCGCCCGAAGGCGCGAGGTGATGGGTGTGCGTCGAGCGATTGTGCGCGACGCGCTGCGCGGTGGTTGCGTTGGGGCTGAGCGGCGGGGATACGTCGTCGATGACGACGGTGACGTTGTCGTTGCTGAGCACCCAGTCGCCGATGGACGCGAGCGCGTCGAGCCCTGCGGGGCGCTGGGTGCGTGTGGTGATGCGCGTCACCCTCGCAGCGCCGCTCGTCGAGCACGCAAACCGCACCGCCCGACACGCAGGCGGCGGAACGCACTGAACCGAAGCCGACCCGAGGCAACCGGGATCTCGAGCGGGGCCGCATCCCGCGAGCGCGAGAGAGATCGAGCCGATCGCGGTCAACGTGGGGAGGCCACGCCTGGTGTGCGCGACAAACCGAGGGAGAACCAATCGCACGATCGCATCGTGCCACGAACAAACGGGCCGCACCCAGGGGCGGCGCGGTCAATTCGACGGTCGCGCTCGAGACTCGCGAAGAGAGTGCGCTCGACGCGCGAGGCGCGACTGTTCACAGTCGTGTGTCAGGGTAACGAGGAAAGACATGCAACCAGCGAAGAGCAAATTTCTCGAGGGCAACTTTGCGCCGGTGACCGACGAGCGCGACGACGACGGGCTCGAGGTGATCGGCGAGGTTCCGCGGGAGCTGGATGGTTGGTTCGTGCGCAACGGGCCCAACCCACAGTTTCATCCGCTGCAGACCTATCACTGGTTTGCGGGCGACGGGATGCTGCACGCGGTCGAGCTGCGCGAGGGCCGAGCGCGCTACCGCAATCGCTACGTCAGGACGGAGGGATGGCAGCGCGAGCACGACGCGGGCCGCGCGCTGTGGGCCGGCGACCTCGGGATGCCAGACTTCGAAAACCCCAACGGGCCGACGCGCGGCAACACCGCGAACACTGCGCTGGTCCACCATCACGGAAAGCTGCTCGCGCTGTGGGAGGCGGGGCCGCCGCACGAGGTCTCGCCCTCGACGCTCGAGACGGTGGGGCTCGAGACCTTCGGCGGGAAGCTCGATTTTCCGTGCACCGCGCACCCGCGAGTCGACCCGTCGACCGGCGAGCTGTGCTTCTTTGGCTACAACATGATCGCGCCGCCGTACCTCACGTACGGCGAGGTGAGCCCGTCCGGAGCGCTGACCCTCGCGCGCGAGGTGCCGCTGCAGTGCGGGTCGATGATTCATGATTTCGTGATCACAAAAAACTTCGCCGTGATTCCGGTGTTTCCGTTCTTGTTCGAGGTCGAGCGCGCGATGGCTGGCGCCGATCCGTTCGTGTTTCGCGAGGATCTTCCCACGCGGTTCGCGGTGATTCCGCGAGGGGACGCGACGGCGCCGGTGCGATGGTTCGAAGCGCCGTCGTGCTACGTGTTTCACTACGCAAACGCGTACGAGCTCGACGGCACCATCGTGATCGTCGGCTGCCGAATGCCCAAGGCGTCGATCGACTTCGAAGACGGGACCGTGCAGGCCAACTCGGCGCGCCTGCACCGCTGGGTGATCGAGCTGTCGAGCGGCGTCGTGCGCGAGTCGCCGATCGACGATGTGTCCAGTGATTTTCCTCGGATTCACGAGGGTGTGGCCGGGCGCGAGGCGCGCTACGCGTACACCGCTCGCGTGAAGGACGCCTCGCCGCTCGGCGACGCCGATCAGTTCTCCGATGGCTGGATCAAGTACGACCTATCGGCGGGGCGCTCGATCGTCCACGAGCACGGGAGCGACGTGTTCGGCGGCGAAGGCGTGTTCGTGTCGCGCCGCGGCGCGACGAGCGAGGACGACGGCTGGATCGTGGGTTTTGCGCACAACCGCCGCGAAAATCGCAGCGAGCTGCGCATCGTCGACGCGCGATCGATGGACGCGAACCCCGTCGCGCGGGTTCTCTTGAAGCGCCGTGTCCCGTACGGCTTTCACGGCGCGTGGGTTCAGCGCTGAGCGCCTGACGATCAGCGCGCGCGACGGCGGCGCGACGCTGCGAAGGCGATCGCGAGGCCCGCGAGCGCCGCGAGCCCGCTGGACCGCTGCGCGCCACGGTTGACCGAGCAGCCGCCGCTCATCCCGCCGGGCGTCGAGCCGCCGTCGGGCCCGCCGTCGGGCGCGCTGACGCCGGAGTCCGGCGGTGGGGGCGGCGGGATCGCGGGATCAGGAATGCACATGCGCCCAGCCTCGTTGCACACCCAGCCGGTGGGGCACGCGGTGCAGTCGTCGGTGGTGCAGCGGCGCGCGGTTCCGATGGGCAAACACTGCAGTGGAACGTCGCACTGATCGTCGGTGCGGCACTCGTCGCCGATCACGCCGGACCGAGCCTGCGGAGGCTCGACCCACGTCGGGGGCGTGTAGCCCCCGGCCATCGCCGCGGCGCGGCCGCGCTCTCGAATCCAGCGCGCGTACGAATCGACCCGCGTGTACACAGGCGAGCTGCAAGACCTCGCATCGCCGCGCGAGAGGATTCCGAACACCGCGCCGAGCTCATCGAGCGCAGGTCCGCCGGAGTCGCCCTGACAGGTCCCCGTATCCGCGAGCCACTCTTCTTGCGTCAACACTGTCAGGCCGGGTCGCGCTTGCGCGAGGCCGACGTGCTCGACCTTGAGCCCTTCGCGCATGCGCCGGCTTCCCGATCCGCTGCCGCGCGCGTTGGTGGCGCCGTATCCGCTGGCGGTGAAGATGTCGTTGACCCTCGGCGCGATATCGAGTCTTGGCTCGATGGGCGCGACGGTCTGAACCGACGTCGAGAGCCGCAAGAGCGCGATGTCTCGGCCGCACATCGGCTGGTCGGTGCTGTTGTCGGGCACCCACACGTCGAGCACTCGGTAGAAGCGCGAGCGCATCGTGATGAACTGATCGGTGGTCACCAGGAAGCTGCCCGCGTTGTAAGGCGCGGCCGAGAGCGACGGCTCGTAGGTCACGCCGTTCTGCGTGAAGCGCGAACAGACGATGCCGTCTCCCGACACCTCCGAGACGCAGTGCCTCGCGGTCAGCACGAGGTTGGGCGCGATCAACGAGCCCGTACAGGTGCCGAAGCCGGCGCCACCTTGAATGACGATGCCGACGACGTTGGTGTGCGTCGCGTCGTCGACGCCGCCGAAGATCGCTTGCGACGTCTGCGCGACGTCGGCCGCACAGCCAAAGAGCGCGATGGGAACTGTGCAGAACAACGACGCGCGAAGAGCAGCAACAATCCGAGCCATCGACAAGACCTCCGAACGAAAGGCGGGGCGGCGAAGCGAGTGGCGCACGGTAGCACTTCGAGCTGGCGGTCAACACGCAGAACATGCGGCGCTCGCTCGCCGCGGCGCATCATTTCGCGGTCCCGTGCGAGTCCTGGTCAGCCGCCGTAGCGTTCGACGAGGGCCTTGGCGCGCTCGACGAAGGCCGCCATGTGATAGCGCTCGAAGTCTCCCCAAGTCGTGAGCGTTCGAGTGTCCGTGACGCGATCGACGAAGATCATTCCGTCGAGGTGGTCGCACTCGTGCTGAAATGTGCCTGCGGACAAGCCCTTGAAGACCTTGTCGACCTCGCCCCCGTCGCGGTCCCACGCGCGCAGGCGAACCTGTGTGAAGCGCGACACGACGCCTCGGAGGTTGGGCACGCTCAGGCATCCCTCGTAGTTGTCGAACTTCTCATCGGTGATCGGCTCGAGCACGGGGTTGACCAGAACTGTGAGCGGAATGTCGGGCTTGTAGGGATATCGGGGGTTCTTCTTGACCTCGACGGCGACGATCCGAATCGGCTCGTACACCTGCGGCGCGGCGAGCCCAGCGCCGCTGGCGTCGCGCATCGTCTCGATGAGGTCATCGATGAAGCGCTGCGTCTCGGGCATGGCGAGCTCTTGTCGAGAGAGCTCTCGCGAGCGCTCTCGAAGCACCGGGTGTCCGATGGTCGCGATCTTTCGGATGGTCATCGTCGTTCTCTCTCGCGTCTCTTCGCGCTCAGTTGATCGAGTGTGGCAGCGCCAGGTCGAACGGCGCGATGATCGCGTCGAAGCGCTCGCCGCTGTCGGTGATCATTTGGTACGTCCCGTTCATCGAGCCGCGAGACGTCGCGATGGCGCAGAAGCTCGTGTACTCGAAGTACTGTCCGGCTTTGAGGACGGGCTGCGCGCCGACGACCCCTTCGCCTCGCACCTCTTGAACGAGGTTGTTCGCGTCGGTGATGATCCAGTGCCGCGATCGAAGCTGGGCGGTCTCTGTCCCTTCGTTGGTGATTCGAACGGTGTACGAAAAGACGAACTGCTTCTGCGACGGCGAGCTGCGCTCGGGCAGGTACTTGCACTTCACGCTTACGCGGATGCCACGGGTCACGGCGTTGGACACGAGCGAGACGATGCCGCCCGCGCGCCGAGACGGCAAGGGCGAGAAAACGACGATGATCGACTGAGGCGAGCGACTCGACGCTGGTAGCGTCGCGGGTCGTGACCGAACAGGCGCAGGGAGAACGCTCTCGCCAAGGGCTCAGCCGGACCGTGATCGCGCTGGGACTCGTGAGCTTTTTTACCGACGCGGCGTCGGACATGATCTGGCCGCTGCTGCCGGTGCTGCTCGCCAAGGGCATGCACGTCAGCGTCGCGTGGGCAGGGGTGATCGAAGGGGCTGCCGACGCCACGGCCGCGCTCGTAAAGTACCTCGTCGGTAAGCGTTCGGATCGACTTCGGCGACGAAAGCCGTTTGTGCTTGCTGGCTACGGGCTCTCGTCGGTCGCGCGGCCCTTGCTCGCGCTCGCGACGCTGCCGTGGCACGCGCTTGTCGTTCGCGTCGTCGATCGCGTTGGAAAAGGACTGCGCTCGGCGCCGCGCGACGCGCTGATCGCCGAGGACACTCCCAGCGAGCGACGCGCAGTGGCCTTTGGCTTTCATCGCGCGATGGACAACGCGGGCGCCGTCGTGGGTCCGCTGGTCGCGGTCGGGCTGTTGTCGCTGTGGCCCGATAACGTTCGCGCTGTCGCGTGGGCGACGGCCGTGCCTGGCGCGCTGGCGTTGTTGGCGATCGTATTTCTGGTGCGCGACCGACCGAAGGAGGCGTCCGAGGCGGTCCGATCGACGACGAGCCAGGGAGAGATCTCCCACGAATTCAAGCGGTATCTCGTGGTGGTCGGGCTCTTCGCGCTCAGCAACGCGAGCGACGTCTTCATCGTGGCGCAGGCCCTCAAGGCTGGCGCGAGCGTGAGGGACGTCGCGTTGATCTGGGCCGCGCTCGCGCTGGTGCGGGCCGTGGCCGCGGCGCCGGGCGCAGCGCTGGCGCAGCGCGTGGGCAAGCGTCGGTCGTTAGCGATCGGCTGGGTCGTGTATGCGCTCGCGTACGTCGCGTTTCCGTTGGTGCGCGGCACCGCAGCGCTGGTGGGCGTGACGGTGGTGTACGGCGCGTACTATGGCTTGACCGAGGGGGCCGAAAAGGCGCTCGTCGCGAGCTTCGCGGGCGGGCAGGGGCTCGGACGAGCGTACGGGCTGTTCTCGCTGGTGACGGGCGTCGGCTCGCTCGTCGCGAGTCTGCTCTTCGCTGTGCTGCTCTCGGTCGGCGATGGTCGCTATGCGTGGTGGACGAGCGCGGCCCTCGCGCTCTTCGCAGCAGTGCTGCTTTCTGTGTCGCGAGCTCGAGCCAGCGAGACGCGGGCTGGGTAGAAGATCGCCCAGGCGACCGCCGGACAGCCCATGTCGCGCGATGTCGGTGTGCCTGCGTTCTCTCGAAACAGCAGCGAATTTCCAGCAGTCGTCCTGGTTTGGCCCAGTGGCAGTGCGCTTGCAGTACTGGGTTGGATGGGACGCACACCGCCCGCTCGGCTCGCAGGTTCGTTCGTTGTCACGTCGGCCGTCGCGCTGACGTTGGGCGCGTTGTCGCTCGGTGGTTGCGCGGAAGGCGAGGTCGGTTCGTGGGAGGACCTCGGACCTTCGACCGAGAGCATCATCAACGGCGCTGCCTACGACGGGGATCCAGCGACGCTGTACCTGATGACCGACGGGCGCTTTATGTGCACTGGATCGTTGGTCGCGCCGCGCGTCGTGCTCACGGCGCGCCACTGCATCGAGAACGGCGGCGCGAGGACACCGGCCAGCCGACTGAGCGTCGGGACCGGGCCGACGGCCGACGGCCGCGCGGTGTACGCGCGCGTGACCGAGGTTCGCACGACGAGCGGCAACATGTTCGACGGCAACGACATCGCTGTGTTGTTGCTGGACCGAGCGGGAACGCTCACTCCCTACGCGTGGTCGCGCGCTGCTCCAACCGTTGGCGAAGCGGTCGTGGGCATCGGCTACGGGCAGACCGAGGGAAGCCGCCGCGGCCTCCCATCCGGTCGCAAGTATCGCGGGACCGGCGCGATCGGTCGGGTCGTCGCCAAGGAGCTGCTCACCGCACGACCGTTGCCTTGCTACGGCGACTCGGGCGGGCCGATGTTCAACCGTGCGGGCCGCGTGATCGGCGTCGTGTCACGGGGGACGGCGTCGACCTGCGAGGGCGGGGTCGGCGTGTACACACGAGTCGATTCGCACGCGACGATGATCGACGAGGCGATCGCCGCCACGGGAGGAGGCAGCGGCATGGAGCCACCGCCCGGCATGGCGCCACCGCCCGTCGAGCCGCCTCCCGGCATGGAGCCGCCTCCGGGTATGGAGCCGCCTCCGGGTATGGAGCCGCCTCCCGGTATGGAGCCGCCTCCAGCGGAGCCTCCTGCTGGCGCGATCGACATCTGCGCCCGGCCCTTCAGCGGCACCATCGACGTTGGCGCGACGATGACGTTTACCTGCTATGTCGCCGCCGATCGCGACGTGACGCTCGTCACCAGCGCGCCTCAACAGATCCTTACGCAGCTCACGATCGACGGCCGCACGTACGAGCCGCGCTTCGAGGCCGACGCGCAATACGGCTTTCGGCGACGGACGACGAACACGCCCTTCTCGCTGACCGTTCGCGGGAGCAATCGCTTCAGGCCCATGCCGATCTACGTGGGGGTTTTCGCTCGCTGATCTCGAGCGAGACGATCGGCCGTTCACCAGTGGCCAAATTGGTTTACGATCCCCCGCTCTGCTGTGGCTACCGCCGCTCCGAATGATCCGCTGCTCGGTCGTGTGATCGCCGAAAAATATCGGCTCGACGCTGTCGCGGGAACAGGCGCGACCGGGACCGTGTATCGAGCGATGCACCTGACGTTGGGGCGCCCCCTCGCGGTGAAGATCCTCGCTCGGCACTTGATGGACAACCCGACGGCGCAGGCGCGGTTTCGTCGCGAGGCCCGCGCGGCGAGCAAGCTCGAGCACCCCAACAGCGTCCAGGTCGTTGATTTTGGCGTCGAGCCAGACGGGATGACCTACCTGGCGATGGAGTTTCTCGAGGGGCGCGAGCTGTACCGCGCGATCTTCGAGGACTGGCCGCTCGGCCCCGACCGCTCGGCGAAGATCATCGCGCAGGTGCTATCGGTGTTGCAGGCGGCGCACGACCTCGGGATCGTGCACCGCGATCTCAAGCCAGAGAACGTGATGCTCGTTCAGCGCCCCGACGAGCACGGCAACCTCGTCGAGGTGGTGAAGGTCGCCGACTTCGGCATCGCCAAGAGCATCGCCAACACCGCCAGCGAGGACAGCCTCAACCTGACGCGCGACGGGACCGTGCACGGCACTCCCGAGTATATGTCGCCCGAGCAAGCGCGGGGCGAAGAGCTCGACGGTCGAGCAGACATCTACGCGTGCGGCGTCATGCTCTACGAGATGATGACGGGCACGCTTCCGTTCACCGCCGAGAGCGCGTTCGAGGTGATCCTCAAGCACCTCTCGGACCCCGTCGAGCCTCCGACCCGACGGCGACCCGACGCCGATCCGCGCCTCGAGGCCGTTGTGTTGAGAGCGCTCGCAAAGCGCAAGCAAGACCGCTTCCCCGACGCCAAGAGCATGCGAATCGCTCTGCTCGAAGCGCTTCACGTCGGCGCCGCAGCGCCTTCGATGAGCCCCAAGGCGGGACCGTCGATGCCGCCTTCCGCGGACATGACCGCGGCGGTTCCGCTGATGCGCAAGGCGGGAGCGCACCTGCCGACAGAGATTCTCGAGATCGTGTCGGACGACGACATCCCTGCTCCGCTCGAAAAGAAGCGGCCGAGACAGTCGCTGCGGCTCGCGTTCATGGTCGCGGCGCTCCTCGCTGCGATCGGCGTGGGCGCCGGGCTGGCCTGGATCATCACGCAACGGTCGGCGAGCGCAAACAACGCGGCTCCCCGCTGAACCAACGCGCAGAGACGACATCGTGGAAGAGCCCTCGCACGATCTCGTCGATCCCGAAGTCAACACGCGCGAGCCGTGGGCGCGCAAGGAGCTCGAGCGACTGTCGACGGCCCTCGCGGTCGGCGTGCTCGGCGTCGGCGGACTCTGGCTCTTCTCTGCGCACCTCGCGCGGGCGTGGGCGCGGCCCGTGCTGTTTCTCTCGGTGTTGGCGGCGGCGCTCGGACCTGCGCTCGCCGCGCTCATCCTGGTCGCGCCGCGAAGGAGCGCGCTGCGCGCGCGGCACTTCGTCGCCGGCGTCGTCAGCGCGTGGCTCTGCATCGAGCTCGCGGGCGCCGCGAGGCGCCTTGGAATCGCTGGAGATTCAGGGCTGTTTCGCGCGCTGTGGGCGCCGGTCACCGAAGAGCTCGCCAAGGCGCTCTTGCTCGCGGCGATGCTCACTCCCTCGGACTGCGACGAGGATCGAGAGGCGATCGCGACCGCGGGCGTCGCGGTCGGCGCGGGCTTCGCCTTTCGCGAGAACGTCGTGTACTTCGCGATCGCGCTCGACGGCAACGCGCTGCCGCTCGAGTGGCTCGCGTTGCGAGCGATTCCGCCGGTGTTCGCGCATACGCTCTTTGGCGCGACGTACGGGACGATCCTCGCGCAGGCCGCCATTCACGCCCGAGCGCTCGAGCTTCCGACGCCGCGCGGATCGCTCGTGGCGCTCGTCGTCGCGACGCTTGCGCACGGGCTGTACAACGCTGTTCCGTGGGGCGTGATCTCTGTCGCGCCGTTCGTCGCCGAGCCGCTTGCGATCGCCTGGGCGATGTTGGCGCTGGTCGGGACGTGGGCGCTCGCGCGCCGCGTGCGCAGCGTCGCAAAAGAAGACCCGCCGCGCTCGGCGCGGGTGTCCGTCGCGATGCCGGTGCGCCGAACGCCCATCGACTCGATCGCCGCGCTCGTTTCTGCGGCGACGCTCGCGCTCTGGATGATCCCGCTGGCGTTGCCGAGGTACCTGGCGGTGGTGTTTACGCCGCTCGCGATCGCGATGTTCGCTGTTCTCGCAGTGGGCCGAGCGCTCTCGCTCGAGCGTGCGATCGTGTGGCTCTTGTTGGGAATCGCGGCTCGGCCCTTCGTGGCGATGGGCGAGGCGGCGTTGACGGGCGTGAACGTCGCGCTTCGCAGCCGCTCGGGAGTCACGCTCGCCGCCGTCGCCGGAGCCCTGCTCTGGAGCGCGACCGCGGCGATTCTCGGCGATCGCGTCAGCAAGACCCGCGGTGTTCGATGGGCCGTGTTGGCTGGCGCCGGGCTCGCCGCAGGAATGGTCGCCGCTTCGATCGGCGGCACCCTCGCCGTGGGGACCAGCTACGCGCCGGCGCTCGAGATGCTCGGCTCGACGATGCGGTTCTTGCCGCGGACGATGGCCCTCTCGATGCTCGTAGCGCTCGTCTCCGCGACGCGTGGCCTGCTCAGCGGGCTCGCCGTCGCGCTGTTCGCTGCGCTCGCGGCGGTCGGGTGCGACGCGGCGATCGCGCGAGGGCGCGCGTGGGTCGCTGTTCCGCTCGTGGTGTTGTTCGTCGCGATCGCGGCGATGGTGACGCGTGTGACGAGCCGGGCGGCGCGCTGAGACGCCGCGATCACGGGGTCTGTGCGCGCGCTGCGCAAGCGCGCAGCGCTTCGGCTCGGTCTGCTCGATCCTCGATCACGCGCCGAGCGCTTCGCTCGTCGACGAGCCCGGCGCGCGCCGCTCCCGCCGCGAGGTCGCGAAGGTCGAGCGACGAGACCCACCGCGCGTGCGCGTCGCGAAGCGTCGAGCGTTCGATCGCCGCGGCGAGCGTCGTGATCGCGTGCCACTCGGCGCGCAGGTAGTCCGCGTGCGTCGCGGTCGTCACGGCGTGCTCGTGCAAGAGCAGCACAGCGGAGTGCTCGGCGCCGTGCTCCGACCAGAGCCCAGACGCGCCTGCGACCAGCCAGCGCGAAGCGAACGCTCGCCCGCGGCGACCGAGCGTCGCCGAGAGCGACACACGAAATCGAGCCAGGTCTGGCGCGACCGAGCGCGCCTCGATGAGCGCGGGCGCGAGCGCTTCGCACGCGCGCTCGACGGCGGGCCGCACCCGGTCGCGATAGCGCTCTTCGAAGTCGCGCGCGCACAGCGCGAGGTCGCACAGGAGCCACTCGGTTCCTTCGCGGTCATTGTCGAAGCATTGGTCGATCGACGGGCGGTGCGCCCCCTCGACGAGCGCGTCCGGATCGCGCGCCAACGCCACGATCGCCCGCGTCGTGCTGAGCGCGGCGGGCAGCGCGTGCAAGGCGACGTTGTCGTGTCGAACCATCCTCGCGCCGAGCAGCGCGCCGTCTTGCGCGAGCGTCTCGCAGCACGAGTCGCCGTAGGCCTCGCGGGCGTATCGGAGATACGCGGGATCCTCGAGCGACGCGTGGTGCGCTCCCACCGCGAGGTGAGCGAGGCCGTGAAAGACGAGCTCGGTCGCGCATGGCGCGGGCGCGACGACGACAGATGGATTCGTGTTCACAAATCGAGCACCGCGCCGAGCGCAGCGCAGGCCGCGCTCATCGCTGACAGCAGCACCCCGCCGGTGGGCGGCGAGAGCTTGGGATAGACCTCCGGCTCGGTGCGCCACGTCACGAGCGGCGAGCCGACGAGCTCGATGCCCGACTCGATGTTGTTCTGCGCGTGTCGCATGGGATGCACGACGCGCGGCCCAGACCTGCGGACCTCAGCGAGGATGAAGACCTTGTCGCCGTTGACGAGCCTGCTCTCTTCGATCGTGCTCTCGAGGTCGGTGCCGTCGCGAACGTAGTCGATTCGAGCGTTGCTCGGGTCCACCGCGACGCGTCCGGTCTCGTCTTCGACGAAGAACGGGTGGAGCTTCTTTTCGCTGCGCAGGAGCATGCGCTGCGGTCCGTTGACGCTGTCGCGCACCTCGTAGTGATCGAGCTGCAGCGCGACGCACGGAACACGGTGGTAGTAGCTCCGCTCGGTCACCGACCCCACGACGCGACCGGCGATCTTGATGAGCCCGCCTCGCGCCTGAGCGATCGGGGTGATCGGCATCGAGGCCAACAGCCGCGCTTCGCGCGCGGACATCGGGCCGAGCTGTCCTCGGTAGTGGTTGACGAGAGACATGACTCCCGCTGCGCCTGCGACCGCGGCGCCTACGATCATCGGGCCGAACATGATTTTTGCTCTACCCGTGATTGTAGTGCGCGAGGGCGCCAGGCGGAACCGCGCCTCGCGACGATCTCGAGCGCGTGCCCCCCGGCGCCCACGCTTGCTCGTTCGCCGGCGCTTGCGCCAGCGCACCCGAGGAGCCCCCCGCTGGTCAGATCTTGCGAAAGAGCCCGGTCACTACGCCGACGATCGCGAACTCGCTGTGCTCCATCCGCGCCCTGGGGACGATGATCGGCGAGTACTTCTTGTTCTCGGGCTGAAGGCGCACCTGGTCCTTCTCGGGAAAGTACCGCTTGAGCGTCCCGGTCCCGTTCACTCGCGCCACCACGATGTCGCCCTTCTTCGCGTCGCTGGCGCGGCGGACGAACACGGTGTCGCCTTCGTGAATCCCCGCGTCGATCATCGAGTCGCCCTGCACCTCGAGCGCGAAGACCTCGGCTGCCGTGGGCGTGCCGAGGAGCGCGCGATCGATCGCGAAGGAGCCGCGGCTGGACTCGTAGAGGTCGTTGAGCCCGCCGGCGGCGACGGTGCCCTTGACCTCGACGCGAAGCGTCCCGTCCTCGTTGGCGGGCTTCGAGTCGCTCTCGACAGCGACGGGCTCGCTGTGCGCCGCGACGCGATCGTGCGGCTCGGTCGGCTGAAGCGCGCGCGACTTCATCGAGTCTCGACGGAGGTAGCCCTTGCGCTCGAGCGCCGTCAGGTGGTCGTTGACCCCGTTGGTGCTCTTGATCCCCATGTGCGCGCCGATCTCACGGAGCGATGGCGGATAGCCCCGCTCGCGAATCGACTGCTTGATGAAATCGAGGACAATCTTTTGGCGTTCAGTGAGGGGCTGCAGGGTGTCCATCTATTCAGCACCCTACTGAACGCAAGCGCAGCCTGTCAAATTCGTTTCGTCGCTTTCTTTCTGCGGTTGTTGGCTGGGTGCTAACCGAGCGAGTCGTGAGGTTGCGATGAGCCCGAAGCTTCGTCCCCTGTGGGTCGCCGTCGCGTTTTTGATGGTCGTCTCGTCCGCCTTTGCGCAGTCGAGGAGCGGCTCGGAGCGGCGACGAAGCCGACGCGTACGAGAGAGGCCCCCCTCGTACTCGATGGGCTACGCGAACGGAGGATCCCTCGCGAATGGCGTCCGCCTCGTTGAGGACGCGCGGGTTCGCTACCTACCGGGGCGGCGCCACCACCACGGCACCGAAGAGCTGGTGGCCATGCTCAGGAGGGCCTCGGCGGCGGTCGCGAGGGACTTTCCGGGGAGCCGACTGACGGTCGGGGACATGTCCGATCATGACGGCGGGCCGATCGGGCACCACGCTTCGCACCAGTCCGGGCGCGACGTGGACATCGCCTTCTATGCGCGCGACGCCAGAGGCCGCGCCCGGGTGCTGGACGACTACGTGTCGTTCAACGGCCGCGGGCTCCCGATCGCCGGCGGACCGTGGCGCTTCGACGTCGCTCGCAACTGGGCGCTCGTCGCGGCGCTCCTCGAGGATCCCGCGGTCCGCGTCGAGCACATCTTCGTCTCTTCTCCGCTGCGATCGCTGCTCATCGACCACGCTCGCTCGATCAACGCGCGACCGATGCTGCTCGTGCGCGCGCAGCTCGTCGTGCACCAGCCGACGCACGCGCTTCCGCACACCAACCACTTTCACGTGCGAATCGCCTGTCCTTCGGGAGATGCGCAGTGCGTCGAGGGGATCAAGCCCCGACCGAGACCGCGCCGCCGTCGCGTCGCCAGCGCAAGGTCGTCCAGCGATCGCCCTGCGCACGGGCGGGCCGCCAGCTCGTCGCTCCGTCGTCGTTGATCGGCGCTCGCGGGGAGAACCCGCGCGCATCCCGCCAGCGCATCACGGGTCGGGCGTGGTCTCGACCGGGGCTGGCTCGATCTCCAACCGTCGCGTGATGACGCCGTGCAGCGCGTACACCGCCGGCGTGAGCGCGATGGCGATGAAGAACTTCAGCACGTACTCGCCGAACGCCTTCTTTCCCACCCACGAGAGCGGGCGCGCCGCGTCGCCGGACATCGTCGGGATCGCCCACCAGAACAAGAAGTTGATGATCACCGTGTCGGCGATCTGGGACGCGAGCGTGGAGCCTGTCGCGCGCAGCCACAGGTGCTTGGAGCGCGTCAGGGCCTTCCAGAACTGAAACACGTGAATGTCGAGAAACTGCCCGACGAGGTAAGCCAGCACCGACGCGATAAACAGACGTCCGCCGATGCCGAAGACCTTGTCGAACTCCGCGTCGCGAAAGTAGCTGTTGGGCTCGCTGCGCGGGACCTGCGCGACGTTGAGGATGATGAACGCGAAGATCGCTATCCACATCCCGAGAAACGTGAGAAATCGCGCGCCTTTGCGGCCGTAGAACTCGTTGACGGCGTCGGTCAGCAAGAACGTCACGGGAAACGCGAAGAGCCCCACGCTCATCGGCTGCGAGTAGTGTATCGATCCGACCGAGATGTTGATCGCGACGGCCTTGCCGCCGATGAGGTCGCCTACGATGAGCGACGCGACGAAGATCGCGGCGAGGTAGACGAATAGCTGCGTTCGCTTGTCGAAGAACTTCACGATGTGGGCACCTCGAGGAGCTGCAACAGCACGAGGCCGCCGCCTGCGAAGACCCGCGCCGAGGCGCGGTACGTTCCGCTCAGCGTGGGGCAAAAACGGACTCGTTCGCTGCTGCGCCGGCCGTTGTCTTGCGCCACGCGCGCGCCGGTCGAGTCGAACCACGACACGTCGATGTCCGCCACCGACGGAACGCCGAACGCCGCCGCTTCGTAGCACCGACCCAGCTCGAGCCGCGCGCTCACGGCGTGCTCGTTGGCGGTCTGCAGCGTGACGCGCGCGGCGGTCGTCACCGCGCGCGCGCCGTTGACTGCCGCGTACGCCTCGCGGATCTGTCGACCCACGAAATCAAGATCGCCTCCGCCGATCTCGAGCGTCGCGCGCGCGCCGCCCGTCGATGCGCCGGCGTCGGCCGCGCCTGCTCCGTTTGCGCTGGAGAGCGCTCGGGCCAGCCGCTCGCGCGCGCTCGCGCCGACATCCGGGAGCTCTTCGACGATCGCCTGCGGCGGCGGCGCTTCGAGCACCGCGACCGCCCACCGAACAGCCACGGACGTCGACACCGCGGCGGTCGCGCTGATGGGCCCAGCGCTCGAAGGCACACAAAATCGAGTGCTGCTCACGCCGCCACGCGCGGCCGCGGCGATCTGCACCTCGCGAGGCGTCGCGAAGTTCGGCAGGCGAACGGCGAAGTTCGTCGTGCCTCCCGCAGCTCCCACCAGCAAGTAGCATCGCTCTGGCGTCGATGGCCGACCGCGCGGCGCGAGCGTGAACACCGCTTCGCCTCGACTGCCCTCGCGCACGCGGCGAGCCACGAGCGCCGTTGTGTCTCCACGCGCTCGGAGCAACGGTCGACGCCCGGCGAGCTCGGCGTCGACCGCGGCGCGCGGGTCGTGCGCGGCGATCTCCGCGGGCGATCGCGGGCCGACGAAGGTCTGCGCTGCCGACTGGCCCGCGCCGAAGGGCGCGACCGCCAGCGCGACCAGGACGAAACGTTGAGTGAACCTCACAGCGCGCGAAGTCTACGGCCCTCGAGAGCAGAGTGTTACTTTCGAGTTCGCCATGAGTGTTCGAAGCGCGCCCGTCGAGGGCAAAGGCGACCTGATCGGCACCGAGTTCGTGCGCAGCGAAGCGAGCGACTCCGCGCGGTTCACCGCCGTTTCTCCGGCCGATTTCGCCGACGTCATCGGCGAATTTTCTTCGGCGGTGCCAAACGCTCACCGAGCGGTCTCCGCGGCGAGCGCGGCGCTCGGCGCTTGGAGGCGAGCGAGCTTCGACGTACGGCGCGAGTGCCTCTTGCGCTATCGACACGCGCTCGTCGCGCGTCGGGACGCCATCGCCATCGCCATCGCGCGCGCCGTGGGAAAGCCGCTCTGGGAGGCGCGCACCGAGGCTGACGCCCTGGTCGCGAAGGTCGACATCACCCTCGGCGCGGGTCAACAACTGGTGACCCCACGCGAGGTCGAGCCGGGAGCCTTCGTTCGCTACCGCCCGGTGGGCGTGTGCGTGGTGCTGGGACCCTTCAATTTTCCTGCGCACCTTGCGAACGGCCACATCGTTCCCCTGTTGGCTGCGGGAAACACCGTCGTGTTCAAGCCGAGCGAAAAGGCGCCGCAAGTGGGTGAGCTGCTCGCGGATTGCCTGTTGGAAGCGGGCTTTCCCGCGGGGGTCATCAACGTCGTGCAGGGCGCGGGCGACGTCGCGCAGGCGTTGGTCGCAGACCCGCGTGTCGACGGCGTGATGTTCACGGGGAGCACCCAGGTCGGTCGCGCGATATTGCGTGCGAGCAGCGATTTTGCAGGACGAATGCTCGCGCTCGAGATGGGCGGAAACAACCCGGCGATCGTCCTCGACGACGCCGACCTCGACTATGCGTGTCGAGAGATCGCGTTCAGCGCGTTCGTCACCGCCGGTCAGCGATGCACCGCGGTGCGTCGCGTGTTCGTGCACGAGCGCGTCGCCAAGACGGTCATCGACCGGCTCTCCTACGCGGCGCGCGAGAGCGTGATCGGACCGCCGTCGATGGACGGAGCGTTTCTGGGGCCGGTCATCAACGAAGCGTCCCGCGAAGAGGCGCTGTCCTTGGTGAACGCCTTCCGTCCTTCGCTCGACGAACACGCGGCGCTGCGTCGGATCGAGGTCGAAGGCGTCGAGGGCTACTACCTTCGGCCGGGCGTGTACGTGGCGAAGGACGCACTCGCAGACGAGCTCGGCGCGCGCGAGTGGTTCGCGCCGCTCGTGTTCGTCGAAGTGATCGGCGGCGACGAACGCTCGCTCGTCGAACGAGCGATCCAACGGGCGAACGCGACGCGCTTCGGCCTCGCGGCCGCGGTGTTCACCCAGTCACTCGAGCGGTTTCGATCCATCGCGGATGAGCTGTCTGCGGGAATCGTCAACTGGAACCGCGGGACCGTCGGCAGCTCGTCGCGCCTGCCGTTCGGCGGCGTCGGGGACTCGGGCAACCATCGCCCCGCGGGCCTCTACAGCGCCCTCTACTGCGCCGATCCCGTGGCCGAGCTGCACGTCGAGAGCCCGAAGGGCGGCGCGAGCGGACCTGGCCTGCGCCTGCCAGCGTAGATGCAAGAGCGGCGAGGGCTCCTACCTGTGGGTGCATGGCGCCCGACACGGACGCGAATCGCCCGCGCCCTATGCGCGAAGGTCTCGCGCGACGAGCGTTCGAGCAGGTAGTCTTCAGTGAACGTCGCGGTGCCTGTCATCGCGCTGGAGACTACTCGGCCATGAAGAAGATGCTTCGCTCCGCAATCGGGCTCGCGGCAGGCTCGTGGATCACGTTGGCGTCCGCACCCGCGCACAGCCAGACGATCATCAAGCCGCACTTTCTAATGATCGTCGACAGCTCGGGCTCGATGCGGGCGACGGACGCAGGCGCGAACTCGTGCGGCTACGACCCGAGCCGAATCTCCGTCGCTGCGTGCGTCGTTCGCAACCTCGCGGACGGCTTCGGCGACGGCATCTGGGGCATGATGACCTACGGCCTCACCTGTAACGCAGCGGTCCCGCACCTTCGGGCGGGACCTGGCTTCGGCTGCGGCACGAGCGGCTGTTTGTATGCGTTTCCCGGGGCGATTCCAGGGCCGAATCCGATGGCGAACATGGGGTTTCCCTTCCCGTGGTACGGCTGCAACGACGGCGGGTCGCTCTGGGTGCCGCTCGCGGACAGCCAACAGCCGCTCCTTCGCGCGTGGGGCGATGGAACCTGGTCGAGCTGTACGACAACACCGCCTGCCGGCGCGTCTGGGGGTCCCGAGCTTCGGTACGTTCCGCCCGGAGACAACGTCAACTGGGAAGAGAGCGCCAACACGCGCTACACGCCCATGGCAGGGTCGCTGCGACACGCTGGAAATTACCTGCGCAATCTCCTCGCTCCGACCAACCGCTCTCCCTACCTCAACTTCAACGGCACTGGCGCTCCCGATCCGTTCGGCCGCTGTCGCCCGATGAACGTGATTCTTCTGACGGACGGCGAGGAGTGTTGCTCGACCTCCAACGCGCTCGGCTGCAACTTGTCGTCGACCTCCACCGGCGCGGCGATCAACGCGCGCAACCTCGGGTGTCTTCGAGTCGACCTCAACGGTGACGGAGATACGACGGACGCCGGTGAGTTCAACCAGGACCTCAACAACGATGGTGACTGTTACGACGTCGTCGCTGGCGCGAACGAGCAGTCGGCGTTTCGCACCCGAACGTACGTCATCGGCTTCGGCACCGGCGTCTCGACGGCGAGCATCAACGCGATCGCGGCCGCAGGAGGCACGGGCACTGGGTTCGTGGCGACCAACGAAGCGACCATCTCTCGCGCGATCGCGGACATCGTCGCGCGATCGCAGCTGGTCGAGCTGTGCAACGGGATCGACGACGACTGTGACGGGCTGATCGACGAGGACTTCAACATCGGCGGCGCGTGCACGGTGACGAACATGGCGTGCTCTTCGCCCGGCGTGTTCGCCTGCAATCCCGCAGACCAAACGCAGGCGATCTGCAACGCGCCTCCGATCGTGATCGGCGCAGAAATGACGCAGGCGCAGTGCACGGACGGTCGTGACAACGACTGTGACGGGGCGACGGACTGCGCGGATCCCGCGTGCGCGACGCAAGCGTTTTGCAGCTCGTGCACGCCGACCGCGGAGGTGTGCGACGGCCGCGACAACGACTGCGACGGACAGATCGACGAAGGGATGATCACGCGACCGTGCGGCTCGACGATCGGCGTGTGCCGCGCGGGGACCGAGACGTGCGTGCAGCAGATGACGCCGCAGCCGATGGGGACGTGGGGCGCGTGCACCGGCGTGACGGGCGGCGCCGAGGTGTGCGACGGCTTGGACAACAACTGCAACGGCGTC